>NZ_JBIVGN010000001.1:0-427168 GCF_044748705.1 Pseudomonas sp. NPDC089758
ACAGGCTTGGGGTAGAGGTAGACTTTTTCGACTTTGCTGTCGGGGCGCATCATGCAGGGCTGGCTCCAGAAGGAAATCGGGAGCACAGCATCGGGCATCAGGTAAGCGCTTTGAATGTGGGGTTCATGGAGCACTTACTTAAAGATGATGACGAGGCTTTGCGCTTTTGGGATGAATTGGTTGCAACATTGGTGCGTATATGAATTGCACTCCCCCGCAGCCCTGGAACGCTACGAGTACCAGGGCCAGTACACCTGGCAGAAGCAAGAGCGCGGCGACTGGCTGAGCCGCGTGCAGATCGAACAGCGCGAATCCCAGGCCCCCCGCGTGCACGGTCAGGCCGGTGTGCGCCAGTTGCAGGCCGGGCGCTGGTTCGAGTTGACCCAGCACCCGCCGTACTAGTGCAAGCCCGCCGAAGGCCGGGAGCTTGGCAATCCTATTCAAATGGGTACGCCCCGCGCCAGACGATTCGCTGCTCGGCTCGAAACTGAGCGAACCCTCACGCAGCAATCACCCGTCCAAAAGTAGCAGCCCGATCATGAACAGCAGTTGGCCCCCCAACGTCCAACTGAGCCATCTTGGGCTGCGTCCAAAAAGCCATACTAGGGCGTTCAGTACCAAGGTGATCACGTTGGTGAGCCAAAGGAACGTCAAAGCCCACATGAGGGAGGAGCTGCCAATGAGCATGGGTGCGTGGCCACCTGAGTCGAGTGCCACATACAGGGAGAACAGCGCGCCGACAACGGCGATACTGATGGAAGCGAAACCGATACGACCAGCCAAGCGAGATTGCATAAGCGTCATGTGCAGCACTGCCATTGAAAGTGGGTACAGTCTACGTAGAAGCGCCCTTTCCACAAACAAGAGCACGTATGCCCTTGGCAATGGAAATCCTGTTAACTTGAGCTTTTGACGTCGCCAAGGACCACCCCATGCCACCCCGCCCCCCGACCCCGCCAGGCTTCATCCGCGTACGTGGCGCCCGTGAGCATAACCTCAAGAACATCGACGTCGACATCCCCCGGGACGCCTTGGTGGTTTTCACCGGCGTCTCTGGCTCCGGCAAGTCCTCGCTGGCCTTCTCCACCCTGTACGCCGAAGCCCAGCGCCGCTACTTCGAATCGGTCGCGCCCTATGCCCGGCGCCTGATCGACCAGGTCGGCGTGCCGGATGTCGACGCCATCGAGGGCCTGCCGCCAGCGGTGGCCCTGCAGCAGCAACGTGGCACCCCTAGCGCACGCTCGTCGGTGGGCAGCGTCACTACCCTTTCCAGCTCGATCCGCATGCTTTACTCGCGCGCTGGCAGCTACCCGGTGGGGCAGCCGATGCTGTATACAGAGGACTTTTCGCCCAATACGCCCCAGGGCGCCTGCCCCGAATGCCATGGCCTGGGCCGGGTCTATGAGGTGACCGAGGCGACCATGGTCCCCGACCCGTCGCTAACCATCCGTGAGCGGGCGGTGGCAGCCTGGCCGATGGCCTGGCAGGGGCAGAACCTACGCGACATCCTCGTGACCCTGGGCTACGACGTCGACATCCCCTGGCGTGAATTGCCCCAAGCGCAACGCGACTGGATCCTCTACACCGAAGAGACACCCACCGTCCCGGTGTATGCCGGCCTCACCCCGGCGCAGACCCGCGCCGCGCTCAAGCGCAAGCTCGAACCCAGCTACCAGGGCACCTTCAGCGGCGCCAGGCGCTACGTGATGCACACGTTCATGCATTCGCAGAGTGCGCAGATGCGCAAACGGGTCTCCCAGTTCATGCGCCCCAGCCCATGCCCGCTGTGCCAGGGCAAGCGCCTGAAGCGTGAGGCGCTGGCTGTAACCTTCGCCGGCCGTGACATCGGCGAGCTGTCGCGCCTGCCGCTGCAGGCACTGGCCGAGGTGTTGCGCGCAGTGGCAGCGCCCGGTTACCTGGAGCAGCATGACGACACCCTGACCCTGGAAAAACGCTTGGCGGCCCAACGCATCGCCCACGAGTTGCTGGAGCGCATCGCGCCGCTGATCGACCTGGGGCTCGGCTACCTGGCCCTGGAGCGCAGCACACCGACGCTGTCTTCTGGCGAATTGCAGCGCCTGCGCCTGGCCACCCAGCTCAACTCGCAGCTGTTTGGCGTCATCTATGTGCTCGACGAGCCGTCGGCCGGGCTGCATCCGGCCGACAGCGAGGCGCTGTTCGAGGCGCTGCAGCAGCTGAAGCAGGCGGGTAACTCGGTGTACGTGGTGGAGCACGACCTGGACACCATGCGCCGGGCCGACTGGCTGATAGATGTCGGGCCGGCGGCGGGTGAACACGGCGGCCAAGTGCTTTACAGCGGCCCGCCACCAGGCCTCGCACAGGTCGCGGCGTCGCGCACCGGAGCCTACCTGTTCGCCGGCCAACAGCCGACCCGCCGCACGCCGCGCCCGGCGCAGGCCTGGTTGCGGCTTGAAGGCATCACCCGCAACAACCTGCGTGAGCTCAGTGCGCAATTTCCCTTGGGCTGTTTCACGGCAGTCACTGGCGTCTCTGGGTCGGGCAAGTCGAGCCTGGTCAGCCAGGCCTTGCTGGAGCTGGTGAGTACACACCTGGGCCATGCCGAACAGCTGTCCGAACCCGAGGAGCAGAGCCTGGAGGACGAGCCTGAACTGCCCAGCAGCGGGCGCGTGAGTGCGGGGCTGGAGCGCATCAAGCGTCTGGTGCAGGTCGACCAGAAGCCCATCGGCCGCACGCCACGCTCCAACCTGGCCACCTACACCGGGCTGTTCGATCATGTGCGCAAGCTGTTCGCCGCAACCGAGCAGGCCAAGGCCCTTGGCTTCGATGCCGGGCGCTTCTCGTTCAACGTCGCCAAGGGCCGCTGCGCAACCTGCGAAGGCGAAGGCTTCGTCAGTGTCGAACTGCTGTTCATGCCCAGCGTCTATGCGCCCTGCCCGACCTGCCACGGCGCACGCTACAACCCGCAGACCCTGGCCGTGACATGGCAAGGCATGACCACCGCCCAGGTACTGCAATTGACGGTCGACCAGGCGCTTGAAGCCTTTGCCGAACAGCCCCCGGCCCGGCGCTGCCTGCAGGTGCTGCAGGACATCGGCCTGGGCTACCTGCGGCTGGGCCAGCCGGCCACCGAGCTGTCCGGCGGCGAGGCACAGCGGATCAAGCTGGCCACCGAACTGCAACGCACCGCCCGCGGCGCTACGCTGTATGTGCTGGATGAGCCCACCAACGGGCTGCACCCGCAGGACATCGATCGCCTGCTGGTGCAGCTGAACCGGCTGGTAGACGGCGGGCACAGTGTGGTGGTGGTCGAGCATGACATGCGCGTGGTCGCGCAGAGCGACTGGGTGATCGACATCGGGCCAGGGGCTGGGGATGCGGGCGGGACGGTGGTGGTGAGTGGTACGCCCGGGGATGTGGCGAGGTGTTCTGCAAGCCGCACAGCCGAGTTTCTGGCCAGAGCTCTTTAGTTCTTTAGACCTTTGGCTTTTTTGGCGCCTGCGCTGGCCCTATCGCCGGCAAGCCGGCTCCTACAGGGGTCGCGCCAGCTTTTAGAAGTTGAGCAAGACAGTTGCGCCCAAAGGTATAGGGGTTGCTCCTCAAAAATGGACAGGTTCAAGCTGCAGTATGAGCTCTGTGCTGCTCAGGGCTGAGCCAGCAGTGGCGCTGCCGGCGGCTTGCCGGACATAGGGCCTGTGGGTACAGTCTGCGCCATGGATAAATACACCCCTCACCAGTGGCTGCCGCACGAAAAGCCCAGCCTGCCCGGTTCCCCTTCCACGCCCCTGCATACACCGGCCAAACGCCTGGCCTTCGGCATGGTCGGGCTGCTGGTGGCGATCACCGGCGGCCTGGGCAGCGCGCTGGTCACCGCCAACCTGGTGTTTCTGCAAGGGGCCCTGGGCGCAACCACTGCGGAAATGGCCTGGTTACCCGCCGCCTATGTCATGACCAACGTGTCGATGAACCTGCTGCTGGTCAAGTTTCGCCAACAGTTCGGCCTGCGCGCCTTCACCGAAGTATTTCTGGTGCTTTACGCACTGGTCACTTTCGCCCACCTGTTCGTCAACGACCTCAACTCGGCCATCGCCGTGCGGGCCGCTCACGGCATGGTAGGGGCCGCGCTGAGTTCGCTGGGCCTGTACTACATGATTCAGGCGTTCCCCGCGCAGTGGCGGCTCAAGGCCATGGTGCTGGGCCTGGGCGCCTCGCAACTGGCCCTGCCGCTGGCGCGGATTTTCTCCGAAGACCTGCTGCAGATCGCTGAATGGCGCGGCCTGTACCTGTTCGAACTGGGCCTGGCACTGGCCGCGCTCGGTTGCGTACTGCTGCTCAAGCTGCCCCCCGGCGACCGCTTCAAAACCTTCGAGCCGCTGGACTTTCTGACCTTTACCCTGATGGCCAGCGGCACCGCCCTGCTCTGCGCCGCCCTGTCGCTGGGGCGCATCGACTGGTGGCTGGAAGCGCCGTGGATAGGGGTCGCCCTGGCCGCGTCGATCGCCTTGGTGTTCAGCGGCCTGGCCATCGAGCACAACCGCCAGAACCCGCTACTGATGACGCGCTGGCTGGGCAGCGGCGCGATCATCCGCCTGGGCCTGTGCGTGATCCTGATTCGCATGGTCACCTCCGAGCAGTCCACCGGCGCCGTGGGGTTTCTGCAGGTGCTGAACATGGGCAGCGAACAGATGCGCACGCTGTACTGGGTGATGCTGTTCGGCGCGGTGGCAGGCCTGGCCACCAGCGCCCTGACCATCAGCCCCAACCACCTGGTGATCCCGCTGTTCATCTCATTGCTGGCCATGGCCACCGGGGCGTTCATGGACAGCAGCTCGAGCAACCTCACCCGGCCGGCGCAGATGTACCTCAGCCAGTTCCTGCTGGCCTTTGGCAGTACCTTCTTCCTCGGCCCGTCCATGGCCCTGGGCATCAGCCACGTGCGCGCCAACCCGCGCAACCTGGTGAGTTTCTCGGTGCTGTTCGGCATCTGCAACAACCTCGGAGGCCTGATCGGCGCCGCGCTGCTGGGGACCTTCCAGACCTGGCGCGAAAAATTCCACTCCAGCCACTTGGTCGACCGCCTGAGCTACCTCGAACCGCTGGTCAACGCCCGCGTGCAAAGCGGTGGCAGTGGTTATGCCGGTATCCTCGCCGACCCGGCGCTGCGCAGCGAGGCCGGCCTGCGCGTATTGGCCAACGCGGCCACGCGTGAGGCCAACGTCATGGCCTACAACGATGTGTTCATGCTGATCGGCAGCATCGCCATCCTCACCATGATCTGGATTTGCATCCGCGGTTCCTGGCTGTGGTACACAGCCCGCCAGGCCGCTTCACCCGATTCCTCCAGCGGTACTACCAACCGATGACCGACCAAAGCCGCACTACCACCACCACTGCGCTTGCCGAGACCCCGGAAGGCGCCACACCGCCCAGCGAACCCACCAGCCCGGTGCGCACGCGACGGGTGCGTATCCTGTCTTCGATCATGTTTGCCTGCGTGGCCCTGGCCGGCATCCTGCTGGTGCTCTATGCCTGGCGCCTGCCGCCGTTCGGCAGTGCCATCGAAAGTACCGAAAACGCCATGGTACGCGGCCAGGTCACCATCATCGGGCCGCAACTGAGCGGTTATGTGGTCGCTGTGCCTGTACACGACTTCCAGTTCGTCAAGGCCGGTGATTTGCTGGTGCAACTGGACGACCGCATCTACAAACAACGCCTGGCCCAGGCCATCGCCCAATTGCAACAGGAGCAAGCGGCGCTGGCCAACAACCTGCAGCAACGCAACAGCGCCGAAGCCACCATCGCCCAACGTCAGGCCGCCATCGGCGATGCCAAGGCTCAGGCGGACAAGGCCCGCGCCGACCTCAGCCGCAACCAGGCGCTGGTCAGCGATGGCTCGGTGTCGCGCCGCGACCTGGACGTCACCCGCGCCAGCCAGGCCGCTGCCGTCGCCACCCTGGCCCAGGCCAAAGCCGCGCTGGCCATCGCCCGTCAGGACCGCGAGACGGTCATCGTCAACCGCGCCGCGCTGGAGGCCTCGGTGGAAAACGCCAAGGCAGCCGTGGAGCTGGAGCGCATCGATCTGGACAATACCCGGGTCACAGCCCCGCGCGATGGCCAACTGGGGCAGATCGGCACGCGCCTGGGTGCCTACGTCAACTCCGGCGCTCAACTGATGGCGCTGGTGCCCGATACCGTGTGGGTGATTGCCAACATGAAGGAAACCCAGATGGCCAATGTGCGTATCGGCCAGCCGGTGACCTTCACCGTCGACGCCCTCAACCACCTGAAGCTGCGGGGCCATGTGCAGCAGATTTCACCGGCCACAGGCTCCGAGTTCGCTTTACTGCAAGCCGACAATGCCACCGGCAACTTCGTCAAGATCGCCCAGCGAATACCCGTGCGCATTACCGTCGATGCCGACCAGCCAGCGGCCAGGCGTCTGAGCCCTGGAATGTCGGTGGTGGTCAGTATCGATACCCAGGATGAGAGATGACTGGACCGGCCCGCGGTGAATCTGAGAACCACGTCGAGATGCCGTCTTGCCACGATTGCGCCGCTCTAGCCCGTGGGTTCTAATTCTGACCCACCGGTTTTATCTTCGCCATCCAAGGACGCTTGATCATGTACAGGAAGCTCGTACCGCTGGCGCTGCTGGCCACTATGGCTGGCTGCTCGGACACCACGGACACCAGCGAAACCCATTTCCAGAACGCCGCGCAAGCCTACCTCGACACCCAGTACCCCCACTGCTTCGTTGTCACTTCTTTCCCCGCCAAGACCCAGGATTTCGACACCAGTGGCACCAACAAGGCGCTGCACGCGCTGGCGCAAGTCGGCGTGGTCAGCGAAAAGGAAATTTCCCGCACTGAAGTGCCAGAACGCCTGTGGCAGCCGGCACGCACCGACATCTATTACGCCTATGACCTTACCGATGAAGGCCGCAAGTACTACAAGGCTGACGCGCAGAAAACGCTCAACGGCAAAACCCGCGGCGGGTTGTGTTTCGGCAAGGCGCAGGTCACTGCGATCGAGCGCTTCACCGAACCGGGTGAGGTGATGGGCCAGACGATTTCCAATGTCACCTACGCCTACAAGATCACCGGCCTGCCGGCCTGGGCGGCGGACGACGAAGTGCAAGCGAACATTCCCACGCTGCATGAGGCCGTGGCCACCAACCAGGCGCCGGTCAAGGAAACAACAGCGATGGTGCTGACCGTCAAGGGCTGGGTGCACGAGCGCTTGTTCGATAAGTGAGGGTGCCTACCGGCCCCTTCGCGGGGCCGGTCCAGTCAAAGCCACCAGGCCAGCACCAGCGGCAACCAGGCAAACGACAACACGGTCGAGCACATCACCAGGTTGGCCACCTGCTCCGGCTCACGGTTGGCGCGCACTGCCATCAAGTAGTTGAACACCGCCACCGGCATGGCCGACTGCAGCATCAGCACCGCCCGCTCCATCTGCTCCAGCCCCAGCGCCATGCCCACTGCCCAACCCACACCCGCCCCCAGCACGATGCGCACGCCGCCCAGCACCAGGCCGCTGGCGATGTGCTGCGCGCGGATGCTCGCCAGCGACACGCCCAGGGTCAGCAGCATCAGCGGAATCGACATGCCACCGAGCAGGTCTGCCGTATTGGCCAGCCAGCGCGGCAGTTCGAAGTCCAGGAAGATGATCGGCATGGCCCCAGCCAGGCTGATGACGATGGGGTTGCGCAGCAGCGCCTTGAACGAGGCTGCCGTACCGGAGATAGCCATGCCAAGCGTGAACTGCACGATCGACAGGGTAAGGAAGAACGCTACCGCCAACGCCAGCCCATGCTCACCGAAGGCATACAGGCTGATGGGCAGGCCCATGTTGCCGGTGTTGGGGAACATGAACGCCGGCACCAGCACGCGCCAGTGATGGCCCGAGGCGCGGCACACCAGCCAGCCGCACACCGCCATCGCCAGGGTGCACAGCAGGCAGGCCATTGCCATGCTGGTGAAAGCTGCCGGGTCCAGTTCGGTACGGCTGAGGGTCGACAACACCAGAGAAGGCGTGCCCACGGTCATGACCATGCGCGCGACGAATGCGGTGGGGTAATCCAGGCCTTTGCGGGCCCAGGCGTAGCCGATGCCGGCGACGATGAAGACCGGGGCCAGAACGGCGAACAGTGAAGCGAGCATGGGGTAAGCCTTCCTTGGAAAGGGTGCAGGGCGACATTATGCAGCAGGCGTCAAGGCCCTGCGGCTGATTTGCTGCTCTCTTGAATACCGGGGAAGGGTCAAAACGGCCCCATTCCGACCTGCGGCGTCGCGTCGCAGCCCTTGGCCCCTTGGGTAAATCGTGCGCAGGCCGTAGAATCGCGCCTCCTTTTCGCCCGTCGCCTTGAACGGTGGCAACCGGCAGCAACGACAGAGTCCGTGCCTGACCACATGCCCGTCATGTGAAATAGGCTCAACCGACCCCGCCCGGCCCAGCGCTTCATGCTGCCAGCGGTTGAGTCTTGCCCAGGTCGCATCCAGCCCAGGCACACCCGTGCAACCTCGCGGCCCTCATTGGGCCTGTTTGGCGTGCGCGTTCGAAAAGGCGCTCTCTCACCGCCACTCCAACTTGAGGTTTGTATGTCTGCGCGTTTGCTGGCCATGGCGCTGGCGCCCCTGCTCGGGCTGTTCATCATTGCCCTGGGCAACGGTTTCATGTCTTCCCTGACTACCCTGCGCCTTGGCGCTGCCGGTGAATCGGCAACGATGATCGGTATCGTTTCGTCGAGCTACTTCCTGGGCTTGACCCTGGGCGCAATCTTCAACGACCGGCTGATCCTGCGCATCGGCCATATCCGCGCCTACTCCAGCTTCGCCGCGCTGATCGCCGCGACCATCCTGCTGCAGGGCCTTTTCTACGACACCACCTGGTGGTCGATCCTGCGCCTGATCAACGGCTGGGCTGCGGTGGGCGTTTTCCTGGTGATCGAGAGCTGGCTGCTGCTGGCGGGCGACGCGAAAATCCGCGGCCGGTTGCTGGCGCTGTACATGATTGCCTTCTACGGCGCCGGGGTGATTGCCCAGGCCGGTTTGGGCGAAATCACGCACCTGGGTGACAGCGCGCCGTTCATGCTGGCCGGCATGCTGGCCGCGTTGTCGGTGCTGCCGATCGTGATCCTGCCGCGGGTATCGCCGCTGCTGGACCAGGTCGAACCGTTGAAGCCACGCCAGTTGCTGGGTGTGGCGCCGTCCGGGCTGGTCGGTTGCTTCGGTTCGGGCGTGGCCATCGCCGGGATCTACGCCTTGCTGCCGCTGTACCTGCAGCGCATCGGCCTGGACGTGGGCGAAGTCGGCAACATGATGGCCTGGGTGATCCTGGGCGCCATGCTGTTGCAGTATCCGGTGGGGCGCTGGTCCGACCGCAAGGACCGCCAGGACGTGCTGATCGCCCTGGCAGCGCTGTGCGTGGTGCTGTCGTTGATCACCGTGTTCCTGCCCTCGCAGTCACCGCTACTGCCGGTGATGCTGTTCCTGCTCGGTGGTGGGGTGTTCGCGCTGTACCCGGTTGCGGTCAGCCATGCGGCCGACCGGGCCCCGTCCGATGCGCTGGTGCCGATGATCCAGGGCCTGCTGCTGATCAACTCGCTGGGGTCGGCCATGGCCCCGCTGGCGATTTCGCCAGCCATGACCGAGTTTGGCGAGGCGGGGCTGTTCTGGGCCTTTGCCGTGGTCAACCTGGGCATGGTGTGCTTTTTCCTCTGGCGCCGCGGCAAACGGCCAGCGGCGGAGCACCCGGCACCGTTCACCGCCTCGACCACGTTCTCGCCGACTGGCGCAGAGTTGCGCGTGACCGAAGACCTGAAGCAGGCGGCGCAGGAGCACCCGCCGCTGGAGCCAGCAGAGGCTCCGGCCCCAGGCGTCAACGCCCACTGAAGCCAGGGGGCTGCCGGGGCGGCCCCCAGGGTGACCGCCCGTCGCCCCAAGGGCACCCGGCCATCATTGGCCAGCCAAACGAATGACAGATCATCCGCACAGGAGATTCGCCATGATCCGCATTCGCCCCCTCCCCCTGCTTTTCACGCTCGCCCTGGGCCTTGGCTCGGCTACCAGTTTTGCTGCTTCCGATACCTCCAATACCAACACCGACGCCTATCCGAAAACCGACCAGCAAGGCGGCAAGACTGCCGGTGAAGGCAGCAGCGTCAACAGCCCCGGCAGCAGCCGGGACAACGACAGCGCCAACACTGGCGGCGATGCGGCCGATGGCGCCGCAGGCGGCTCCAACAGCACTGGCGAAGCGACGGGGTCTGGCGCTGGGCATACCGGCGGCACTGCCGAGGACCAGGACAGCCGCTGACGGCAGCCTGGGCTACACTGCGGCGAGTCGCCTTGCCAAGGAATCGCCATGAACCTCAAACCCTGGCTGCTCGCCGCGCTGCTGCCCTGCACCGCCCTGGCTGCGGGCAGCGACTCCGGTGCGCTGTCGATCAGCTCATCGTCGTTCACCGATGGGGGCGTCATCGCCCTGCAGCAGGTCGGGCCCGACCCGGCCTGCGGCGCGGGCGAGGAGCTTACGCCGCAGTTGAGTTGGACGAATTTGCCTGCCGGCACGCGCTCGCTGGCTTTGGTGATGTTCGACCCGGACGGCGGCAAAGGTATCGGGGTGGTGCATTGGGTCGCTTATAACATCGACCCTGAACTGGGTAGCCTCAAAGAAGGCAAGTACGCCTTGACCACCAAGGGTGTGACCGTGGGCCGTAATTCGCGCGGCACCCTCACCTACCGCGGGCCGTGCCCCCCAGCCGGGGACAACCCGCACCACTATGCCTTGACCCTGATAGCCACGGACATACCCATCGGCATCTTGCCCGAGGGGCTGGATCGCAATGGCCTGATGGAGTTGCTGCAAGGGCATGCATTAGGTGCGCAGAGCCTGGTTGGCAAGTATGGACATTGAGGTTGGACGTACCGGCGTTGTCGCAGGCAACCCCGGAGGCCACCATGCCCTCACCTGAAGCAGCCCTGCGCCTTAGCTGGCAGCAAAACGCCCAGCGCTGGATCGAAGCCGTGCGCAGCGGGGCTATCGAAAGCCGGCGGCAAGTCACCGATCAAGCCATGCTGTTCGCGATACTGGGCCGCCAGCCTGAGCGCGCTCTGGACCTGGGGTGTGGTGAGGGGTGGCTGCTGCGCGCCTTGGCCGACCGCGGCATCGATGCCACCGGGGTGGATGGCGATGCCGCGCTGGTTGAGGCAGCACGCAAAGCAGGCTCGCCGAAGGTGCACCTGGCCAGCTACCAGCAACTGTGCGATGGCGCGGTCCAGATCGGTACGGGTTACGACCTGATCTGCAGCAACTTCGCCTTGTTGCATCAGGACATCATCCCGCTGCTGGTGGCGATCAACGCGCTGTTGGCCCCTGGTGGCGCACTGGTGATCCAGACGCTACACCCCTGGAGTGAGGCGCAAGGGGATTACCAGGATGGCTGGCGTGAGGAGTCGTTTGCCGGGGTAGCCGGGAAGTGGCAACCCATGCCGTGGTATTTCCGCACCTTGGCCAGTTGGTTGAACGCGTTGGACATGGCAGGTTTCAAGGTGGTGAGCTTACAAGAGCCGCAACACCCACAAAGCACAGCGCCGCAGTCATTGTTACTGGTGGCTGATCGGGCGGGTTGACTCTGGACCAGGCAGGCACAGCGAAGCAGCCTGCCATTCAGCAATCAAATACTGCGCATTCCAACATTTAATTTGTGGATGTGCAGCGCTGGCCCCTATGCTGTCCATGCATCCCCTGCACGCACCGGCCGGTGTGGTCCAAGGCATGGGGAGAGAACAACAAGTCGAGATCGTTCATGTCGAATCACTCCTACTTCGCCCCCCACGGTGGGCACCCGGCTCAAACCGAGCTGTTGACTGACCGTGCCATGTTCACCGAAGCCTACGCCGTTATCCCTAAAGGTGTGATGCGTGACATCGTCACCAGCCACCTGCCGTTCTGGGACAAGATGCGCATGTGGGTCATCGCACGCCCACTCACCGGCTTCGCCGAAACCTTCGCCCAGTACATCGTCGAAGTGGCCCCCGAAGGCGGCAGCGAGCGCCCAGAGCTGGACCCTAACGCCGAAGCCGTGGTATTCGTCGTCGAAGGCGAAATCGACATCACCGTCGAAGGCAAGCATCACACTCTGGGCCAGGGCGGCTACGCGTTCCTTGCCCCGGGCGCCGAGTGGAGCCTGCGCAACAACAGCAAATCCAATGTCACCTTCCACTGGCTGCGCAAGCACTACCAGAAGGTCGAGGGCCTGGACATCCCTGAGTCGTTCGTCACCCACCGCGACAACGCCACTGTCATCGAAATGCCGGGTACCGAAGGCCGCTGGGTCACTACCCGCTTCGTCGACATGGCCGACATGCGCCACGACATGCACGTCAACATCGTCACCTTCCAGCCCGGCGGCGTGATTCCGTTCGCTGAAACCCACGTCATGGAACATGGCCTGTACGTGCTGGAAGGCAAGGCGGTGTACCGCTTGAACCAAGACTGGGTCGAAGTGGAAGCGGGCGACTTCATGTGGCTGCGTGCATTCTGCCCGCAAGCCTGCTACGCCGGCGGCCCAGGCAAGTTCAGCTACCTGCTGTACAAAGACGTCAACCGTCACGTGCACCTGACCCTGAACCCACAGCGTTAAGCCCTCGATGCTGTCGCAAAGCCCGCCACCTGGCGGGCTTTGTGTTTGCGGCACAATGGGTCAAGGCCTGCCGACGTCGCCCTGCACGCTTCAGGCAGCCTACTGAACCACCCCGCAAGCCACCCGCGCACCACCGCCACCGAGCTTCTCGGGGTGGTCACTGTGGTTGTCGCCCCCGGCATGTACCATCAGCGCGTGCCCTTTGAAGTCCGACGCCTTCAGGCGTGGGGCCAGTACCGGGTAGGTGGCCTTGCCATCTGCGCCCACATACAGCGCCGGCAGGTCACCGCGGTGGCCGCTGTCGTCGTAAGGACCCTTGTGTGCATTGGTCGAGTCCGGATCCCAGTGGCCGCCCGCTGCACCCGCAGGCACAGGCTTGCCATTTTCCTCGGCAGGTGCGCATGAAGGCTTCTGGTGCAGGTGGAAGCCGTGGATACCCGGTGGCAAGTCTTTGAGGTCTGGGGTGAGCACGGCGCCGTACTTGCTCTGTTCGATGCTGACGGTGCCAATCGTTTTGCCTGGGCCATCCGGGGTGGCCAGTTGCAGTTCCACGGTCTGCGCAGCCTGGGCCAGGCCGGCCGTGGCCAGCAAGGTACTGAATACCACTGCTTTCATGATGTATCTCCATGGTTTGAGGTGAACGGTTACCCACATAACAGGTGGGACTGCACAGGTTGGCAGGCATTCAATCCGGCCACAGAATGAAATACTTCCACCCAAACCCAACAGCGCATCCTTCAGAGCCGAAACAAGCGTTTCATCCAAACCGCCAGCCACGCTAACCTGTGGCCGTTACCCGGCCACGGATCCCGCCCATGCTCCACCTCCTGCTGACCACGCTGGTTCCCATCATCCTGCTGATCGCCCTGGGCACATTCCTGCGCGTACGCGGTTTTCTTGCCGAAACCTTCTGGCCTGGTGCCGAACGCCTGAGCTACTACGTGCTACTGCCATCGCTCTTCCTTCATGGCCTGGCGACCGCCAACCTTGAGGGTGTGCCGGTGCTGGGCATGGTCGGTGTACTGATGCTCTCCACCGTGCTCGGCGCCGCGCTGCTGGTGCTGTATCAAGGTGCGGTGAACCACGATGGCGCAGACTTCACCTCGGTGTTTCAGGGTGGTGTACGGTTCAACAACTATATTGGCGCTACCCTGGCCGCCGGGCTCTACGGCAGTGCGGGCATTGCCCTGGCAGCGGTGGCCAATGCCGCCATCGTGCCGTTGGTGAACCTGCTCTGCGTGCTGGTGTTCGCCCGCTTCAGCGCACGCCACAGCTCCCCGGCCACCGTGCTGCGGGCGATCTTCGCCAACCCGCTGATCGTTGGCTGTGCCGGCGGGCTGCTGCTGCGCGTCACGGGGTTGGGGCTACCCGCGGGCATCGAGCCAACGATCAAGGCGCTGGGCCAGGCCGCCCTGCCCCTGGGCCTTTTGTGTGTCGGCGCGGCACTGGGCGGCGCCAGCGTCGGCCAACAGGTGCGCCCGCTGCTGGCGGCGTCGACCTTCAAGTTCCTGGTCATGCCGCTGACCACCTGGGGCCTGTGCCGCCTGCTCGGCCTGAGTGGCCAGGCGGCGGTGGTGGCGGTGTTGTTCCAGGCATTGCCTACAGCATCGTCGTCCTATGTCATGGCGCGGCAAATGGGCGGCAACGCGCCGTTGATGGCGACCATCATCGCCTTGCAGACCGTAGCCGCCGCGGTAACCCTGCCTTTGGTGTTAATGCTTTCGCTCAATTGAATACGCTTGGCTAGACTGAGCATCAGCACACACCTCGGAACCTGCACCATGCGCCTATCGTGGATGGTAATCGGCTTCACCTCAGCCCTGCTCGCAGGCCCATTGAATGCTGCTGACACTGCCAAGGCCACCGTTGCCGAGGACAAAGCCGAGGTGCTTGAAGAGAAGGTGGTCGACGATGCGCCTGCACCGAAAAAAGCCGAAACCCTGACGCCCAGTGAAGTCAAGGCAGTCGACCCCGCAGGCCAGGCACCGCTGGACGACAGCATCACCTGCCTGGCACGCACGATCTACTGGGAAGCCAAAGGTGCCGATGAACAGGACATGAGCGCTGTGGCCAGCGTGGTGCTCAACCGCCTGGGCAAGGACGGTTTCCCCGACACCATCTGCGGTGTGGTCAAGCAAGGGGTGGAGAGCAAGTCCTGCCAGTTTTCCTGGTGGTGTGACGGGCGCGCCGACCAGGTCGAGGAGCCGCAACGCTACGACATCGCCAAAGAGATCGCGCGCAAGGCGCTCAACCAGCAGCTCAAGGACACCACCGGCGGCGCGCTGTACTTCCACGACCGCACCGTGCACCCCGACTGGGCCAAGGCCTACCGCAGGACCGCCCAGACAGGGCGCTTCTTGTTCTACAAACCCAACCAGGCGTTGGCCCGCTGAGCCGGGTGATCGTCGCGCCCTGACGCCAACGAACGTTTACCCACGCCGTGCAGTCAAACTCAAGCCCCGACAATGCGTGGCAACTCATCGCACTTTTACGGCGGCCCGCGGTCTACCACCTCTTTTGCCGCCTGCAAGCCATTGCTGGTGTTTTCATTGCTTTGCACGACACCGGGCCAAAAGCCTTGGGCTTGTGTAGGATGAGCAGCGCATACCAAGACGCTGCCAGCCACAGGGAGATCCACATGCGCGTCCTGTCATCCGTTGCCGCCTTGTCGTTAAGCCTGGCCGTTTCGACTTCGAGCCTGGCTGCCAACGGCGAAGAAGCGCAACTGATCGATTCGATCAATGCCTACCGCAGCCAGGCCCAACCCTGCGGCGATGAAGCATCGCTTGAGCTGCCGCCGTTGAACAGCGACACCCGCCTGGCGCTGTCGCCCGAAGGTACGCGCGACCTCCAGCAGGCCATGACCCGCGCGGCCTACCCCATGGTCAACGTTCAGGCCATCAGCCTGTCCGGCCCGCGCGATGCGCGCGCCGCCATGCATGCCATCCAGGAAAGCTTCTGCCAGGTGGTGCTCGACCCCCAGTTCGTCGACATCGGCGTCAGCCAGGAAGGCCGTGACTGGCGCATCGTACTGGCGCGCCCATTGCTCAGCGGGCGCCTGGGCGACTGGCAGGCTGAGGGGCAAAAAGTCCTGCAGGCGATCAACACTGCGCGCAAGGCACCACGGCAATGCGGCGGCCAACCTTTTGCCCCGGCACCCGCGCTTGGCTGGAGCAATGTGCTGGCGGGGGTGGCGGCCAACCATACCAGGGCCATGGCCAACCAGAATTTCTTCGACCACATCGACCGCGACGGCCGCACCCCAGGTGATCGCGCTGAACTGGCCGGCTACCTGTACCAGCAGATAGGTGAGAACATCGCAGCCGGGCGCGACTCGGCGCAGAAGGTGGTGGATGGCTGGTTGGCCAGCCCCGGGCATTGCGCAACATTGATGAACCCGGACTTCCGCGAAATGGGGGCCGCCTATGCCGTGGACCCAAAAAGCGATGCGGGCATCTATTGGACGGGGTTGTTCGGCACACCACAGTGAGCCCCGTTACGCAGCACCTACGCGTTGCGGCTGACGAACGGTCGCTGGACTGAACAGCTGAACACACTGATAAGAAAAAGGCGCACGACATGGCTCTTGATACCTGGCTCATTTACCTGCTAGCAAGCATCGGCCTGTCGCTGACCCCAGGGCCGAACAGCTTGCTGGCTCTGACCCATGGCGCGCTGTATGGCGCTCACCGCACCTTGTTCACCATCATTGGCGGCGTGTTCGGCTTCAGTGCGCTGATCGCCCTGGCCATGTTCGGGCTGACGGCCCTGCTGCAAACGTCGGCGGCGCTGCTGACGGTGTTGAAGTGGGTCGGTGGCGCCTACCTGGTGTGGTTGGGGATCGCGCTCTGGCGCAGCCCGGCCTTGCACCTTGAGATGGACGCGCGAGCCGCGCAGTTGAGCAATGCCGGCCTGTTCCGCCAAGGCCTGCTGTCGGCCATGGCCAACCCCAAGGTACTGCTGTTCTACGGCGCGTTCCTGCCGCAGTTCATCGACCCCCAGCGCGGCTTGCTCATGCAGTTCCTGATCATGGCCGCCACCTTCGCCAGCGTGGAATTCATGGTCGAATACCTGCTGGCGCGGTTGGCGTTTCGTATCAGGCCCTGGCTGGCCAGAGGTGGCAAGGGTTTCAATCGCTGCTGTGGGGGTATGTTCGCGTTGATCGGGGTGGCACTGCCGCTGGGCCGCTAGGGCTCAACGGGCAGGTTCGCGGCGTTCCACCAGAAGGAACACCAGCAACGCCAGGCCCGGTAACGCAGCTCCCAGCACTGCCACACCCTGCCAGCCATAATCGGCAAACACCGCGCTGGCCGCTGCCGAACCCAATGCACCGCCGAGGAAAATGCTCGTCATGTACAGCGCATTGAGCCGCCCACGGCTGGCCGGGTCCAGCGCGTAGACCTCGCGCTGGCCGATGACCATGTTCATCTGCACGGCAAAATCCAGCAGTACCCCGGTCGTTGCCAGGCCGATGACGCTATAGCCCGGTGCGGTCAACCCCAGCAGCAACGCCACAGGCGCCAACACCAAGGCCAGCAGTGAAGCGGCTCGGGCATGGCCGGCATCAGCCAGGCGCCCGGCCAGTGGCGCGGCAATGGCCCCGACTGCACCCACCAGCGCAAACAGCGCGATCTGGCTTTGCGAAAGGCCATGCTCTGCCACCAGGAACAGCGGAACCGCCGTCCAGTACAGGCTGAACGACGCGAACATCAACGCTTGGTACAGCGAGCGCTGGCGCAACACCGGGTACTGTCGCAGCAGTGGGCTCAACGAGCGCATCAGTGCCGCGTAGCTGGCCTTGTGGTCGGGTACCCGGCGCGGCAGGGTCAGCACCAATAGCAAGATGATCGCCAGCATCAGGCCCGCAGCACCGATGAACACCATGCGCCAGCCGAAATGGTCAGCCACCAGGCTCGACAGCGGCCGCGCCAGCAGGATGCCCAGCAACAGGCCGCCCATGATGTTGCCGACCACACGCCCGCGCTGCTGCTCCGGTGCCAGGTGCGCTGCCAACGGAATGAGCATCTGCACAGCGACCGAACTGAAACCGATCAGCAGCGCGTACCCCAGGAACAGCAGCCCCTGGCCAGCGCTGCTGGTCCCTGCCAACACCAGGCTTGCGCAAGCGAGCGCGGCGGTGAAGATCATCAGCCGGCGGTTTTCGACCAGATCGGCCAGCGGTACCAGCAACAGCAGGCCCAGCGCATAACCCAACTGGGTCAATGAGACGATCAGGCTGGCGCGCTCTGCCGACAGCCCAAGGTCCGGGGCAATCAAGCCGACAATCGGCTGGGCGTAATAGATATTGGCGACGATGGCACCGCAGCAGAACGCCAGCAGAGTGATCAGGGAACGACTCAGTACTGGAGTTGTAGCCTGCGCAGCGGCTAGGGAGGGATTCATGCGAGGTTCCTCGGCATCAGTTGGAATATGCAGGGCACCTTAGCGGTAGATCCCCGGCAGGAGAATCCGGCCTGGGCGCAACGGGGCTTTGCACCCTGCGCAACGCCAGTGCCTCAGGGCACCAGAAGCTCCTCGCAGAACCTGACGAAGGCCTGCACGCGGCGCGAACCGCGATGGTTGGGCAGGTACAAGGCATTGATGCTGGCGTTGGCGGTGCCTGGGCTGACCTGCCAGGTATCGAACAGGCGTTGCAAGCGCCCGGCCGCGACATCTTCGCGCACCAGCCAGTCAGCCAGCAGCGCGATGCCGCTGCCGGCCAGCGCAGCTTCACGCAGCAGATCCGCGTTGGCGCTGCGCAGGGGGCCCCTGACATCCAGCTCCAGCACCTCATCGCCCAGCCGCAAGCGCCAAGGCCGCACCACCTGCCCATAGCTGAAGCGCAGGCAGGCGTGGTCGAGCAACTCACCGGGGTGCTGCAAGGGCTGGCGACCGGCCAGATAGTCAGGGCTTGCCACCAGCCAGCGCTCGAAGCGGCCCAGTTGCCGGCACACCAGTTCATCGCTGGGCGCCGGGTCGCCAAGCCTGATGGACACGTCGTAACGGCCGCCCAGCAGGTCATCGACCCGGTCACTCATGTCGATGTCCAGCTCCAGCGCGCGATGGCGCCCCAGAAACTGCCCCAGGTGTGGGGCAATCACCCGGCGGCCGAACTCAACCGGCAGGCACAAGCGCAGCACGCCCACCGGTTCCTCGCCCCGGTCGGCGACACTGGCATCGGCTTCATCCAGCGCGTCGAAGATTTCACGTGCACGGGCGTAGTAACGGGCACCTGCTTCAGTCAGGGTGACCTGGCGCGTGGAGCGGTTGAGCAAGGTGGCCCCCAGCGCCGACTCCAGCGCATCGACCAGCCGGGTGACCGACGAAGTGGCAACGCCAAGCTGGCGCGCTGCCGCGGAAAAGCCCTGGGCGTCGACAGTGGCAGCGAACATCTTCATTGCCAGAAGCTTGTCCATATGAGTCCTTTGGCGTTTTGTCTCAGAAAAGTCTTACATTCGAGATAGGTGGTCAAGAAGCGCGCCGCATTTCGATCCAGTCCATAGTGCAACACCTCCCCTACAGCGAGATCTGCCATGTCACCTGCCAACGTCCTGACCCACCTCCCGCCGTGTGACCCTGGCGCACCGGAATGGGTCGATGATCTGCTGAAACGCCCGGGCCTGCGCATCGAACGTATCGTTTCCAGCGGCCAGTGCAGCCCACCCGGGTTCTGGTACGACCAGCCCGAAGGCGAATGGATCGTGCTATTGAGCGGCAGCGCCGGCCTGCGCCTCGAGCACGAAGCCTACACACGGTTACTGGCGCCGGGAGATTGCCTGGACATCCCGGCCCATTGCCGCCATCGGGTGGAATGGACCGCCCAAGGCACGCATACCGTGTGGCTGGCCGTGTTCCATAGCAGTGAAAAACCCTGGCCGGCCTGCTGAGCGCGTTAGAATGGCCACACACATCCCTCGACGTCACGACCATGATCCAGTCCGATCTCGACCTGTTCGGCCCCCAGCCACAACGCTTGGCCAGCCACACCGTGCTGCTGCCCGGCTTTGCCCTTGCGCACGTCGAGCAGTTGCTCGACGCCCTGCGCCCGGTGCTTCGCGCAGCCCCCTTCCGGCACATGCGTACGCCCGGCGGGCTGCACATGGCGGTGGCCTTGACCAACTGCGGCTCGCTGGGTTGGGTCAGCGACGCCCAGGGCTACCGATACAGCCCGACCGACCCCGTCAGCGGCGAGCCTTGGCCAGCCCTGCCTGAAGCGCTGCTTCAACTGGCCGGGCGCGCTGCGGCCGCGGCAGGCTTCGACGGGTTCGTGCCTGATGCCTGCCTGGTCAACCACTACCTGCCCGGCACCCGCCTGAGCCTGCACCAGGATCGCGATGAAGCGGACTTCGGCCAGCCAATCGTGTCGGTATCGCTGGGCTTGCCGGCAGTGTTCCTGCTGGGTGGTTTCCAGCGTTCGGACAAGACCAGCCGCATAGCGTTGAGCCATGGCGATGTGCTGGTCTGGGGCGGTGAGGATCGCTTGCGCTTCCATGGGGTATTGCCGATCAAGCCGGGCGTGCATCCGCGGATGGGCGAGCGGCGGATCAACCTGACGTTGCGCAAGGCGGGGTGATGCAGTCAAAAAGCCACCCGACATTTCTGCCAGTAGACGCGTGCCGTCCTGCTCCCGGTTAATTGTGCTGACGCCGCCACTCCCCGGGCGGCCTGGTTCAAGGGAGCGAACCCATGCGTGTGATGACAACCACCCTGCTACTGCTGACCCTCGTCGGGGCAACCCGCGTCATGGCGCTGGATCGCAATGAAGAGGCCTATGTCGATGCACCGCCCTCCACGTACCTGGTCTACTCCGTCACCTGGCAACCCACGTTCTGCATCATGCGGCCCTCGACAGCAGGGTGTGAACGGGCACCGCAACGCTTTCTCACCCACGGTATATGGCCCTACAGCGAAAGCATCGGCAAACTCACCAACCGTCACCCCCAATACTGCACCCAGTCCCCTGACTGCACCGACGGCGAGGCCTGTGCAATGAGCGCCGATGACATGAATGCAGTGCTTGCCAACAAAGCCCTGCGGGACATCGTTACCCGCGAGCCGATGGGCATGTTCGCGCATGAGTGGCGAAAACACGGTACCTGCTCAGGCAAGGGTATGCAGGCGTACTTTCAGGACTTCGTCGACTTGAGAAAAGTCGTGCGTTTTGACAATGAAGCCTTCAATGCGATGGTGGGGAACGCTACCGCGTTCTCGAAGATTCGCGACGCCTTCCCTGAGAACACGGCGTTCAGATGCTACCAGGATCCGCAGGGCAAACAGTACCTGCACGAGGTGTTCTACCTGGTCGACGACAACGGCACCCCATACACGGAAGAAAAAAACCTGCAGATCGGCGTTCAATGTAAAGCGAAGCAAACCTGGATCCCGGCGGGTGCCAAGCCTGCGTCCTGAAGCCAGGGGTCAGGTGGGCAAAGAAGCCAATCCCAAGGTACAGCGCGCTCGTGGCGCTGTACCTGTGAAGGTCGGGCCGGTGTGCATGGTCATTTCGCCTGCGACTGGCTCAGGTACTTGTCCACCTCAGCCTTGCCCTCCCCTGCATCCCCTGCCACCTGCCACAAGCGCCGCTCGATGCCTTGTGCCAGCAAATGCCCTACCGCCGACTCGATAGCTGACAGCACGCACAGCTGCGCCGGTTCGTTGGTGGTGTAGCCCACTTCTGCCTCGAGCAGTTTCTTGAACTCGATGAACTTGAACACCCCAGCGCTACGCCCCACCGAGTAGATGGTCTTGCTGGTCATCACGTTGGCCAGTACCTGCCCGGTGCGCACGTCCACCGCCCGCAGGTTGACCGTGACCTGATCGACCCGGTACTCGCGAGAGATATCGATGCCCAGGTAGCGCGCCCCTTCACCGCCGCTGCGCACATTGGTGTCATAAGCGATGATGCCGCCTTCGAGCATCAGATTGGCCGCTTGCAGCGGCGGCAGCTCAGTCTGGATGTTCTCCGGTACGTCGGCCTTTTTCTGCGAGGCGCGGATGATCTTGCGTTCGGTCAGCAGGTTCTGCAGGCCTTCACGCTCCAGCACCACGAACCAGCCACTGGCATTGAGGGCATCCATCAGCATGCTCGCCGCCCCTTGGGTGACGCTGGTGGAGAACGAGCTGGCCGGGGTCGGCTTGTATTGCCCCGTCTGGTCACGGAAGCCGTACACCACCGCCATCAGCCGGCCCTTGGGGCGTGGCATGTTGAGCAGGTCATAGTAGGTCGAAGCGCGCGGGGTCAGGGTCGGGCTCTCCGAGTCCTGTTCAGCCGACATCGGCTCGCGCAGGCTACAACCTTGGAGGCCTTGCAGGGCGGCGAGGATCAGCAAAATGCTCAGCAGACGTTTCATGGTGTTCTCTCCCCAGATAACAACCCTTCCCTCTCAGGGGTTCAGGCCGCTGACCTCAATGATCGAAATTTCTCCTGTGACGCGGTCAGTGACCTTGATGCTCAGGGCACCGGAGTCATCGATCACATCGATCAGGAAGGCATCGGTGGCCATGCTGCCGGTCTGGCCATTGCTGATGTTGTCCAGCAGCTGCGACAACATCCGCGACTCCAGCTGGTTGCTGAAGCGCTCCAGGGCCGAGGTGCCGCCAAAAGCGGAGGTGCGGTCCTTGAGGTCGGGGTCGTCATAGTCGTTCTGCGCCTGGGCGTTGTTCAGCAGCCAGGTGCCGTTGAGCGGGTTGCCGCCGAACGCCGGGTTGACCGGGGTATACACCAGTTCAGTGGCCTGGGCGGTAACGGCGCAGGCCACGAAACAAGCGGCGATGCAGTGGGGAATACGCATGTTCATAGCTCGTCCCTCTCCAGATCAGTGGTGTCCTGGAGCAGGCGTTGCAGCTTGCGCTGAATGACCTCCTGCTTGACCAGGTCGGCGGCCGCGACGGCCTCTTCTTTCAATTGGGTGACGTTGGGTGGCAGAAAGCGGCGGTACAGCACGTCGCGCTCGAACTCCACCGTGATCAGGCTGCCCCAGCGGGCATCCGGGCGTTCGCGCACCACCAGGTTGAAATCCAGGCGGCTGGTGGCGCGCAGGCGGTCGGCGAAGTAGTAGTAAAAGTCGTGCCCGATGTGCGAGATGGTGTTGTCGACGATGAAACCCTTCATCTCGTCTTCGGCATTGGCCCGCACCACATTGGGCACCCCGGCGGCCAACAGCAGGCCAAGGCTCAGGCAGAACACGTTCAGGCGTTTCATGGCGTGCCCCCCGGGCTGCTGTGGGTTTTTGCGTCAGTGGCGCTTTGGCTGAAGGCCTGCTCGGCGACGAACTGCCAGTCGCTGTAGCGCTCGAGGCCTTCGAAGCCCGACCACTGGGTGTCGAACCCACTGCGTTTGAACGCAGGGGCGTCGGAGCGGCTGTGCACACCCGTGATGCGCCCGTCGATCGAACGCAGCAGCCCCCATTCATCACTGCCGGTGACCGGGTCCGGGTACAGCCGGCGGATGTGCCGTTTCGGCTCGGGGAAGCGGTTGTCCTCCACCAGGTCGGCCAGCGCCTGCGGGTACTGCGCCAGGCCTGGCGAAGCGCGGTAGTAACTGCGCAGGGCCTGGGCATACTGGCCCCCCACCCACAGCAACTGGCGCTCCTTTTCGCGCTGCGCCGCGCTGGCCCACAGCGTGCCGCTGGACGCCAAGGCCACGCTGCTGGCTGCGATCAGCAGCAATACACCCAGGTAGGTGAAGCCTTCGCAGGCCTTACCATTCAGCGAAGTGGCTGCCATCACGCGCCCTCCCTGTTGCACCGCTCTTGATGTCGGCCACGCCACCGGCCACGCCTTCAGGCGGCGGCAGCAGTTGCCAGGCATCACCGCGTTCGGTGATCGGGTCGACCGGGGTGTTTCGCAGGTAGCGCTGCTCGACCAGTTGCTCCAGCGAGTCCGGGTAGCGACCGGTGTCACCGTAGTAGTGGTCCAACGCCTCGCGCAGTACCGCCAGGCTCTGGCGCAGGGCAGCTTCACGGGAGCTTTCCAGGCTGTTGAAGTAACGCGGCATGGCAATGGTCATCAGCGTGGCGATGATTGCCATCACCACCAGCAGTTCGATCAGCGTGAAACCTCGGCTGCGCTTCATGGCCGTCACCATTGCCCGTAGGGGATGTTGTTGAGGCCTTTGCCGCGGGCCTTGGAGTACACGTCGTAAACGTCTTCGCCTTCACGCGGGTCGTCCGGCCCGCTGTCATAGGCGCGCACGCCCCAGCCACCGCCGTCATCGTCTTTTGCCGCCACCAGCGGGTCGTGCGGGATGCGCCGCAGGAAGTAGAACTTGTTGCCCTTGGCGCTGCGCACATCGCGCACCCCGTCGACCAATACCTGCAGGTTTGGCGGGTAGCCACTGGCGTCCAGGCCTTTCTCGATGAAACCTGCGTCGAAGGCACGCTTGTAGGCATCGATGGCATCGCGGATCTGGTACAGCGCCTGACGCAATTGTTGCTCCTTGGTGCGGCGCACCACGGTTTCGGTCAGCGGTGCTGCCATGCTGGCGAGCAGCCCGAGCAATGCCAGGGTCAGCACCACCTCGATCAGGCTGAAGCCTTGCACGCGGCGTTTCATGGCCGTGGGCCCTTGCTGGCAGGCACCACCGCCATCTGGCTGTCGACAACCGGTGCATCGCCAGGCGCTTGGCCCGGCTCATCGGCCGGCAGCGCGCCGGCCGGCGACGGTTGGGCCAGCTGGCGCACCTGCATGCTCGATTCGGTACCGGTGGCGAACTCCATGTCCGAGGGGCTCTGGTAAGGCAGGTTGCGCACGATCCGCGGGGTGATCGCCAGTACCAGTTCGGACTTGCTCATGTCATCGCGGTTGCTGCCGAACAGCCGGCCCAGGCCAGGGATATCGCCCAGCCCGGGGATCTTGTTGCCGCTGGAGGTCTTGTCGTTGCGCACCAGCCCCGCCAGCACCTGGGTTTCGCCGTCGTGCAGGCGCAGGCTGGTCTGGGCATTGCGGGTGTCGACCTGGACCGGGATGGTGCCCTGGCGGGTAGGCTCCAGCGGGGTGGCGTTGCTGACCTCCAGCGCCACCTTGATCGCCACCTCGTTGTTCAGGTGCACGGTAGGCTGCACTTCTAGCTTCAGGCCGACATCCAGGTAGGTGACGCTTTCGGTTATCACCGGCCCTTGGGTGGAAGGGACCGAGGTGGCGCTGATGATCGGCACACGCTGGCCGATGTGGATGCGCGCCTGCTCGCGGTTGCTGACGCGGATCACCGGGCTGGCCAGCGTGTTGATGTCCTTGTCCTGGGCGTTGATCTTGGCCTGGGGCGCCGGCGAGATGCTGATACGCCCGGAGTTGATGCCGCGCAACTGGTCCAGCACGCTCACCGGGTTGCCCTCATCGCTGAGCACCCCGAAGGTATTGGGCCATTGCAGGCCAAGGTCGAGGATGCGCGAGCGGGCTACCTCCATCACCTCCACTTCCAGCACCACCTCAGGGTTGGACTGGTCCTGCGACTGCAGCAGTTTCTCGGCCATGCGCACGGCGTCGGGGGTGTCGCGCATGGTCAGGGTATTGAGGCGCTCGTCGACGAATACATCGCGGGTCTTGAGCATGGTCTTGACCATGTTCAGGGCGGTATTGGCATCGATGCTGGTCAGGTAGAAGGTGCGCATGACCAGTTCCTGGTAGTCCTTGGTCTTCTGCGGCGAGTCGGGGTAGACCAGCAAGGTGTTGTCGTTGACGATCTTCTGGCGCAGCTGGTTCTGCTCCAGCAACAGGGCGATGGCATCCTCGATGCGCACCTCGCGCACGAAAATGGTGGCCTTCATGTCCGGGCGCAGGTCCTTGTCGAAGATGAAGTTGATGCCGGCCACCTGGGACAGCACTTCGAAAATGATCTTCAGCTCGGCGTCACGAAACTCCAGGGTCACCGGGCGTTCCAGCTTGCTGCGCAGTTGCGGGAAGGGCTGCGCCGTACGCGCCTGGACGTTCTCGATATCGCTGCGCAGCATGATGCCCTTCTGGTTTTGCGGGTCCAGGCGCAGGACTTCACGCATGTAGCGCTCGGCGCCGAACAGGTCGCCCTGGCGCAGCGCAGCCTGGCCCAGCGCCACGCGGTCATCGAGGGTGCGCATCAGTTCCAGCTGGCGGATGCCCTCCTGGGCGCGGCGGTTGTTCGGTTCCAGGGTGAGCACGCGGCCGTAACCCAGGCGCGCACTCGCAAAATCGTGGCGCATGCGGTCGCTGTCGGCCTGGCTCAGCAGCGCCTCGACCGCTTGCTGGCGGCCTTGGGCCAAGGCAATGTTCAGTTCGGTGTCGCGCGGGTCGTCGCGCAGCGCCTCTTCCAGGCGAGCGATACCGGCCTCGTACTGGCCTTCTTTCATCAGCGCCTGGCTGTCCTTGCGTACCGCGCTCGACCCGCAGCCGGCAATGGCCACGCACAGCGCCAGCAGCATGAACGGAGCAGGCTTGCACAACTTCGATGGCTTCATGGTGCGCTCCCGACAGACAACGTCTGTGACTGGTGCAAAGGCAGGTAGACCAGGCCCAGCTCATTGGCCGAAACCCGATCGAGACGGTAGGTGTCGTCAATCACATCGCCCTGGCGCACGACGTAGAGTTTTTCGCCGCTGCGCAAGAAGATCTGCAGGTCGTCGCGATCACCCAGGCGGCCGACGAACTGGAACGGCAGCGCCGGCGCTGCTGGGGCAGCGGCGACCACCGCGGTGGCGACCACAGGTTTTTCGGTGACAGTGGTCACGGCCTTGGGTTTGCTCCACTGCTGGCGCGGGAACAGGTCACGGGTGGCCTGTTCTGGCTTGGTCGCTGGTACGCTCGCCCCCTCGGCAACCGTTTGTGTGGGCGCCTGCTTGCCAGCGTTCAGGGCCACCTCGCTGTCCTCGCCGAACCAGTGCCCCGGCGCCCAGGCCAAGGCACCGGCAAGCCCCAGAAACCCCACCCACACCACTGCACGCTGAGTGTTCATCACGACCTCGACAGGTAAAGGGTCATGCGCAAGCGGCCATTGAGCTCACTGTCGCCAATGCGCTTGCGCTGCAGCTCCATGTCTTCGAGCACCAGGGTCGGCAACTGGCCCAGCAGGCCGCGCACGAAACCGCGGATCTGCGGGTAGCTGCCGCGTACCGGCAGGACGATCTGGTAGCGCGCCAGCTGGGTCTTGGGGTCGATACCCAGGGCGTACTCACCACGGGCCAGGCTGATGCGTTCGGCGCTGGCCAGGCGGTACAGGCGCTCAATCAGTTCGCTGGCTTCAGGTTGCCCGGGCAGTCGCTGACGCAGGCTGTCCAGCGCCTGCTGCTCTGGCTTGACGGCGATTTTCAGCTCGCCGCGCCGCACCCGCTCGACCTGGGCGCTGGCATCGGCCTCGTTGGCGCGCAGCTCGCGCAGGGCCTGCCACTGCGGCAGCACCCCGGCCAGCGCCAGGGCGACTGCCAGCACGGCCACTGCGGCGCCGGCCAGGCCGACCGGGCCGATACGGCGCAGCTGCTCCTGCAGGATCAGGGGGCTTATCGAGTCAGGGGCGCGCATGGCCGGTCTCCCAGGTGGCAGTCAGGGTGAAGCGCACCGGGTGCTCGGGTTGGCCCGCCACCACCTCATGGTTGAGCAGCGAGACATCGCTGAGCTCGGTGCTCTGCTCCAGGCGGTGGTGGTATTGCAGCATCGCTTCCAGGTTACGGGCCTCGGCGGCAATGCGGACCTGGCCCTTGCGGGCATCAGGGGTCAGGCTGAGCAGGGCCACGTCCTCCTGGGGTTGCGCTTCAAGCATGGCGAACAGTTGCTGCCAGGGCCGTTGCAGTTGCTGGGAAACGCTACGCATCTGCGCCAGGCGTTCGGCCTGCTCGCGGCTGGCGGCGCTGCTCTGCGGGGCGGCCGTGGCCGAGCGTCGGCCCAGTTGCAGCTCCAGGCTGTGCAGCCGGGCCTCAAGGTGGACCTGCTCGGCTTGCAGGTGCTGTTGCAGCAGCACCAGCACGGCCACCACGGCGCCGCCCAGGGCCAGCAGTGACCAGGCCAGCGGGCTGCTGCGCCGGGGCTGAAATTCCAGGTCGAGGCGGCGCATGTCAGGCCACCGCCCGCCACATGGCGCACAGCGGGTCGGTTTCGCTGGCCGGCTGGCACAGCTGCACCGCCGCCAGTTGCGGCACGTCGCCCCGCCCAGGGGCATGCAGATAGACCTGCGGCATGTGCTCGCCATACAGCTCGCACGTCCGCTCGATCAGCGCCTGCAGGGCTTGGTCGCTGTCGGCGCAGCCTTGGGTCAGCACCTGCTGCCAGGCACCACCGGCGGCCAGCAGCAGCACGCTGCGCCGTGGCTCGGCGAGGACAAACAGGAAATCCCCTGCCTGCAATTGCGCTGAGCAGCGGTTGTAGGCAGCCATCAGGTACGGCTGCACCGAACGCAGGCGCAAGCGGTTGTCCTGGGCCAGTGCCTGCAGGCCCTGCAGCAATGCCTCGGGCAACGCCGTGGCGATACGCGCGGCACCGGCTGGCTCTGGCGAGAGGACGATGCGCCAGCCGTCTAGCGGCTGGGCGTAGAGGTTCTCGAAGCAGGCTTGGGCGTAGGCCTGCAGCTCGCGTGGATGGCTGATGGCAGCGCTCCATGGCACCAGGCAGAAGCGGCTGTAACGCGCCGACAGCAACACCTGGCATTGGCCTGCGCGCACGCCATGCTCGCCCAGCAGCGCAGCCAGGGCCGGCAGCGCCGCTGCCCAGGCCGGTTCGCCGGCGTCACTGGTGAAGGCGCGGCTGCCCAGCCACTGGTGCTGGTTGCCGTGCCAGCGGCCCACACCGACGCCTTCGGCGCCGAGCACGATGCAATAACGGGTAGAGGCATGATCACGCAATGAATGTGACACGGTTGATCTCCTCAAGCGTGGTACGGCCCTCGCGGACCAGGTCCAGGGCGGATGCGCGCAGCAGCCGCAGGCCGCGCTGGCAGGCCAGCGCCTTGATCTGCGCCAGTGGGCGACGTTCGACGATCATCTGCCGCAGGTCATCGTCCAGGTGCAGCAGTTCGGCGATGGCACTGCGGCCGCGGTAGCCACTGCCGCGGCACTGGCCACAGCCCGGGGCACGGACGAACGTCCAGCCCTGCACGGCGTCACGGGTAAGGCCAGAGGCGGCCAGGCTTTCGTCATCGGCCTCGCACGGCGTGCTGCAATGCGGGCAGGCCAGGCGGATCAGGCGTTGGGCCAGCACGGCGTTGAGGGCGGAGACGAAGCTGTAGGGGTCGACCTGCATCTGGCTGAAGCGGCCGATCACATCGAAGACGTTGTTGGCGTGGATGGTGGTGAACACCAGGTGGCCGGTGAGTGCCGACTGCACGGCGATCTGCGCGGTGTCGGGGTCGCGTATTTCGCCGACCAGGATCTTGTCCGGGTCGTGGCGCAGGATCGAACGCAGGCCACGGGCGAACGTCAGGCCTTTCTTCTCGTTGACCGGGATCTGCAGCACGCCGGGCAGTTGGTACTCGACCGGGTCTTCGATGGTGATGATCTTGTCCACCCCGTGGTTGATCTCGCTGATCATGGCGTACAGGGTGGTGGTCTTGCCGCTGCCGGTGGGGCCGGTGACCAGGATCATCCCGTAGGGCTCAGCGGCCAGGCGGCGCAGGGCGCGCAGGGTTTCATCGGCAAACCCCAGGGCCTGCAGTTGCACGCCGCTGACCCGGTCGGACAAATCCTGCTTGTCGAGCACCCGCAGCACGGCGTCTTCACCGAAGATGCTGGGCATGATCGACACGCGGAAGTCGATCTGGCGTTCGCCTACGGCAACCTTGAAGCGGCCATCCTGTGGCACGCGCTTCTCACCGATATCCAGCTCGGCCATGACCTTGATGCGCGAAATCACCTGGTCGGCGAAGGCGCTGCCACTGGCCTTGCCGGCCGCATTGAGCACGCCGTCGATGCGGTATTTGATGGTCAGGCCCTGGCCGGTCATGCCCAGGTGGATATCGCTGGCATGCTGCTTGAGGGCGTCGTAAAGGGTCGAGTTGACCAGCTTGACCACCTTGCTCTGGTCTTCGCTGATGCTGGTCAGCGACAGCCGTTGCAGCGGGTCGCTTTCGCTGCTGGCTTCGGCATCGTGATCCAGGGCATCGACGGCGTGAAAGCTTTCTTCGTGGCGGGCCAGGAACGTGGCCAGGTCGGCGGCGTGGGCCAGGTACAATGGCGCCCCTTGCAGCACATCGTCGATCCAGGCCAGGCGGGCGTGGTCGAAGGGGTCGGCGAACACACCCAGCAGTTCACCGCCCTGCTCTATCAGCACGAACTCGCGCTTCAGGCATTGGGCCAGGCTGATCTTGTCGAACCGGGGGCTGCTGGCCAACAGGCGCTGGCTGTCCAGCACCGGGTAATGCAATGTGCTGCCCAGGCGGCGGATGAAGGTATCGGGGGTGTCGCAGGCGAGGCGCTCGAGGCAGTTGAGCAAGCGCTCGTCGCCAGCTTGCAAGCGGGCCTGGGCCAGCAGATCGCGGGGGTATCCCGAGATTGGCAGAGGTTGTACTGCATCGGACATGGCCTGCGACTCCGCTCAGGGGGCGCGTCGCAGGCTCGGTGAGGGCTGCGGGCGCCGCTATTCCCCGGTGAGCAGTTGGTCGTCGTCGGGTCCAGGGGGCTTGGCGCCATTACGGCGGCGGTCGGCCAGTACCCAGCTACCATCGTACAACTGCAAGGGGAACGATTCGTTCCTGTTCTGGCGTCGTTCGACGAACCCTTCTGCCGGGTTGTCCGTGGCCCTGCGCCGGCGCTCGATGCCCATCAGGTCGAAGATCGGGCGCGCCAGTTCCGAGAGCGGGAACGGCTTGAACAGGACATGGGTCACGCCAAGTTCGGCGGCTCGCTCACGGACCTCGGCGGTCGGGTGGGCGGTGATGAGCACGAAGTGGCACTGCCTGTTCTTGCGCACGGTCTGCAGGACCTGAAAACCCTCCATATCGGGCAAGCGGTAATCCAACACAATCACATCCGGTGCCAGGCGTTCAGCCAGGCCGATACCACTGGCACCGTCGTGGGCAACATGGACTTCCAGGCCTTGCGCCTGCAGGTACGCTTGCAGGTTTTGCGCAAGGGTCTGTTCGTCATCGACTACCAATACTCTGTTCACCAAGGTCGACTCCCAAGAACTGCCCGGTTCCCCGGTCTGCGAAGTGCGGCCTTGGGAAGGCTTGAGCAGGCTTCGTGCCAGGCATGAATAGTCATGTTGCACCACGTCAAGTTGTTGATTTTCAAAGCACCTTTGCCAGCCCTACGAACAGGCCGAGGCCCGTGCCCCACATCCGGGGCAGCTGATGGCACTTTGCCAAGCCGTTATTCCCCAGCTTTGGGGAAACGCCATCGCAGGCTTCAGTCAGCGATTTCCACTTTAGCGGATTCGCGCAAACGTTGGCGCGCCGCTTGCCGTGCTTGCGCCTGCAATTGGCTGATGAGCGAAGCCCTGGCCAGCACCAGGCCCTGTTCGCGTATGACCGAAGAATTATCACTTTGGTTCTGCGCTCCTTGCAGCCTCTGTTGGTTGGCCTGATAAAACGCTTCCACCTCGGCCTGGGTGGGTTCGGCTACCGCGCTGAGCTGGGCATACACCTGTTGCGCTGCCAGCTCCCGGTGCAGGTAGTCAGCGTATGCTGCGCGGTCGAACCCTGCATCTGCAAGCCGTCGTTCAAACAGCGCCGGGTCACCGAATGCTGCTTCCACTTCACCTAGCTGCGCCGACACCTGCTCATCGCTGATGGCGATGCCGCGGCGCTGGGCTTCTTGCCAAAGCAATTCCTTGTCGATCAGTTCATCCAGCGCCTGGCTACGCAGACGTTTGTACAGCGTGGGGTTACGGATGCTGGTCACAGCCCGCCCCTGTGCCTGCAGATATTCACTGAAATAGCGCTCCAGGCGCATCAGCCCGATGTCCACACCATTGACCCGCGCCGCCGGGCTATCGGCCCAGCCCGCCTTGGCGATCAGCAGCAACAGGCACAGCATCACGATACGCATGGCAACCTCCATTCATGGGCTGACCGGTACAGGCCCATAGGGAGCGACAGCGGTAAAGCGCGGCCCAGGCAGCGCCACCGCCACCACATGGGCACCTGCCAGGCCCTGGCGCTGGCCTGGCCCGAAACCCAGCGGCGGGGTCAGGCCGGTATCGACGTCATGCAAGCCCTCCAGCGCCGCGACCAGGCGTTCGCGGCTGGCATCACGGCCGATCTGCTTGAGGGCTTCGCCAAGCAGGCGCAGTGCGCACAGGGTGTTCACCTGCAACGAGGCCTGGCGTGGGTCCAGGCCTTGGCGCTGCTGCAGGCCGGCCAAGGTCGCCATCCCTTGTTCGGTCCAGTCGCTTGGCACGAACGGATAGGCCAGGAACACCCGCTGCGACCACTGGAGCGGCAGCGAGGCGACGGCGCCGGCCACCTGGCTGGAGGTGGCGAACAGGTAGGGGTTACGGCCTGCCGCTTGCAACGCCGCAGCCAGCTCGGCAAAGGCCTGGGCGCGGCCGACGAACATAACGCCCTGCCCCTGCACCGCCTGGCCACTGAAGGCCTCGATCGGCCCCGGCGCCCACCCCTGCTGCTGCAGGCGCCCGCGCACCTGTTCGGCCAGCATTGCCTGGTCATCGCTGGCGTACACGACGCGCAAGCCATCTGGCGCCAGGCCCAGGGTTTCGCGGGCATGCACGGCCAGGCTCAGCAACTGCGTGGCAATGCCTGGCAAGGGGTCGAAGATGTGCGCGTTGCCGCCGCTACGCGGTGCACTGCCAACCAAGGGTACGCCGTGTTGTTCGAGCAGCAGGGCCAGGCGCGCATCGAGCATCGGTGCCAACGGGCTGATCAGCGCAAATACCCGCTGCTGCTCGAGCAACTGGTGCAGCGCATGCTCGGCACTTGCCGCGTCGCTGCCGGGGTCGACCACCACCAGCGCCAAGCGCCGGCCATGCACGCCGCCCTGTTGATTGAGTTGGGCCACCCCGTCTTCGAGCACCGCGCGCACCACGTGCCCGGCCTCGGCCAACGGCCCGCTGGCGGGCAACAGGGTCCCCAGGCGTAGCACCCCTTCTTCCACGCCGGGGTCGCGCTCGTCAGCCAGGCGCTTGAGGTAGGCGGTTAGGTTGCGCTGGTCAGCCAGGGTGAGCTCGAAGCGAGGCATGGCCGGGTCCAGGCGGTTGCCGGCGGGGTCCAGACCGTGCTGGATGGCGCGGGCCAGGCTGTTATCGGTGTAGGCCGGGTAGCTGCGGCCGTTGCTTTGGCGTGCACCTTGGCCCAGGGCCAGGCGCTGCCAGTCGAGGCTGGGCGGGCGCACTCCGCCTTCGGCGCGGCCACGGCCGTCATTGCCGTGGCAGCTGGCACAGGGCAATACGCTAGCGGGGACGCTGATGTCGCTGGCACCTACCCGGGCCATCAACTGTGCATCGCTGCTGGATACGCCTTCACGGTACAGGCGTTTACCGGCTTGCTCGTGGGCGGTGAGGTCCAGGGCAAGCGCCTGAACGCAGCAGGTCAGGCCTAGCGCCAAGCAAAGTGATCTCGCTGTGTTCATTCTGGCCTCATCGCCGGCAAGCCGGCTCCCACTTTGTTCTGCGCCGCTGCGCACAGGCTGTCAGTACATTCAGCGTCCGGCCAACGGCTGGGCCAGCAGCTTCATGCGCTGGGCGATCGCCGCTGGCGGTGCATCGGGGCGGATCTTGCTCCAGCGCTTGCCCGCCACGTCACCGGCTATCAGCTGGGTCGAGTGCTGCTCGGGGCTGGGCAGGAACTGGCCGATACGCCCCAGCACCACGTCGACGCTGGCTTTGTCGCCGGTCAGGAACAGCCAGTTGGCGCTGTCCACCCCTTGTTTTTCAGCAAAGGCCTTGAGCGCAGCTGGGGTGTCGTTGAGCGGGTCGCTGCTGATGGACACGAAGGTCACCTGGCTGGCCAGCTCAGGGCCCATGGCCTCGCGCACCTCACGCAGTTTGCGGGTGATCAGCGGGCAGGCATCGGTGCAGTGGGTAAAGATGACGTTGAGCATCACCACCTTGTCTTTGAGCACATCGCTGTAGAAGCGCAACGCGCGGCCGTTCTGGTCCTGGAGCACGGTGTCGGTGAACCAGGTCTGCGCGTCGCGGGTGCCTTCGCCACTGGCCATCGCCGGTGGCGAAGGCTGAGGGCTGGGCGCGCTCGGTGCGTGGCCTTCATGGGCCAGGGCCACCGACGCGAAGATCCACAGGCAACCGGCCAGGGCCAGCCAGTCGAAGCTGCGCATGCCGACACGACAGGACGCTTGGCTGCTCACGGTTGCACCTCCTGGTGTTCGGCGATGGCCGTGCTCTTGGCATGCACCCGACGGGCGCTGAGGCGGTTGATTTCGTCGATCAGCACGGCCGGGTCGGTGAAGCCGTAATAACGCGTCCAGTGCCCGCTGTGCCCGTCACCCACCAGAATCAGCGGCGGGTGCTGGCTGAGGTCGGCACTGAAGCTGCCCAGGCCTTTGAGGGTCTCGGTGATGGCATAGGGCGAGCCGGTCAGCCAGCTCCAGCCTGGGCCATGCTGGAAGGCCTTGGCGTAACTCTGCAAGCGTTTGGAGTCGTCACGTTGTGGGTCCACGCTGATCGACACCAGGCGCACTTCCTCGCCTACCCGCCCCCCCAGTTGCTGCTGAACCTTGCCCATGATCGAAGACACCACCGGGCACACCGTGGTGCAACTGGTGTAAATGAAGCCCATCACCACCAGATGATCGCCGACCAGGTCCTTTTCCAGGCGCACCGGCATGCCATCCTGGTCAAGCAGTGAAACATCGGCGAAACGCACGCTGGCTTTCTCCTGATGTGCCGCTGGCGGCTGCGCATGCCCACTGTGGTCATGGCCCGCGTGGGCCAGGGCGAGTTGGCTGGCCATGGCCATGGAAAGTACGAGCAGCTTGCAAGAATGTCTGGCGTTCATTGCACATTCCTCACTTCAGTCTGGGAGGCGGTAGACGCTGCGGCCGGCAGGACACGCAGGCTGGTGTAGTTCTCTTCGGCAAACTTGTGCCCCAGCGATGGCGACTGCACATGCAGGTACCACGCGCCGGCTTCAGGCAGCATCAGTGCAGCCTGGTAAACCCCCTCGCCCACCTCTTCCAGGCGCAGATTGCGCGGCATCGATGACGGCGCCAGGAAGTAGCGCAGGGTCAGGTCGTCCAGGCCCACCCGCGGGCGGCCGTCGTCACCGAAGATGCGCACTTTGGCGGTGATGGCGCGGTGCTGCGCCATGGGCTGGTCGAGGCCGATGAACTCGGCATGCGCGCCCTTGCGCTTGGCCGCATCCGGCACGGCGGCCACGTCGGTGCTGAAACAGTGGATGATCTGCGGCTGGTTGAGCAGGAACGCCACGTCGAACTTGCCCGACGCCGGCATCTTCACCGTCGAGCCATACACCCCCGGGGCCAATTCGCGCAGGCTGCGGTCGATGACGATGGCGGCGCGGGCCTGGTGGCCGCGGTTGTTGTAACCCGACATCGGTGCATTCATGCCTTCGGTATAGAAGTACGTGGTGTTGTCCACCGGGTTGACCACGAACACCGAATTGTCATCGCGTGACACCGACAACCCCTGGGCCAGCGGCAGGTCGCCGGCCTGGCGCGGCGCGGCGGGGCCGGCATCGAAACCCTGGACGATCGGCTGACGGCCTTCGCCCAGGCTGCTCAGGTTGATCATGCTGACCTTCGAAGACGCCAGGCCGCGCACGTAGGCATAAGCTTTGGTGAACGTCAGTTGGTACGGCTCGGCGGCCACCGGGATGCGGTGGATCAACCTGTCGGTACTGGCATCGATCACCAGGGCCTGGTTTTCCAAGGTGTTGAGGACGATGCCGTAACGGCCATCGCTGCTGAAGCGCATCGGCCCCAGGCCTTGCTCGGCCTGGACGGTATGGCGTAACTGATGGCTGCGGGCATCGTACACCCGCACCGTGCCCTCTGAACCATCGCTGACGTACACCGCCTGCGACAGCGCCGAGTAGGCCACAGCCAATGGATGCGGGCCGACTTCCAGGGTGTTCACCAAGCGCATCTCGGGGATGTCGATAATGCTCAGGGTGCCGCCGTCGCGGTTGCTGACGAAGGCGTAGCGCGAATCGGCGCTGAAGGCGATTTCGTGGTGCCCGGAGCCGGTGGCGAAGCTTTTCAGCATGCTGCGGCTGTGCACATCGATCACCGTCACCCCGCCCTTGGCCGGGTCATCACTGTTGTTGCCGACCCACAACCGGCGCTGGTCCGGCTGCAGGGCTACACGCAGCGGCATCTCGCCAGCCTCCAGGTTGGCCACACGGGTAAAGGTTTCGGTGTCGATCACCGCGACCTCGCCGCGCTCAGGTATCGACACGAATACCTGCTTGTCATCGGCGGTAGCTACCCAGTCCATGGGCCGCCCCGGCAGTTCGATGCGTGCCAGGGTGCTGGTGACACCGCCCACCGAGACGGTCGGGTCGATCACCGTCAGGCTGGCATCCTTGTTCAGCACCAGCAGGAAGTAACTGTTCAGGTCCAGCAGCGGCCTGGCACCGATGCTGCTCTTGAGAAACAGCGCCACCCGGGCCTTGCAGCTCTGGTCACGGCTGCTTTCCTGCGGTGCCGCTTGTGCCGGGTCGATCCACGCCCCTGGCGCCATCCCCGACAGCGGTTGGCCGCTGTTCTGGTCGGTGACCTTGAAGCGGATATTGGCGAAGGCGCCTTCGCGCAACTCGCTCCCGGCCAGCGGCCGGGCCTCGAACTCCACGGTCACCCCATCCCGGCTGAGCCGGTGCAGCGCCTGCGGGTCGGCAGGCTCCTGCAGCAGCTCGCGCGGGTCGCACCAAAGCTCCTCGTAGGCCACGCCCAGGCCGATCAACGCCGCGCCCAGCAATACCCCCAGCACGGCGGGGCGGGTTTTCTTGTTATGCATGTTCGTACGCCCCTTTTCTTATTGTGCCGGCGCCGTTGCCGGCGGTGCGTCGTCGGTAACCCGCAGAATCCCCCACAGCCCCGATGTATTGCCGTAGGCGGCGTAGTCACGGAACAGGTAGTCGCCCGGTACGGCGTTAGCGCCCCCGGCGCTGGGCAACATGAAGCTGAAGTGCGCGGCGGGCAGCACGCTCTCCTGGGCACCGATGTACATCGACATCGGGTTGTAGCCAAAGCGTACCGAGCCGATACCAGGCTGCTTCATTGGGTAGCCATCGAGGTCATTTTTCTCGGCCTGGAAGGCATGCAGCGGCCACAGGTGCCCATCGAGCTGGTAGGTGATGCCACGGCTGCCGCCACTGGGCATCACCACATGGCTGCGCACCGGTTGGCCGGGTTTGGCGTACAGCACCGGGGTTTGCGGGTCGCTACCCACCAGGGCATTGCTGTAGGCCATGTGCGCGTTGGGTACATCGCCGAAGCCAAAGCCATCGGCACGGCCGAACGGAGCGTCCGGTGCCAGGCCGAAGCGCAACCACAGCGGCTCGGTCTTGTAGTTGATGGCCATGTTGCCGTTGTCTTTCGGGTCACCCGGCACACCGTTGCCTTCGGTGGCGATACCCTCTACCGGGCGGCCGTCGGCCCAACGCATGTTCAGCGCCCGCTGCCAGACGGTGACGAAGTCACGGTAGTCTGGCTGGCCACTGACCTTGACCGTGGCTTGCGCCCGGCTGGCCGCGTCCTCGGTAAAGGTAGCGGTCTGCGGCAGGATGCTCATGGCACCGACCAGGCCTTTCTGCGGTTGCTTGATGACATCCGCCGGGGTCAGGTTGAGAGCGCCGAACTCGATTGCCGTGGTGCGGATGTTGTCCACCGTGCGGCCCAGTTGCAGCACCGGCTTGCCTTCGCGCTCCAGGTGCCCGGCATAGTACTGGTACACCCTGGTCGGGTAGGCACCGCTGTTACCGCTGCGCGGCGGTACGGTCTGCACCGGGTTGAGGCCGACGTTGACGCCATCTGACTTGGTGATGTCATAAGCCAGCAGTTGGGCGTGCAGGCCGACGTGGCTGGAGGGCCGCATCAGGTTGTTGTTGAAGGCGGTGGAGCCCTCGCTGTCGTTGCGGTCGCGCTTGACCACGTTCTGCATCACTGCCGTGCTGGGCAGGTCCGGCATCACCAGCGGCAGGCGGTTCTCCAGGGTGATGCTGATGCAGTCCCCGGCATTGGCGCGCAACACCAGAGGCTCGACCGGCACCCCAGCCTTGAGCTTGCCGGTGCTGGTATCCAGGTCGGCCTTGCGCACGTACAGCACGGCGGTCGGGTCGTGCAGGGGCGCGCTGTGGCCACCCACGGTGAAGGTAGTGCCATCCTCCTCGTCGGTCACCGTCACCTGCGGGATGCTGGTGGTACGGCTGTTGAATACCAGGGTGCCGCCATCGGCCTTCAGCGGGCCGCCGACGTGCTGGCCGATACCGGCCGGGTCGCTGATGCTCACACCATGGCGGTTTTGAAGGATATCGTTGGCCAGCGCGGCGACCACTTCGTAGTTGCGCTTGACCGTTGGCCGGCTGCCGACGCCGCTGGGGTTGGCCGTGGTTCTCGGGCAGATACCATCGAAGTTGACGGTGTTGCGCATGGCCACCGGTTGTGGGTTGTTCGGCAGCGCGAACAGGTCGGCCCGCTGCGCGGTGTAGTTGCGCATGACGCCCCAGATGCCGTTCCAGTAGCCTTCCAGCGCCGCGTCCAGCGAATACAGGTAGTCACCATTGGTGGCTGCCGAGCTGGAGATCATCGATACCGGCGCCAGGAAGCCCAGTTGCTCGGAAATGCCGATCATCTGCGATGACTTCCATCCCGAGTTGGAGCTACTGCCGTAGCCGGTGCCGTTCTGCAGCCATTTGACGCCGTGCATCGTGACGTTGTGCTCCTCCTCATAGCCGCCAGCGTGCATACGCAACCGCACGTTGTCGCCAGAGTAGGTGCGCAGCATCGGGGTGAACGGGTCGCCTGGCTCGCTGCCTGCTGTATTGATGTGCGGTGGGAACAAGGTAGTGCCACCCGTGGGGCCAACCGCCGAGTTGATCGCCGAGGGGGCCAGGTTCATGGCCGGGATGGCTCGGTCGGTACGGCTCTGCAGGGCATACCCCAGGTCGCCCCCGAGGCCGTCGGCCTGCATGCCGCGTTTGCCATCCGGCGCCACCTTGTTCGGGTCGAAGACGCGCAGGGCCAACGGCTCGTTGCGGTAGTTGACGACGAACATGCCCGGGTCATCCACCGAGATCGCCTGTGGGCATGGCCGGGTCGGGCAACCCGGGTTGAGGCCACCGCGTGATTCGACGATCGACTCCAGCAGGTTCGAGGCTTTCTGCCGCACGGGCGGGTTGATGGCGTAGCGGAAGCTGTCGGCCGAGGCTGGGTAGGCCTGGGCGTTGGGCACGCCATCGGGGCCGGCGCCCACATACACGCCTGCTTCATAGGCATGCTGGAAGTCGCTGTACTCGAGGAAGAACTCGCGGTAGCTGTCGTTCTTGCCATCGCCGTCATTGTCGCCGGTATTGATCACCGCCTGCCACGAGGTCGGGCCACCGTCCTGGCGCAGTGCCGGGTTGTACAGCTGCTCGCCGGTTTCGGCGTGGTGCCAGGTAGAGCCGGCAGGCTCGGCCAGCACAGTGGCGTACAGGCCCAACTGCTGGTGGGTCGATGGGCCGAAGTGGTCATGGGTGAAGATGGTGCCCAGGCCCCGGTCCACGTTGTGCACGTTGACCAGCGGGTCGGCGAACCAGCGCTGCATGGCCGTGCGCGCGCCCACCCAGTCGGCCCGGCCAAAGCGGCCGAAGTACGGGTGCGGCTTGGCCGTCGGGCAGGCTGCAGTGCCGTCGCGGCTGTCGCCCTCGGAACAGCCATTGAACGCACGGATGGCATGCACGCGCTCCACCACGCTGCCGGGCGAGAGGACACCGTCTTCGTAGTTCCAGCCGTTGGCCGAACCGTCGGCTGAGGTCAGGTCCCACTTGGGCAGGTGGATGTGCTGGCCGATCACATCGGTCGGTGTACGCACCTGGTAGTCGTCCATTTCATAGAACGCCGGGATCAGGTTGGTCTGCTGGTACATGGTGCAGTCGAAGGTGTTCATGCGCATCACCAGCGGCTCTGGCGGGCGCTGCTTGGTGATCACCGGCCAGGCGTCTTCCCACAGCGCAAGGATGCGCGTCTGCGGGAAGTGATAGCCGACCTTGTTGAACACCGCGTCGAACTGGATATTGGCCGCCTTGTAGATGCGAGGACGGTCGGCAGTGAACGTGGAGGCACCCCGGAAGCTGATGCTGCTCAGGGTTTCGCCGCTGTTGTATTCGCCCGTGGACGAGGCTTGGGTCAGACGTTTGCCGCGGTCATCCATGCAGGGTTCAAAGAAGGGGGCGCCGGCGGTTGGCAGAGCACCATTGGTGCGAAATGCCTTGGCCACCGGCTGGCTGCCAGGGATCAGGGCAAAGCTTGGGTGCTCGCCCTTGGCGTGGAACTGCATGGCGGCCTGCTCGACCTCGGTGCCCTCCTCGGGCAGGTAGATCGGTTTGGCCTTTTCTACCACCTTGGAGAAATCGAGCTTGGTGGTGGTGGTCACGGCTTCGCCCCCAGCGGAGACGCCATCGAGCGCATGTCGGCCCAGGCCGCCGTCCCATCCGTCGACCTGGTTGCCGTCGAGGTTGGCCCACAGCGCTGCGCCGCTGTCCTTGAGCTGGCGAGCCATGGCCGGGTCGAGCATGTCCAGCGGCGGGGTCGGCGGACGCTGGCCAACGCTGCTTTCCATACCGCCGATCCAGAAGGGGTAGCCTGGGTTTTTCAGGGTGCCATCAGCGTTGCGGTTGGTTTCACTGCGGTCGACCAGTGCCAGCGAGCCTATAGCCTTGGCCGCGCCCGGCGCACTGCTGTGATCGTCATCGCCATGCTCTGGGTCTTCGTGATCGTCGTCACCTTCGGCGACCAGCTCTTGCGCCAGCTTCGGCACGACCACCACCTTGCCCGGCATCGGCGCCATGGCTTTGCCTGGCAGTGGCACGATCGCCGGTATCGGCGTACCCGCGATGATTTCGCCGTCAGGCAGCGCACGTGCGCCGGCCGCCGGCTTGCCGCTGCGCAGGGCGAACGGCGTGTCATGGAAGCCATCCTGCCCCTGCCCGCTGACTTCTAGGCGGGTCCCCTCCTCGAACACATCGTGCACCCGCCACATGGCCCACATGCCTTGGGCGAAGTGCGGATAGAAGTGGCAATGGTAGATGGCATCGCCCGCCACACGGTTACGGTTGCCCGAGCCGCCGTTGGCTATCTCATAGGTGTACCCCACACCTGGGCCTATGCCCTGGGCATCGATGTAGTCGGAATTGTCGTCATTGGGGTTGAACAGCCACTGGTGGCCGTGCAGGTGGAAAATGTGCTGCTCATGGCCGTTGTGGGTGTTGCGGAACTTGGTGAAGTCGCCAATGTAGCTGTGGTGCACGTTGGACGGCTCGGATGGGTACAGCGCCATGCTGGCCTTGACGCCAGTGGCGCTGGCCGGTGGGGTATCGCCTGGGCGAATGTGTTCAAGGCCGACGTTGGCTGGCACGTCCACCAGGGTGCCGATATCACCCACAGTGTGGGCGCTGAGGAAGAACTCCTCGAAGGCGCAGGACAGGCAATCGTGCATCGGCCCGACACCCAAGCGGTTGGCAACGACTTCAGCACCCATGCCGCCCGAGCCGTAGTTGATCATGAAGGCGTCGCGCGCAGGCTCCAGCACGTGGCCCATGACAGGGTCAGCCCAGTAGGCGGGGAAGGCCTGGGTGGAGGCCACTTCATCGGCAAACTGCGAGGCGAAGTCGCGAAACGCTTCCAGCCGGTTGGGCAAGGCCGGGTTGCGCTTGTTGATGCTTTCCAGGGGGTAGGTGGAACGTGGGAAGCTACCGTCCGGGTTGGGCCCCATGACGATGGCATCGGTTTCACTGCTGAGGATTTCGTTGCCGTCGACCATGGCGATGATCGGCTTGCCCGCCTTGCCTTCGGCGATCCACGGCTCAACCTGAGGGTAGCGGGCCTCATAGTCGACCACGGGCTGGCCGGTGGCGGCACGGCCAGTACTGGCCAGGCGCATTTCCTCTTCGCTCAGGGTGTTGCGGTAGGTGCGCCCACCTTTGGGCACCACGACCACTTGGCCAAACAGGCCATTGGCTACGTTGCCAGCGTTACCCTGGCCGCCGAAGGTAGCGCCCTGGCTGGTGGCGGCGAAAGCACCTTCGCGTTCGGCATAAAGGGTGTAACTGCGGGTGGCGCCTGGGGCGATCAGGAAGTTGCCGTTGCGGCCGGTGTTGGCGGCAATGTCGCCGATGCTGTTGACCGCCTGCAGGCCATTGACCTGAAAGCCGACGTGGCGATCCGTGACCTGCTCGTCGACAACGAAGTTGTCGCCGCCCTCATTTTCCACCTCTGCGGCTTCTTCGCCTTCCTCGCCTTCTTCTTCCTCGACACCTTCGACCTCGTTTTCATCATGGTCGATACCGTGTTTATTGGGATTGGCCTGGTAAGCCAACAGGTTGGTCAGGTTGACCGTCAGGCAATCACCCGCGGCCACCCGCAGCACTATGGGGCGCGGGCGTTTGTCCGGGCGCAGGGTTACCTTGCCCGGCACTGCGGCGCCCCCCTTGCTCAGCGGTACCTGGTGCTCGTCCACCACATCCTGGCGCAGGGCGAACATCATGCCGTTGGCGTTTTGCGCACCAAGGCGGTTGAACATCAGCGGCTGGTCCAGGGCAATCACGTTGGCCACCAAGGTACGCTGGCATTGCACAGCCGCTTCGCTGGTTGCTGTAACGCTCAGCAGGGCCAATACAAGTGATGTGAGGACGGGGCCTTTATTGGGGGTCGACATGCTGCACCTCCGGGACACAGAAACTGTGCAAGAGGGTCAGCAAGGTGTATGCCAGAAGAAAATTTTCTTTTAGATCAACGCCTTGGATTGGCAATTGAACCAGATTGGGGAGGATTCCCCGCTGCGATCCCCACATCAGGGGATGGTATTGGTTGTCATTGCGGGGGTGGCTCACCAGGCCATGGGTATTCACTGATAGCTGGGGGGCCGGCGTGAATGTCCTGTCAACAACCTTAGAAAATAATTGAACGTCCGCGCTCACCCGCTTTCAAGATGATGATTGAGACCAACTCCCTGGAGCCCCGCAACGATGAAGATGCCCGGCCGCGCCCCGAACGCCAATGTGCAACTCGATTATGTGCGCGACACGCTGTTTGGCCCGGTCGCCCTGAGCGTTGAATGCCAGTGCCAGCTCGCCGCGCTTAATTTACAGGGCCGCCCTGCCCTGCGCTTGCACATCTGCCCGCCGCTTCCGGACAAAGTCGAGCGCGCGCACAGTGTGGCTTTCGTGTGGGATGGCCGCAGTTACCACGGCGTCGTTCGTGACAAGGGCAAATGCGGCGATGGCGGGCTTAATCTGCTGGTTGAATTGCAATGAAGCGGCGGTCAACCAACTTGAACTGGCATGGGACTGACCTATATGTGCCACGGCCAGCCTCGGCTGACCTTGGCACACCGTGTGGTCAGGCAGTGGCCCTTAGCGACGCTGGCTGACGATCGCGCAGCGCATGCAGCTGATCGACCAGTTTCACCACGTCACGGCAACTGTTCAGGTCCTGCAATGAGACCCCACTGAGCGTCACGCCCTGTTCCATGTTCTGCCCATGAGCCAAACGAATGGTCAGGCTGGTGCCGTCCAGGCAACTGACTTCACAGTGATCAGGCAGGCAGGCCTGTTCAATCATTTGCCTCATTTCCAGCATCGAAACGCCTATCAATGACATTGTCGCGACCCTCTCTTGAGTGGATGGCCTGTTTATTGGAATACGCCTTTGGCAGGCGCGGTGCCAATTGATAATGAGCATGCCAGGGCGGCCGTCCATGCGCCGCGGCAATAGTGATGCGGAGAATCATCTAGCACCTTAGTAAAAGAACGGGCACGCCCTGCTACCGTTCGATCCAATCATGGCACTTCACGACAGGCGGTCAGCGGTGCAAGGCCGGTCAGTGTGGCTCAGCCGCCATCTGGCCGAAGCGCCCGGCATGGAAATCATCGAAGGACTCGGCAATTTCCGCTTGGCTGTTCATCACGAATGGCCCGTAGCCCACGATCGGCTCGTCGATCGGCTCGCCGCTGAGCAGCAGCACACTTGCGCCTTCCAGCGCCTCGATGGCCACGTCTTCGCCCGCTCGCTCCAGCAATACCAGGCTGGCCGGCCCGGCGTCACGCTCACCATTGACCCGCACAGTGCCACGCAACACCACAAGTGCAGCATTGCGGCCAGCAGCGACAGGCAGTTGCAGCGCAGCACCTGCACCCAGGCGCATGTCCCAGACATCCATCGCGGTGAAGGTGCGCGCCGGGCCTGGGTGCCCTTGGTAGCTGCCGGCGATGACCCGCAGGCTGCCTGCCTGGCCCGGCAGCGGCACTTGCGGGATATCCGCTGCCAGTAGCGTCTGGTAACCGGCAGCGGCGCGTTTGTCCTGGGCAGGCAGGTTGACCCACAGCTGCACCATTTCCAGTGTGCCGCCACTGCGGGCGAACGCCGGGGAATGGAATTCCTCGTGGAGGATGCCGTTGGCGGCCGTCATCCATTGCACATCGCCAGGGCCAATCAGGCCGCCGGCGCCGGTCGAATCACGGTGCTCCAGTTCGCCCTGATAAACGATGGTCACCGTTTCGAAACCACGGTGAGGGTGCTGGCCTACGCCACGCCGGGCACTGGTGGGGGTGAAGGCATGCGGGCCGGCATAATCCAGCAGCAGGAACGGGCTGATCTGGCTGGCCAGGTTGTCGTAGGTGAACAGGCTGCGCACCGGGAAGCCATCCCCCACCCAGTGGGTGTGGGGGCTGCGGTGAATACCCAGGATCTTTTTCATGATAAGTCTCCTCTCTAAGGCTAAGTTAACCTTACCAATGAGACCAATCGGCCGGTAGCCCGCGCAAATGGCATGCATCGTCCCAGCGATGGAACAGTGATTCAGCCCTGCAGGTATTCCAGTACCTGCTGCGTTGCCATGCCGGGGTCTTCCTGCATAAAACAATGGCCTCCGGCGACCTGGCACGCTTCGACACTGGGGTTGATCGACGCCAGCCGCTGCACCGAACGTGGCACGAAGGGATAGGTCTGTTCGCCATACAGCACCCGGGTGGGCGTTTGGATGGCGGCAAGATGCGCCCACATGCGCGTGGGGAATGAACTGAAAATTTCCACTTCTCGGCTCGGCCGGCACTTGAGCACCACGCCTTCACCGCACTCACCGATGGCATGTTCGATGTAGGCCTGCAGCGCGGCATCGCTCCAGCCCTTGAAGATGCCCCGCCCCTGCAGCGAAGCCAGTGCCGCTTCGCGGTCGGGCCAATGGCTGCGGCGGTTGGCGGCCTTGCGTGCCAGGGCGTGCCGGCGGTGCAGCCCCATCAGCGCGGCAGCCCCCATGACCCCGATCATGCGCCGGCTGAATAATACCGGGTCGAGCAATATGGCGCGCTCGAACAACGCAGGCCTGCTGGCCAGGATGAGCCCCGTGAGCACGCCGCCAAAACTGTGCCCCAGTGCATAGCGAGGTACCTCGCCGTACTCGCCACGGCCTGCTTCGAAAGCCTCAACCGCCAACTCAGCCGTGCGGTTCCAACCGCGGAACACACCGCCATGGTCACTGTCGCCATGCCCCTGCACATCACTGAGCCACAGGTCGAAGTGCTCGCCCAGACGCGCCAGCATCGGCTGGTAGGCCAGGCAGCAAAAGCCATTGCCGTGCAAAAAGTGCAGCAGCGGCTTGCCGCTGGCCGGCGAGCGCCAGCCGCGCAAGGTGAAACCTTCGGAGCATTGGTGAGACCAGGGGATCAACTGCATGGGTGTGCCGTACTCGACGCGTTACGAAAACGCCGATTCTACAAACAGCAGCGGGTAAAGCGATATCACCAGCAGCAAGGCCATCAGGACATTGAACAGCATCAGCCAGCGCGGGTTTTGCAGCAGGTTACGCAGCGCACTGCCAAACATCACCCACACCCCGACGCTGGGCAGGTTGACCAAGGCGAACACAGCCGCGATGACGATCACGTTCATCACATAGCCCTGGGCCGGTGTGTAGGTGGTGATCGCCCCTACCGCCATGACCCACGCTTTGGGGTTGACCCACTGGAACGCTGCAGCCCCCCAGAAGCCAAGTGGCTTGCGGGCATTGGGCGAATTGGTGCTCAGCGGGCCGGAAGTGGCGATCTTCCACGCCAGGTAGAGCAAGTAGGCAGCGCCCACGTAACGCAGCACGGTGTACAACGCAGGCCAGGCCTTGAACACCTCGCCCAGGCCCAGGCCAACGGCCAGCACCAGGACCATGAAGCCGATGCTGATGCCCAGGGCGTGAGGGATGGAGCGCCGCACGCCAAAGTTCACCCCTGATGCCAACAGCATGGTGTTGTTGGGGCCCGGGGTGATGGAGGAAACGAAGGCAAACAGCACAAAGGCCATCAGCAGGTCGAAAGAGGCAAGCATGGCAGGCGTTCCAGAATCGTTATGAGTGCTGTCACACTACGGCAGTCACCTTCCGCGCGACCGGTACAGTTACATTAAATTACGCAGATACACATGACTGTATCGATGAAACACACTGCATTTCAAGGAAGCCCAGCATGAGCCTTACCATTCGCCCCGCAGTACGCACTGACGCCGCGCAGATTCTTGCTTTCATCACCGAACTGGCCGATTACGAGCGGGCACGCCACGAAGTCATCGCCACCCTTGCCGATATCGAGCACAGCCTGTTCGATGAAGGCAGCACGGTGCACAGCCTGATCTGCGAGCGCGATGGCCAGGCAGTGGGCTTCGCCGTGTATTTCTATAGCTATTCGACCTGGCTGGGGCGCAACGGTATTTACCTGGAAGACCTATACATCACGCCAGAACAGCGCGGCGGTGGCGCAGGCCGCGATTTGCTGCGGCACATTGCCCGCGAAGCCGTCGAGAACCGCTGCGGGCGGTTGGAGTGGAGTGTGCTGGACTGGAATGAGCCGGCGATCGGGTTCTACAAATCGCTGGGGGCCGAGCCGCAGGATGAGTGGGTGCGGTACCGGTTGGATGGGGACAAGCTGCTGCAGTTTGCCCGGGGTTGAGCGGTAGCCTGTATGGCCTTGCCGGTTGGTCGGTCGCTGGCAGTGCCGGCGACGGGGCCGGTATTGCCTACATCGATTTCCCGCCCGTCACGCGCTGCTGCGCACCCGCTGCATCACCATCCCCACCAACACCACATTGACCAGGGCCAACAGGCACAAGGTCACCAGCACCCCCATCGCGCCGAAGTGCTCGAACAGGTAGCCCCCCACCACGGGCGTCAACGCCTGCCCGATCAGCGAAGGCCGCGACATGCGCCCCATCAACAGCACGTATTGCGCAGGCGGCATCATCGCCAAGGGTAACAGCCCGCGCACGATCGCCCGCAAGCCATTACCGCAACCGAACACCAGCAGGCCCACGGCCGTGGCCGCCGGGACCAGCGTCACCAGCAGCAGACCGACCAGCACCAGGCTGACCCAGGCCAGCGCCGTCCAGATCGGATGGCGTTGGCCGGCCAGAATCTGCAACACCCTGGAGGCCACCTGGCTGGGGCCGAGCATCGCCGCCAGGCCGATGGCCACAGGCAGCGAATGCCCAAGGCCCTGGAGCACGGCCACCAGTTGCACCGCAATGGCGGTCATGATGATCGCGCCAATGGCGAACATACCGGTCAACAGCAGGTAAAGCTGGCGATCGACCCCAATCGCGGTGCCTTGGCCCTGCGCCCTGCGTACCTCCACCCGCCCTCCGGCCGGCAACACTCGCCAATACAGCGGCGCCACCACCAACAGCAGCACCAGCGCATAGCAACCGCACGTGGTGCGCCAGCCCAGGTGTTCGATGGCCAGGGCCACGGTGGGCCAGGACAGGGTCGAGGCGAAACCGGCGATCAGCGTTATCCCTGTGATGGCCTTGCCCGCACCCTCGCCATACAACCCGCCAAGGGTGGCGAACAGTGCCTCGTACAGCCCCATTGCCATACCCACCCCGATCACCACCCAAGCCAGCAAGAACAGCGCCAGGCTCTGGCTGGTGGCCATGATCAGCAAGCCCACCGCGACCACCGCGCCGCTGGCGGCCATCTGTGGACGGCCACCGAAGCGTGCGATCAGGCGGCTGGACAGCGGGGCGCACAGCGCCGAGACCATCAAGCTCAGCGATAGCGCACCGTACACCCACTGGCTGGGCCATCCCGTATCGTGGCTGATCGGCTCGGCCATCACCGCCATGAGGAAGAACGAACCGCCCCACACCAGGATTTGCAGGATGCCCAGGCAGACGATGCCAAGGGGCCCGGGGAGTTGGGGGGAGCTGTTCACGATCGGGCCTTGGGTCACATGCGGGGAGAGATCAGAACGGGCACCCTACCATGCTCGCCATCGATGAAATATCCCGACCTATCATTGCGCGTGATATTAACCTTCGCTGCGTTCGATTCGTGCGTCACGCGCAAGGCACTCACACTCCGCCCACTACTAATACTTTGGCGGAGTTCTCCATGGACCACTCACTCAAACCCCTGCGCTTTCCCCTCGCTGCCCTGGCAGTGGTGGTGCTCAGCGCTTGTGGCCGCACCCCAGATGCCGTGCAGGCTCCCGCCGCGCCCAAGGTCACCGTCGCCAAGGTGATCGAGCAGCCGATCAACGAATGGGACGAATTCACCGGCCGCCTCGAAGCCCCGGAAACCGTCGAAGTACGCCCGCGCGTCTCCGGCCAGATCGACCTGGTGGCCTTCACCGAAGGCGCCAAGGTCAAGAAAGGCGACCTGCTGTTCCAGATCGACCCCCGCCCGTTCCAGGCTGAAGTGCGCCGCCTCCAAGCCCAGTTGCAGCAGGCCAAGGCGACCGCGGTGCGCAGCGCCAACGAAGCCCGCCGCGGCGAGCGCCTGCGTGACAGCAACGCCATCTCCGCCGAACTTGCCGAATCGCGCAGCAGCGCAGCCGCTGAGGCCCGCGCCGGTGTCGATGCGATCCAGGCTCAGCTCGACCTGGCACGCCTGAACCTGAGTTTCACCCGCGTCACCGCGCCAATCAGTGGCCGTGTCAGCCGCGCCCAGTACACCGCCGGCAACATCGTCACCGCCGATGTCACGCCACTGACCAGCGTGGTCTCCACCGACAAGGTCTATGCCTACTTCGATGCCGACGAGCGCGTGTACCTCAAGTACACCCAGCTGGCGCGTGAAGGCCAGCGCGGCCAGGCCACGCCGGTCTACCTCGGCCTGACCAACGAAACCGGCAACCCGCACCTGGGCCAGATGAACTTCGTCGACAACCAGGTCAACCCGCGCACCGGTACCATCCGTGGCCGTGCCGTGTTCGACAACCGCGACGGCCAGTTCACCCCTGGCCTGTATGCCCGCCTGAAGCTGGTGGGCAGCGCCCAGTACGACGCTGTGCTGATCAACGATGAGGCGGTGGGCACCGACCTTGGCAAGAAGTTCGTGCTGGTCATGGACAAGGACAACAAGGCCAACTACCGCGCCGTTGAATTGGGGCCCAAGCTCGAAGGCCTGCGTATCGTGCGCAGCGGCCTGGACAAGGACGACCGCATCGTGGTCAGAGGCCTGCAGCGGGTGCGCCCCGGCTCGCCAGTCACCCCCCAGGAAACACCGATGGCCAGCGAACAGACCCTCGCTGCCCTCGCCCAGCAGCGCCAGGCGCTGGAGGCCAGCAACCCGGCGCCAAAGGTGGCCGGCACCAATGCAAAAGTCGCCGGCGCCCAAGCGCCGCGCGGTTAAGGGACAACACCGATGAACTTCTCGAAATTCTTCATTACCCGGCCAATCTTCGCCGCGGTGCTGTCGCTGGTACTGCTGATCGCGGGCTCTATCTCGCTGTTCCAGTTGCCGATCAGTGAATACCCGGAAGTGGTGCCGCCTACCGTGGTGGTGCGCGCCAACTTCCCGGGCGCCAACCCCAAAGTGATCGGCGAAACCGTCGCCGCACCGCTGGAGCAGGCCATCGCCGGTGTCGAGAACATGTTGTACATGTCCTCGCAATCCACCGCCGACGGCAAGCTCACCCTGACCATCACCTTCGCCCTGGGCACCGACCTGGACAACGCGCAGGTACAGGTACAGAACCGTGTCACGCGCACTCAGCCCAAGCTGCCGGAAGAAGTGACCCGCATCGGTATCACCGTCGACAAAGCCTCGCCCGACCTGACCATGGTGGTGCACCTGACCTCGCCGGACAACCGCTACGACATGCTCTACCTGTCCAACTACGCCATCCTCAACATCAAGGACGAACTGGCACGCCTGGGCGGCGTGGGTGATGTGCAACTGTTCGGCATGGGCGACTACTCGCTGCGGGTGTGGCTCGACCCGAACAAGACGGCTTCGCGCAACCTGACCGCCGGCGACGTGGTCGCCGCCATCCGCGAGCAGAACCGCCAGGTGGCGGCAGGCCAACTGGGCGCCCCGCCCGCCCCCGGCTCGACCAGCTTCCAGTTGTCGATCAACACCCAGGGCCGGCTGGTCAACGAGGAAGAGTTCGAGAACATCATCATCCGCGCCGGTGCCGATGGCGAAATCACCCGCTTGAAGGACATCGCCCGGGTCGAGCTCGGCTCCAGCCAGTACGCCCTGCGCTCGTTGCTGAACAACCAGCCCGCAGTGGCCCTTCCGATCTTCCAGCGCCCTGGCTCCAACGCCATCGAGATCTCCGACGAAGTGCGGGCCAAGATGGCCGAGCTGAAGAAAGACTTCCCCGAAGGCATGGACTACAGCATCGTCTATGACCCGACCATCTTCGTGCGCGGCTCCATCGAAGCGGTGGTGCACACCCTGTTCGAAGCGCTGGTGCTGGTGGTGCTGGTGGTGATCCTGTTCCTGCAGACCTGGCGCGCCTCGATCATCCCGCTGCTGGCTGTGCCGGTGTCGCTGATCGGTACCTTCGCCGTGATGCACCTGTTCGGCTTTTCGCTCAACGCCTTGTCGCTGTTCGGCCTGGTATTGGCCATCGGTATCGTGGTAGACGACGCCATCGTCGTGGTGGAGAACGTCGAACGCAACATCGGGCTGGGCCTCAAACCGCTGGAGGCCACGCAAAAGGCGATGGGTGAAGTGACCGGGCCGATCATCGCCACCGCCCTGGTACTGTGTGCAGTGTTCGTGCCCGCCGCATTCATCTCCGGCCTTACCGGGCAGTTCTACAAACAGTTCGCCCTGACCATTGCCATCTCGACCGTGATTTCGGCGTTCAACTCGCTGACCCTGTCACCGGCCCTGGCCGCAGTGCTGCTCAAAGAGCACCACGCACCCAAGGACCGTTTCTCGCGGTTGCTGGAAAAACTGCTGGGCAGCTGGCTGTTCTCCCCGTTCAACCGCTTCTTCGACCGCGCCAGCCACAGTTACGTCGGTGGCGTGCGCCGGGTCATCCGCTCCAGCGGCATCGCCCTGTTCGTCTATGCCGGCCTGATGGGCCTGACTTACCTCGGCTTCTCGTCCACCCCGACCGGCTTCGTACCGGCCCAGGACAAGCAGTACCTGGTAGCGTTCGCCCAGTTGCCTGATGCCGCCAGCCTCGACCGCACCGAGGCGGTGATCAAGCGCATGAGCGAAATCGCCTTGAAGCAACCTGGCGTGGCCGACTCGGTAGCCTTCCCGGGCTTGTCGATCAACGGCTTCACCAACAGCCCCAACAGCGGCATCGTGTTCACCCCGCTCAAGCCGTTCGATGAGCGCAAGGACCCGAGCCAGTCGGCCGCTGCCATCGCTGCAGCGCTGAACGCCCAGTTCGCCGACATCCAGGATGCCTACATCGCGATCTTCCCCCCACCGCCGGTACAAGGCCTGGGCACCATCGGCGGCTTCCGTCTGCAGATCGAAGACCGCGGCAACCTGGGCTACGAAGCGCTGTACAAGGAAACCCAGAACATCATCGCCAAGAGCCACAATGTGCCGGAGCTGGCAGGCCTGTTCACCAGTTACCAGGTCAACGTGCCCCAGGTCGATGCAGCCATCGACCGGGAAAAGGCCAAGACTCACGGTGTGGCGATTACCGACATCTTCGACACACTGCAGGTTTACCTGGGCTCGCTGTACACCAACGACTTCAACCGCTTTGGCCGCACCTACCAGGTCAACGTCCAGGCTGAGCAGCAGTTCCGCCTCGATGCCGAGCAGATCGGCCAGCTGAAGGTGCGCAACAACCTGGGCGAAATGATCCCGCTGGCGACCTTCCTGAAGGTCAGCGACACCTCCGGGCCAGATCGGGTGATGCACTACAACGGTTTCATCACCGCGGAAATCAACGGTGCGGCAGCCCCGGGCTACAGTTCCGGCCAGGCTGAAGCCGCGATCGAAAAACTGCTCAACGAGGAACTGCCCAACGGCATGACCTTCGAGTGGACCGACCTGACCTATCAGCAGATCCTCTCCGGCAACACCGCACTGTTGGTGTTCCCGTTGTGCGTGCTGCTGGCGTTCCTGGTGCTAGCGGCCCAGTACGAAAGCTGGAGCCTGCCACTGGCGGTGATCCTGATCGTGCCGATGACCCTGCTGTCAGCGATCACCGGGGTGATCGTGTCCGGTGGCGACAACAACATCTTCACCCAGATCGGCCTGATCGTACTGGTGGGCCTGGCCTGCAAGAACGCCATCCTGATCGTCGAGTTCGCCAAGGACGAGCAAGCCAAGGGGCTCAACCCACTGGCTGCGGTGCTGGAAGCCTGCCGCCTGCGCCTGCGGCCGATCCTGATGACCTCGATCGCATTCATCATGGGCGTGGTACCGCTGGTGTTCTCCTCCGGGGCCGGCTCGGAGATGCGCCATGCGATGGGTGTCGCGGTGTTCTCGGGGATGATCGGCGTGACGGTGTTCGGCCTGTTCCTGACCCCGGTGTTCTTCTTCCTGATTCGCCGTTTCGTCGAACGTCGCCAGGCGCGCAAGGCCGAACGCGTTCAATCGCTGGAGAACCACGCATGAAGCTGCTCAAACCCCTGACCCCGAGCCTGCTGGCCTTGGCCCTCGCGGCCTGCGCGGTAGGCCCGGACTACAAAGCGCCAGCCACTGAGCCTGCGCGTATGGCCAGCGACGTGCCGGCCAAGGCCTTCGACCGTAGCCGCTTCGAGAGCGTGTGGTGGAAGCAGTTCGATGACCCGGTACTGAACCAGTTGGTGCAGGCTTCGCTGGACGGCAACCGCGACCTGCGCGTGGCCTTTGCCCGGCTCAAGTCGGCACGGGCGATCCGCGATGACGCCGCGAACGACCCGTTGCCAGTGGTTACCAGCCGCGCCAGCAGTGAGATCGGCAAGGGCCAGGTGCCCGGCCAGACCGATCAGCGGGTCAACAGCGAGCGTTACGACCTGGGCCTGGATATGGCCTGGGAGCTCGACCTGTTCGGCCGTATTCAACGCCAGATCGAGGCCAGCGACGCGCAGGCCGCGGCCGCCGAGGCCGACCTGCAACAGTTGCAGGTCAGCCTGATCGCCGAACTGGTCGACGCCTATGGCCAGCTGCGCGGTGCACAACTGCGCGAGAAGATCGCCGTGGCCAACCTCAAGACCCAGCAGGAGTCGCGCAGCATCACCGTGACCCTGCGGGACGCCGGGGTCGGCAACGAGCTTGACGTGGTACGCGCCGACGCCCGCCTGGCCGGCGTCGAAGCCACCGTGCCACAACTGCAGGCCGAGCAGGCACGGGCGCGTCATCGCATTGCCACCCTGCTCGGCCAACGCCCCGACGCCCTGAGCGTGGACCTCTCGCCCAAGGCCTTGCCGGCCATCGCCAAGGCATTGCCGGTGGGCGATCCGGGTGAGCTGCTGCGCCGCCGCCCGGATATCCGCAGTGCCGAGCGCCAACTGGCCGCTGCCACTGCCAATGTGGGCATGGCCACTGCCGACCTGTTCCCGCGGGTGAGCCTGAGCGGCTTTTTGGGCTTTACCGCGGCGCGCGGTTCGCAGATCGGTTCGTCGGCCGCCAACGCTTGGGGGCTGGGGCCAAGCATCACGTGGGCGGCGTTCGATCTGGGCAGCGTACGGGCCCGCCTGCGCGGTGCCAAGGCCGATGCCGAAGGCGCCTTGGCCAACTATGAACAACAGGTACTGCTGGCCTTGGAAGAGTCGGCCAACGCCTTCAGCGACTATGACAAGACCCAACAGCGGCTGCTGTCGCTGATGCGCCAGAGCGAGGCCAGCCGCAAGGCGGCTGACCTGGCCTCAGTGCGCTACCGCGAAGGTACGGTGGATTATCTGGTGCTGCTCGATGCCGAGCGTGAGCGGCTGAGCGCCGAAGATGCACAGGCGCAGGGCGAGGTTGACCTGTATCGCGGCATTGTCTCGATCTACAAGGCGCTGGGTGGCGGCTGGCAACCGGAAACGGTGGCCAGCGCGCGCTGAGTCCTCTCTCTTCAACGACTCCTTTGGTTGGTTCCTCCCCCAACCGTTTGCCCCGCTGGCCTTGGCTTGCGGGGCTTTTTTTGCCAGGTTTGCAGGCCGCTTTCGGCGCGGCCAGGCGCATGCTCCGATTGCCGTGGCGCCCTTGCAGCCCAGGTCAATCTGCCCCAAGCTTCCACTTCCTCCGCCATGGCCCCATCCGATGCCCACACGCCGCCGCTACCTGATCGCTGTGTTTCTGCTGATTCTGGTATCAGTCGGCATCGCTTACCTGCGCCGGGAAACCCCGCCAGCACAACCGACTTTACCGCCGCACAGCTACGCCAAGGCCCTGCGCCAGGCGCATGATGGCCTACCGGGCGCCGCCCGCATGCTCTACCAGCAACTGCAACGCAACGACCTGGCGCCGATCCGGCGCGCCGCCCTGTATGCCGAGCTGCCCAATTACCCCTCGCCGCAAGCGCTGAAACTGGCCCGCATGGGCCTGGAAAACGATGAGCCCTTGGTTCGTCGTGCAGCGATCGCCAGCATCCGCCGCCTGCTGCCTGCCGCACAACGCAGCCTGGTGCTTGGCCCACTGCTCGATGATGCCGAGCAAAGCGTTCGCTTTGCCGCCGTCGATGCCTTGCTTGGCCTGGACCCTGACGCCATAGGCCTGTACTTCGGCCCACTGCAGGCGGCGCTGGAGCAGTACCAGCAAACGCTGGAACAGCAGCCCCAGGATGCTGCAGCCCAGGTCCACTTGGCACGCCTGTACCTGCACGAGAATGACTACACCGGGGCCGCGTCCGCCCTGCAACGCAGCCTGGCGTCCAACCCCGACAACCTCGAGGCCCTGGCGACCCAGGTCCGCTTGCTCGAACGTCAAGGCCAACATGACCAGTCCCGGCAGGTGCTGGCCCAGGCGCTGGCGCTGCGGCCGGATTCGGCCTTCCTGCAACACGAACTGGGCCGCTGGCTGATCCGCCATGGCCAGCGCGAGTTCGCCCTGCTCGCGTTGTCCCGCGCAGTCGAACTGGAGCCGGACAATGCCGACTATCGCTATAACCTGGCAGTGACCCTGCACGACCTGGAACAGTCCGACGCAGCGCAAAAGCAGCTTGAAACCCTGCTCAACCGGCAACCGGCCAATCGCCGGGCGCGGGTGTTGCTGATTCAATACTGGAAAGAAACAGGGCAGTTGCAGAACGTTCAGGTGCTGCTTGCCGAACTGGAGCGGCTAAACCCGGACGATCCATTTCTGCAACAAGGGCTCTAGATGCGTTGAACCCCAAGCGATTGCCTGTGGTCCAGTGGGTATCGGACCACTCACGGCTTGGCCAGACATGGCAGCCCCCAAGGAGAATCGCATTGGCCAGGTCGCTGTCGCTGGACGAACGTGCCTTGATTCTGGCACCCAGGCAACTTGCCACGCACGCCTCGACGTTTCTGACGAGCGCTGGCATCGAGTGCTTGTGTTCGCGTGACATGACCCACCTGCAAGATGGGCTGGGCAGTGGTGCGGGCTTGGTGGTCATCGACGAACACATGCTCAACGGCAGCCAAAGCGGCGTGTTGCAGGCTTTCATCGACCATCAACCGCCTTGGTCGGACCTGCCCATCGTAATGCTCACGCAAAGCCCGCAGAACTCAACCAGCCCTTGCACGCCCGCCGACCATCCACTGGGCAACCTGACCCTGCTGGCCGTTCCGTTCGAAAACGAACAGCTACTGGCGCTGATCCAGGTGGCGCTGCGTCACCGTCGCCGCCAGTATCTGGCGCGCGACCAGTTACTGGACCTGGAGCAACGCCTGGAAGCGCAAAGCGAGGCACTGCAGAGCGCCGAGCAAGCGCGGCACCAGACCCGCAAGATGGACGCCATCGGGCAATTGGCCGGCGGTGTGGCCCACGATTTCAATAACTTGCTGACCAGCATCGGGGGCAGTTTCGAACTGATCGACAGGCGGGTGAAACAGGGCAGCACCAAGGGGCTTGAAAGCCTGCTGCACAGGGGGCAGGAGGCCGTTTCGCGCGCAGCACGCCTCACGCATCGTCTGTTGGCGTTTTCCTCCCGGCAGTCGCTGCATAGCCGTCGCATCGACCTTCGGGCACTGCTGCAGCCGCAGCGGCTGGAGGCCGTGCTGCAGCCGGGGGTGAAACTGCAACTGACAGTACCGGACGACACCTGGCCGGTGGCCGGCGACGACACACAATTGCAAGAAGCGCTGGACAACCTGCTACACAACGCCTGCGAGGCGATGCCCAACGGCGGCACGGTATTTGTCGAAGCCAGCAATCGAAAGGTCACCGCGCAACCGTTCGCCGATGGCAGCCTGGCGGCGGGCGACTATACCTGCCTGAGCGTCACCGACGAAGGCCAAGGCATGTCGCAGAGCACACTCGAACATGCCTTCGAGCCGTTCTTCAGCACCAAGCCGGTGGGCCAAGGTATCGGCCTGGGCCTTTCGATGGTCTACGGGTTCAGCAAACAGTCCCATGGGCATGTGGTACTGCATAGCCATATCGGCCAGGGCTGCCGTGTGGACCTTTACCTGCCGCGCCACCTGGAGCAGGAACAAGCGCAGGCCCCCGCAGCGCCCCCTCCTTCACGGCGCAACGGCCGCACGGTACTGGTGGTCGAGGATGACCCGGATGTGCGCCAGCTTTTGTGTCAAACCCTTCAGGAACAGGGCTTCCCGTGCCGCAGTGCCGGCAATGCCAGTGAGGCCCTGCAAGTACTGCGCTCCTCCGAGGCGATCGACCTGCTGGTCAGTGACGTCGGCCTGCCAGGCATGAACGGCCGGCAATTGGCAGAAATCGCCCGTACCCTGCACCCGCATCTGCCCATATTGTTCATCACTGGCTACACCGAAACGGCAATGGCACGGGAGGGTTTTCTCGGCGCAGGCATGCAACTGATGTGCAAACCCTTCGAACTGGCACAATTGCATGCCCGAGTGAAACAGATTTTCGGTGAGGCCTGAGGGCCTCAGTCGTCCAGCAACAACAGCGCCTGGTTGGCCAAGGTCGACAATTCGAAGGGCTTGATCAACAGCGCCGTGCCTGGCACGTCCAGTATGTGCGGCTCCAGCGGCTGATCCACATAGCCGGTAATGAACAGGATCTTCTGGTCAGGGGTGGTGGCGCGCATGGCTCTGGCCATCTGGCGACCACTGAAGCCTTCAGGCAGCCCGATATCGGTGATGACCAGCTCGTACGGGCCCTTATGACGGAAACACTCCAGCGCGGAATTGGCGTCTGTCACATCACTGACGGCAAAACCCCGCTCGCGCAGATACTCGGCCATGACTGCACGCAGGCTGTGCTCGTCGTCGACCAACAACACCCGCTGCCCGCTTGCCCGTGACGCCTGCGGTACGGGCACAGCAGGGGCTTGCGGTATGGCTTCCAGGCATCGCGGGAACAGCATGCAGACCTTCGTACCTTGGTCGGGTGACGATTCGATCCACACATAACCGCCTGATTGCCCGACGAAGCCATGCACCATCGCCAGCCCCATCCCAGAGCCTCGCCCAATCGGTTTGCTGGTAAAGAACGGCTCAAAGGCCCTGGCCACATCCTCGGCCGGCATGCCGTGGCCATCGTCGATCACCTGCAGCCCCAGGTAGTCCCCCGGCGGGAGGCCTCCTTCTTCAGGAAACGCCGAGGCCAACCGTGTGTTGATCGTGCGAATCGCAACATTGCCCCGGCCCAGGCAGGCTTCGCGAGCATTGGCGCACAGATTGATCAGGGTGGTTTCCAGTTGGCCGGCATCCAGGCACACGGTCCATGGCTCGACATCCATTTGCCACGACAGAGACACCTCAGCCCCAAGCACATGGCGCAACATCGGCTCCAGGGTGGTCAGGTGGGCATTCACGTTCAAAGGTGCCGGGGCCAGGGGCTGATGGCGGGAGAACGCCAGCAGGCGGTGGGTAAGGCTCATGGCGCGCTGCACCGAATCGCGCGCCATCTCCACGTAGCCTTCGATGGCCTCCGTCCGGCCTTGGCTCAGACGCCGTTGCAACAATTCCAGGCTGCCGCCGATTCCTGACAACAGGTTGTTCATCTCGTGGGCCATGCCGCCAGCCACTTGACCGACAGCTTCCAGCCTTTGGGTGTTGCGCAACAGTATCTGAGACTGGCGCATGGCCTCTTCACGGTCGGCTGTAATGTCCCGCCCCACGGCAGTCAGCACCGAACCGTCGAAGCTGCCACTCCAGTGGAACCAGCGGTAATGCCCGTCGACATGGCGCACGCGTGTTTCAAGCTCTGCAGGCCCTGTGCCGTTGACGAAATCGATTGCAGCTGCCTCGACTTCTTCCCTGTCGGCCGGATGAACCAGGTCCAGGATCGACATGCCCTGTATCTGAAGCTCGCTCCAGCCCAGGGCGCGATGCCAGGCCGGGTTTGCCCCGATCATCATGAGGTCCAGGCTCACCGTGATCATGACATCACGTGACAGACGCCAGATGTAGTCGCGGTCAGCAATGTATCGCGCTATCTGCCGCTCGAATGACTGCGCCTGTTCGCGCCACCTGTCATGCACTGCAGCGCTGGCAGAGCTCGGGATCACCGTATGCAGCATGCCGACTACTTCATAGTGCTCGTCACGAATCGGCGCATAGCTGAACACGAACCACCCCTCGGCTCCCGTCTTTGCGCATGTGATCTGATGAGGCTGATCCTCGACAAAACTGGTTGTACCTTCCAGCGCCTTGAACACCCATGGGCCGATATCGCCCCAGACGCCCTTCCACAACGCATCGAAACGCATACCCAGCGCCTGGTCCCGGTCACCGATCAGCGCCACATAGGCATCGTTATGGACAACGTTCATGTTCGGCCCCCAGACCACGGCACTGGGAAATGACCATGTCAGCATCATGTCGATCGCAATGCGCAAAGAGGCATCCCAGTGCGGCAAAGGCCCCAGGTCCGTATCCCGCCAGTCGAACTCCACGATTTTCTCTCGCATGCCAGCCGTCGACTGTGGGGCAGACGATGCCACGCCACGGGCAGAGATATCGCAAGGTGTACTGTTATCGGCCAAAACGTGGGTTCCACTGTTGCTCAAGGTTCAAGGACGTGCTCCTGCATCATCGACTCCATGGTCAAGCGCTGCAATGGGCCGTATGCGGGTTGCAGGGATTTTGACAGCGATGCACCGCCAGTGTTTCCAACGCCAGCTATGCTTTATTGGCTTCCCGCGCCATGTGCTGGCTTCCCCGTTCGATTACAGGCAGGAGTGCCGTGATGAGCAAGAAAATTCTGGTGGTACTGACCAATACCGCCAAATATCCGACCCTGAATCGCGCAACCGGTTTATGGCTGGGTGAAGCTGTGCATTTTGTAGACGCGGTTGAGCAAGCAGGTCATCCAGTGGACTACGTTAGCCCTGGCGGCGGATACGTGCCAATCGATCCGCACAGCTTGCAGATGGCCCCCGAGCTGGATTGGCGCTACTACACCGACAAGGCATTCATGAACCGCCTGGGCGCCACGCTAAGCCCCGGCCAGGTCATGGCAGAGGAATACTGTGCCATGTATTACACCGGCGGCCATGGTGTGATGTGGGACTTCCCTGACGACCCGCAATTGCAGGCGCTGGCGCGCAGGATCTACGAGAACGACGGCGTGGTGGCCGCCGTGTGCCATGGCGTCGCAGGGCTGCTGAACATCAAGCTCAGTGACAACAAGTTGCTGCTCAAGGACCGACAGATCACGGGATTCTCCAATACCGAAGAAAAGCTTGCCGAGCTTGAGGAGGTGGTGCCTTTCCTCACCGAAAACGAACTGGTCGCACGAGGGGGCAGTTACAGCAAACATGATGACCCCTGGAAGCCCTTCGTGGTCTGTGATGGCCGCCTGATCACAGGGCAAAACCCCGCCTCGACGCATTCACTGGCAGAGAAAGTGCTTCAGGCGCTCAAGCCGTAACCATTCTTACGCGCCAACCGCGCGAATCCTCACTCAAACACGGTTGGGGATTACAGTGGCGACTACGCAGAAAACATAGGCTCTCCGGTCAATTGTCCATCTCGGACAATTCGAACCAGGAGGGCTGCAGTCCTATGTCGAAATTCAAGGTTCTCGGTCGCAGCATGATGGCGCTGCTGCTGACACTGGCGATCAGTTTGATACCCGTTGCGTCAGGCTTGATGGTGATGATCTACCAGCACGATTACAAGCTCAAAGAGACGGCTCGCGTATCGTTGAAGGAAGCCATTTTTTCCATTGATCTGTCCCTCAACCGCTTGCACGACGCGGCCTTGGCGGCAATGCCACTGGCGGGCAGTGCTTGCGAGACAGCCAGGACGCACTTGCTGAAACAAATTCAGGATGTTCGATACCTGCGAGCGCTGGCATTGGCTGTCGATGGCCGTACGTACTGTGACACGCTGGTTCCGCCGAGTGCACAAAACCGGTTTTCGCCTGACCTTGAGGCTCCGGTGCAACTGATCTTCGACTCGCCCGCAGCGCCCAATGAAGTGCTTGTGGCCTACCAGCTTCGTGATGAAAATCTGAGTGTGATCGCATCAACCTCCGGCTTGGAACTGCGCAACGAACTGCGCGCATTTCAAACCGGGCTGGTGTTGCTCCTGGAGTTCGGGGATTTTTACATCTGGGCCGATGGCGACAGCCGGGACCCTACCCGCCCCTCGCAGTCCGAGTTTTCAATGACCGGGACATCGGACAAGTACGGCTACACCGTGAAAGTCGGCTACCCCGACGGCTTTGCCGCTGATGAACGGCGCCATATGCTGATGCAGATGCTGCCATCGCTTACGTTGATCGGCATCATTACAGGGTCGATCGTCTACTGGGGGCTGTTCAGGCAGTGGCGTAAAGCGGAACGTACCGCCGCCCCAAAAAAGTGACGGCGGTACACTTCAGTTATTGAACGTCGAGCACGCCCCGGCGAACCTGGTCGCGCTCGATCGACTCGAACAGCGCCTTGAAGTTGCCTTCGCCAAACCCGTCATCACCTTTGCGCTGGATAAACTCGAAGAACACCGGCCCGAGCAGGGTTTCAGAGAAGATCTGCAGCAGCAGGCGCTTGTCGCCGGCCTCGGAGGCGCCGTCGAGCAGAATGCCGCGAGCCTGCAGTTGGTCAACCGGCTCACCGTGCCCTGGCAGGCGCTCCTCGAGCATTTCGTAATAGGTCTGCGGCGGTGCAGTCATGAAGCGCATGCCGTAGCCCTTGAGTGCATCCCAGGTCTTGAGCAGGTCATCGGTAAGGAAGGCGACATGCTGGATGCCCTCACCGTTGAACTGCATCAGGAACTCTTCGATCTGCCCCGCCCCTTTGGACGACTCCTCATTGAGCGGGATGCGGATCATGCCATCCGGAGCGGTCATGGCCTTGGAGGTCAGGCCGGTGTACTCGCCCTTGATGTCGAAGTAGCGGATTTCGCGGAAGTTGAAGAGCTTCTCGTAGAAGCCGGCCCAGTAAGCCATGCGGCCGCGATACACGTTATGAGTCAGGTGGTCGATGATCTTCAGGCCTGCGCCGGCCGGATTGCGGTCCACGCCTTCGATGAAGTTGAAGTCGATGTCATAGATCGAGCTGCCCTCTTCGAAGCGGTCGATCAGGTACAGGGGGGCGCCGCCGATGCCTTTGATCGCCGGCAGGCGCAGTTCCATCGGGCCGGTTTCGATCTCGACGGGCTGGGCGCCCAGTTCCAGGGCACGGGCGTAGGCTTCATGAGCGTTGCGCACGCGGAACGCCATGCCACACACTGACGGCCCATGCTCGGCTGCAAAGTAGGAGGCGATGCTTTTCGGCTCATTGTTGAGAATCAGGTTGATGCCACCTTGCCGATACAGGTGCACGTCCTTGGAGCGGTGTGTGGCGACCTTGGTGAAACCGAGCATCTGGAAGACGGGCTCAAGAACGCCTGGGGTTGGCGATGCCAGTTCAATGAATTCAAAGCCCATCAGGCCCATAGGGTTGTCGAAGATATCAGCCATGTTCGTGTCCTCATCTGCAGCGAAAATTATTGTGTGCCGGGGATGTGGTACGAAAATGGCGGCGAGCAGGGGATGCCGCGCACGCTTCTGGCGAGGAAGTCACCAATGATCAGCTTGAACCCTTGGTTTGTCATATATTCCCATTCTCGGTGGGGATGATCCTTCAGTGATGAAAGACCTTATTGTTGTAATCGTAAACCGATTCTACAGTGCGTAAATTTCTTTGTCGCGCATTTGTTCTCCGACTGCGCCGACAAACGGCTATCCTCAGTCATTTCAAGTCAAGATTACGCCAACATGCCCCTGCGCAGTAAAAGACCCGCCCGCTGGAGCTGGCGCACCCTCCTCCCTTGGGGCGTTGGCATCTTGCCCCTGGCGTTCGGCCTGATCGTGATGCACTGGCAAATCGAGCGCGAACTGCGCGCCAGCAGCCAGGCCACCACACGGCAAGTGGTCGAACAGGTCGAGCATATTCTCGACAGCCTTTCCGGTGCCGCTCAGACGCTGCTGCCATTGGCGGGCAGCCCGTGCGCGCAAGCCGAACTGGCCTTGCGCAAAGAGGTGACGCGCAACGCTTTCGTGCGCTCGACCAACTTGTTCCGGCAAGACACGCTGTACTGCACCTCGCTGTTCGGCGAATTCGACGAGCCGGTGGACCCCCGCGACTACAGCGATGGAAAGCTGTGGCTGATGGACGGCAACTCCGTGACACCGGGGCATCCATTGCTGGTGTATCGAGCCAGTGACGGCGACCGAGGCGCCATCACCACCGTCGATGGCGACCATTTGCTGACCGCGCTGCGCCTTATCGGCCCCAGCGAGGCACTGCACTTGCGTGTCGGCACGGCGTGGATGGGCAAGGATGGCGTGGTGCATCAAGGCCTGCCACCCTCTGCAGCCATTGGCGACGTGACACTCGGGTCGACGCACTACCCTTTCAGCGTCCACGGCGGTTACACCGCCGACAAACGCAGCGAATTACTGCGCAGCCGCTACCCGGCACTGCTCAGCTTGCTGCTGTTGCTCGGTGTTGCTGCCGGTTGCACCTGCCGCTGGCAAATCCGCCGCGCCAACTCCCCCCGCGCCGAACTGCGCCGTGCGCTGGAAGCTGACGAGCTCCTGCCGTTTTTCCAGCCGGTTGTGCGCAAAGGCGATTATCGCTGGGCAGGCGCCGAGGTGCTGATGCGCTGGGATCACCCGCACGAGGGCCTGGTGCGCCCCGACCTGTTCATTCCCTATGCCGAACACAGCGGTCAGATCGTCGACATGACCCGGGCATTGATGCAGCACACTGCGCAAAGCCTGGCGCCTTACGCAGCATTGCTGGAAGACGGCTTCCACATCGGCATCAACATCACGGCCGATCACTGCCGTGACCTGTCCCTGATAGACGACTGCCGCACGTTCCTCGGGCACTTCCCCCCCGGGCGGGTAGTGCTGACGCTGGAGTTGACTGAGCGCAAACTGATCGAGGCCAGCGCAGTGACCCTCGAACTGTTCGAACAGCTCCATGAGATGGGCGTGATGATCGCACTGGACGACTTCGGCACTGGCCAGTCCAGCCTCAATTACCTGCGCCAGTTCAAGGTCGACTACCTGAAGATCGACCAAAGCTTCGTGGCAATGATCGGCGGTGATGCGCTGTCACAGCATATCCTCGACAGCATCATCGAACTGTCGGGGAAGCTGGGCCTGGGCATCGTTGCCGAAGGCGTGGAAACCGAAGTGCAGCGCGATTATCTGGCCCAGTATGACGTGGACTTTCAGCAGGGCTATCTGTTCGCCAGGCCAATGCCGGCAGCGCAATTTCTCCAGGCGCTGGCCACGCGACCAGGCGTGCCGCGGTTGCCGCATGACGCGGCCCCTGAGATCATGCGCGGCTGATCCCACCGCCCACCCCGCTATTCGAGGCATTCGTGTCAAAAGGCATTCTCTGTTCGGTCATGGCCTCCTGCCTGTTCGCCGTGATGTACTTCTATACCTCCCTGCTCACTCCGCTCGATGGCGAAGAAATCTTTGGCTGGCGCACGCTGCTGACGCTGCCCTGCCTGACACTGTTCATGCTGGCCAGCAAAGACTGGAAACGGGTCGGTGACTTGCTCGCGCGCGTGCGCCAAACCCCAGCGCTGCTGCTGGGCATGGTGGGCACCTCATGGCTGATGGGCGTGCAACTGTGGCTGTTCCTCTGGGCGCCCCTGCACGGGCGTAGCCTTGAGGTGTCGATGGGCTACTTCCTGCTGCCGCTGGCGATGGTGCTGACGGGGCGCCTGGTGTACGGCGAACGCCTGTCACGCCTGCAAAAAGTGGCGGTGGCCTGCGCTGCGCTGGGCGTGGCGCACGAGCTTTACCAGCACGGCAGCTTCGCCTGGGAAACCATGCTGGTGATGATCGGCTACCCCGTCTACTTCGTGCTGCGCCGGCGCTGCCGCACCGACCACCTGGGCGGCTTGTGGTGCGACATGTGCCTGTTGCTGCCCTGGGCCCTGTACTTCGTCAGCCAAGGCCCGCTGTCCAGTGCTGACCTGGTCGCGCATCCTGGCCTGTACGGTTTGATTCCACTGCTCGGCGCGATCAGTGCCTCAGCCCTGATCGCCTATGTGCTGGCCAGCCGACTGCTGCCGTTCAGCCTGTTCGGCCTGCTCAGCTATGTCGAACCGGTGCTGCTGGTGGGCGTAGCGCTGCTGCTGGGCGAGACGATCGGCCCGGATCAGTGGCTGACTTACCTGCCGATCTGGGCCGCGGTCCTGGTGCTGGTGCTTGAGGGTTTCAGGCACCTGCTGCGCCAACGTCGCCGTTCGGTTTGAGGCGCACCTGGCGCACCCGACGTTCCTCCACCGCCACCACCGTCATGCTCCAGCCGTTCCAGGCCAGGTGGTCACCGACCACCGGCAGGCGGTCGAGCAGGCTCATCACCAGGCCGGCAAGGGTCTGGTAATCTTCGGTCGCACGCGCGCTGAAGCCGGTGCGTGCCTGCACCTGGCTGAGGTTCAGCGCGCCGCTGACGACGAAGCCATCAGCGTCCTCGACGATCGCCGGGCCTTCCACCTCGCTGGCATCCGGCAGCTCACCGGCGATCGACTCGAGAATGTCGGTCATGGTCAGCAGGCCGGTGAAGTCACCGAATTCGTTCACCACGAAGGCGATGTGCGTCGACTGGCTGCGCATCTGCTCCAGCGCGTTGAGGATGCTGAAGCTTTCCAGCAGGTTCAACGGTGCCCGGGCCATTCGCTCAAGGTCTGGCTGGTTGCCAGAGAGCAGCTCTTTGAGCAGTTCTTTCTTGTGCACAAAGCCCAGCGGCTCGTCGATGCGGCCGTCACGGATCAGCGGCAAGCGCGAGTAAGGTGAGTTGGCCAACGCTTCGGTAATCGTCGCCGCAGGCTGCGCCAGGTCGAGGACGTCGACTTCGGTACGGGCAGTCATCACCGTGCGGATCGGCCGCTCGGCCAGGTTCAGCACACCACTGATCATCACCCGTTCACGGCGGTCGAACAGCACATGTTCCTCACCGCCCGCGACCAGGTCAGCGATCTCCTCACCGACCTCGTCAGCCTCCACCCTGCGCCCGCCGAGCAGGCGCAGCACGGCGTGGGCGGTACGCTCACGCAGTGGCCGGTGCTGCTGCAGGCTACGCTTGCGGCGAGCACGGGCCAGCTGGTTGAACAGCTCGATCAGGATCGAGAAACCAATGGCCGCATACAGATAGCCTTTGGGGATATGGAAGCCCAGGCCTTCGGCGGTCAGGCTGAAGCCGATCATCATCAAGAAGCCCAGGCACAGCATGATGACCGTCGGGTGGGCGTTGACGAAGCGGGTCAGCGGCTTACTGGCGACGATCATGATGCCGATCGAGAAGATCACCGCGATCATCATCACCGACAGGTGTTCGACCATACCCACTGCAGTGATCACCGCGTCCAGCGAGAATACGGCGTCGAGCACCACGATCTGCGCCACGATGGGCCAGAACGCGGCATGGCGCACCGCGCCACTGGCTTGGGTGACATGGCCTTCGAGGCGTTCATGCAACTCCATGGTGGCCTTGAACAGCAGGAACACACCGCCGAACAGCATGATCAGGTCACGGCCGGAGAAGCTCTTGCCGAACACCTCGAACAACGGCGCGGTCAGGGTAACCATCCACGAGATACTGGCCAGCAGGCCCAGGCGCATGATCAGCGCCAGGCTCAGACCGATCACCCGCGCGCGATCGCGCTGATGCGGCGGCAGTTTGTCGGCCAGGATGGCGATGAACACCAGGTTGTCGATACCCAGCACCAGCTCGAGGACGATAAGCGTCAACAGCCCCAGCCAGGCCGTGGGGTCGGCTAGCCATTCCATTAGCGGGTACTCACGAAAGAAGCGTCACGAAGACGGGTGAAGGATGGCCAGGACGGCCGAAAACTGGGGGGTTCCGCGAAGGTGCTCATGGGGACCTGGATAGAATATAGGGAAAATAATCCTACAAGAGCGAAACATCATTCTGATAGCGCCAAACTATTACAAAACCTGTACGTGATTTGAGGGACTTTTCTTCAATATCCCGATTTCGCTTTTGCGCAGCATGGGAAGCTTCCCCTCCATATGGACATTTACGATGAGCCTGTACCTCTCAATGGCTGCGTTCGCGCTGGCAGCATCGATATCCCCCGGCCCTGTAAACATCGTCGCCCTTAGCAGCGGAGCATGTCACGGCCTGCGCGCCAGCCTCGCCCATGTGGCCGGGGCGACGTTGGGATTTTGCCTGCTGCTAGTACTGGTGGGCCTCGGTTTGCACGCCCTGTTGACGCGCTGGCCTTTGCTAGGCGTGGCGCTGCATTGGGGCGGCGTGGCGTTCCTGCTGTACCTGGCGTGGAAGCTGGCCAGTGATGACGGCCAGTTGGGAGGTGAGCGCCACCAACGCGCCCCTTCGGCCTGGGAGGGTGCAGCCATGCAGTGGCTGAACCCCAAGGCCTGGCTGGCGGCGGTGGCGGGCGTGGCAGCGTATACCGGTGGCGAGCAGCAGATGCTGTGGCTGTTCACCTGGATCTATGGACCAGTCTGTTTCGTTTCAGTGGCAAGTTGGGCTTGGGCAGGCAGTATGATTCAGCGTTACTTGCGCAAGCCGCACTACGTGCAGAGGTTCAATCGATGCTTGGCAATACTGCTGGTGTTCAGTGCGCTGTATCTACTCGTTTGACGCTCGCTGAGCCGGCCCTTTCTGCCTTGCGATAATGCCCGGGCGTCGCCGCCAGATGTTGCTTGAACGCCCGCTGTAGATGGGCCTGATCGGCAAACCCTGCCTCCAGAGCCACTTCGGCAATCGCCCGCCCGGTACGCAGTTGCGCACGGGCATACTGCACGCGCTGATCAAGCAGGTAGCCATGCGGGGTAAGGCCGAAACGCTCACCGAAGGCACGGATCAGATAAGAGCGGGACAAACGGCTGGCAGCACAGATGTCCTCCAGCGTCAGCGGGTCAGTGCGGTGGGCCCGGATGAACGCAGCCGCCGCCTCCAGCTGCGGGTGGTGGGCTTGCGTTCTGCTGGCAGCAGCCTGCAGGTGGTTTGGTAGCACATTGAAAAAACGCGCCAGCCGGGCCTCCCGGTCATCCAGGTTGCCGTCGAACAGGTCGGCAAACATTTGCAGCCCGGCACTGTACAGTGCCGGCGAGGTACTCCAGGTTTGCGCTGGCAACTTGAAACCGATGCCCTCCAGCCACGGCATGTCCACGAACAGCATAAGGTACGACCACCCCTGCCCTGCAATCGGATTGCACGCGTGCACCACGCCAGGGTTCATCAGCACTGTGGTGCCAGCGACCACTTCGACATGGCTGCCTCCACTCAGGAAGGTGCTACGCCCCCCGGTGATCAGGCCGATCGAAAAACTCTCATGGGAATGGGCGGCGTAGCACACTTGACGCCCATCCCCAACGCGCCTTGCTTCTACGAAGGGCAACGCCGAATCCCGCCAGAACCGCGACACCTCGATCATCGCCTCGCCCTCCTCTGCTGCTGTACCCGTTCCTGTGCGAGCCGCCAAAATCGGCGCGGCAAGAGCCACTTTTGTGCCCGGCTCGCCATGATACACATCTGTTCAAGGAGTGTTCAGCCGCTCCTTCAATGCACGTTCAGCTCAAGGCATCACCGGCGGCACATACTGCAAGGTCGTCCCCAACGCCCAGAGCAACACCAACACCAGCGGCACATGCACCAGCAGTTGCACGAACGAAAAGCCGATCAGGTCACGCGCTTTCAGGCCCAGGACCCCGAGCAGCGGCAGCATGTAAAACGGATTGATCAGGTTCGGCAGCGCCTCGGCGGCGTTGTAGATCTGCACTGCCCAGCCCAGGTGGTACTGCAGGTCATTGGCCACCAACATGACGTAGGGCGCTTCGATGATCCACTTGCCACCCCCCGAGGGGATGAAGAACCCCAGCACCGCTGAGTACACGCCCATGAGCACGGCATAGGTGTCATGGGTGGCGATCTGGGTGAAGAACAACGAGATGTGGTGGGCCAGGGTCTGCTCGTCGACACCCTTCACCTGGGTGAGGATGGCGGCGATCGAGCCGTACAGCGGGAACTGGATCAACACCCCGGTGGTGGTCGGCACCGCACGTGCCACCGCGTCCAGGAAGCTGCGTGGGCGCCAGTGCAGCAAGGCGCCGAGCATGATGAACAGCAGGTTGTAGGTATTGAGCCCGGAGATTGCGGTAATGGCAGGCTTGGTGGCGAACTCTTGGTACAGCCAGCCGCCAGCCAGCGCCACCATCAGCAGGATCAGGATCGGGCTGTATTCCAGCCATTCACCCGGGCGCGTGCGCTGGGGTGCGGGCGGTGCGGTGAAGCTGGGGTCGACGCCGCAGTCTTCGGCACTGCGCGCACTGTTCGGGCCAGGTGCGGTGGCGTAGGCGATCACCAACGAGACGATGACCAGCGCGGCCAGCAATACCCCGGACTGCCAGAGGAAGATGGTCTCGGTGAATGGGATCACGCCGGTTATCGACAAAATGGACGGCGGCAGGCTGGCCGGGTTGGCCTGCAACTGTGCCGCTGAAGACGACAGCCCCAGGGCCCAGACGGCCCCCAGGCCAAGGTACGCAGCAGCACCGGCGGCGCGGTAGTCCATCTTCAGGTCACTGCGCCGTGCCAGCGCGCGCACCAGCAGGCCACCGAACACCAGGGACAGGCCCCAGTTGAGCAAGGATGCCAGCATCGAGATCAGCGCCACCCAGCACACCGCCGAACGGCCGTTCTTCGGCACCCGCGCCAGGCGATCGATCAGCCGAGCGGCAGGGGGCGAGCTGGCCACCACATAGCCGCCGATGACCACGAAGGCCATTTGCATGGTGAACGGGATCAAGCTCCAGAAGCCATCGCCAAAGGCCTTGGCGGTATCGGTAGGTTTGGCGCCCATGGCCATGGCGCCAAGGCATACCAGCACCACTGCCAGGGCGGCGAACACCCAGGAATCGGGGAACCAGCGCTCGGCCCAGTTGGAGCACCGCAGGGCAAATCGGGCGGAGCGGCTGTCTTGGATTTCAGCGGCCACGGCAACTTCCTTTTATTGGTTTTATGGGGTGTAACGTTTCAGGCACAACGCACAAAACCCTGTGGCAGCAGCGCCAACGTCGAAAGCGTTGGTGCATTCACCAGCGCATTCGCCGTTGCCGCCACTGCCACAGGGCTGGGGAGGTGTATCAGAAGGACATTTCCTTCACATCGTCCGGCACGATCAGCTTGCCGGCGGTTTTCGCAACGATTTCTTCGACGCTCACCCCCGGTGCGGTTTCGCGCAGGATGAAGGCACCGTTTTCGATCTCCAGGTACGCCAGGTCAGTGAGCACCTTGCGGATGCAGCCGGCGCCGGTCAGCGGCAGGCTGCAGCGTGGCAGCAGCTTGGATTCGCCGTCTTTCGAGGCGTGAGTCATGGTGACGATGATGTTCTCGGCCCCGGCGACCAGGTCCATCGCGCCGCCCATACCCTTGACCAGCTTGCCCGGGATCATCCACGAGGCGATATTGCCCTGGACATCCACTTCGAAGGCGCCGAGCACAGTGAGGTCGACATGGCCGCCACGGATCATGGCGAACGATTGTGCCGAATCGAAGATCGAGGCGCCGCGACGGGCGGTGACGGTCTGCTTGCCGGCATTGATCATGTCGGCGTCGATCGTGCTCTCGGTAGGGAATTCGCCCATCCCCAACAGGCCATTTTCCGACTGAAGCATCACATCCATGTCAGCAGGGACGTAGTTGGCCACCAGGGTGGGGATGCCGATGCCGAGGTTGACGTAGAAGCCGTCCTGCAGTTCGCGTGCGACGCGTTGTGCCATCTGTTCGCGGGTCAGTGCCATGGTGAAAGTCTCTTTATTGTTCTGGAGGACGGCGCTCAGGCCTTGACGGTGCGCTTTTCGATGCGTTTTTCGAAGGTGCCGACGATGACCCGGTCGACGAAGATGCCAGGGGTATGGATCTCGCTGGGCAGCAGCACGCCTGGCTCGACGATTTCTTCGACTTCGACCACGGTGATCTTGCCGGCGGTGGCGGCCAGCGGGTTGAAGTTTTGCGCGGTGTTGCGGTAGACCACGTTGCCGTAGTGGTCGGCCTTCCAGCCCTTGACGATGGCGAAGTCACCGGTGATCGATTCTTCCAGGATGTAGTTGCGGCCTTTGAACTCGCGCACTTCCTTGCCCTCGGCAACTGGCGTGCCGTAGCCGGTTGCGGTGAAGAAGGCCGGGATGCCGGCGCCGCCAGCGCGCATTTTTTCGGCCAGGGTGCCTTGCGGGGTCAGTTCCACTTCCAGCTCGCCACTGAGCAACTGGCGCTCGAATTCGGCATTCTCGCCGACGTAGGAGGCAATCATCTTGCGGATCTGCCGCTCTTCCAGCAGTACGCCCAGGCCAAAGCCGTCGACGCCGCAGTTGTTGGAAACCACGGTGAGGCCCTTGACGCCACGGCGCTTGATTTCGGCAATGAGGTTTTCCGGGATGCCGCACAGGCCGAAGCCGCCGGCCAGTACCGTCATGTCGTCGGTCAGGCCTTCGAGGGCCTGTTCATAGGTTGCTACGCGCTTGTCCAGTCCGGCCATGCTGATCCGCCTTTTGTAGTTGTTGACCGACGAGGCTGTCGGTGAGCGTGTGCAGGCATCTTCACCGCTAGCGACTGATTTGTTAATTTTGTTTTCGTCATCGATTGATAACTTTTTCAAAACAGCCTGTGAGCCCGCCATGAACGTCAAGCAACTGCGCGCCTTCGTCGCCGTGGCCAAGTACCAGAGTTTTGCCCAGGCCGGCGAACACCTGCATGTCTCGCAACCGGCGCTGAGCCTTACCATCAAGGCACTGGAGGAGAACCTGGGTGGCGCCCTGCTCACCCGAACCACGCGCAGCGTCAGCCTGACCGCCGAAGGTGAGGTCCTGCTGCCACTGGCCCGGCGCCTGCTGGCCGACTGGGACGACACCGAGGAGATGCTGCGCCAGCGGTTCACCCTGCAATTGGGGCGGGTGTCGGTGGCGGCCATGCCGGCGTTTGCCGGCAACCTGCTGCCCCACTCACTCAAGGTGTTTCGCCAGCGTTACCCTAAGGTCAACGTCACGGTGCACGATGTGATCAACGAGCAGGTTCTGGAACTGGTGCGCCACCGCCGCGTCGAACTGGGCATCGGCTTCGAGCCGGAAAACACCGACGGCCTGCGCTTCCACCCGCTGTACCTGGACCGTTTCGTTGCCGTGGTGCCCACCGACTCCCCGTTGTCCGAGCTGGCCGAAGTCAGCTGGGCGCAGTTGCTGGGCGAAGATTTCATCGCCCTGCAGCGTCCTTCGGCGGTGCGCCTGCTGCTGGAGCAGAACGTGGCGGCACTGCACGGCAAGCTGGCGGTGGCGTTTGAAAGCCACCAGCTCTCGACCATTGGCCGCATGGTCGCCAGTGGGCTGGGCGTGAGCGCGGTGCCGGCGCTGTGCATCAACCAGATGCAGGAGCTCGGCGCGCGTTGCATTACCCTGGTAGAGCCCACTGTCGAACGGCGGATCGGCGTAATCGCCTTGAGCGACCATAAACTGTCCACTGCAGCGCAGGCGCTGCTTGAGGTACTGCTTTCCCATACCCAGATTCCGGAGGTGACATGCGTTACATGAAACTGGCAGGTTGCAACGTGCCGGCCATCGGCCAAGGCACCTGGTACATGGGCGAAGACCCGGCACGCAGGGCTGCTGAGGTTGCCGCCCTGCAACACGGCATCGAACTGGGTATGAACCTGATCGATACCGCCGAAATGTATGCCGAAGGTGGCGCCGAAGAAGTGGTCGGCCAGGCTATCGCCGGGCGACGCGATCAAGTCTTTTTGGTCAGCAAGGTGTACCCGCACAATGCCAGCCGGCGCGGCGTACCCGCTGCCTGTGAACGCAGCCTCGCTCGCTTGGGCACCGACGTCATCGACCTGTACCTGCTGCACTGGCGCGGCCAGTACCCGCTGGAAGAAACCGTCGAGGCGTTCGAACGCTTGCGCGAACAGGGCAAGATTCGCCGCTGGGGTGTTTCCAACTTCGATGTCGACGACCTGATCGAGCTGGACCGCCCTGACTGCGGCACCAACCAGGTGCTGTACAACCCCGTGCAGCGTGGCATCGAGTTCGACCTGCTGCCCTGGAGCCGGCAACACAGGCTACCGACCATGGCCTACTGCCCATTGGCCCAGGCCGGCAAGCTGCTGCAGCATCCGTTATTGCACGAGATTGCCGAGCGCCATGGGGCCACCCCGGCGCAGGTCTGCCTGGCCTGGGTGACGCGCGAGGACGGTGTCATCGCGATCCCCAAGGCGGTGTCGCCGGAGCACGTAAGGTTGAATGCGGCAGCCGCAGGCTTGACCTTGACCAGCGAGGACTTGCAAGCCATTGACCGGGCATTCCCGGCGCCAACACGCAAGCAGCACCTGGCAATGGTTTGACAGCTCGGCAACAACGGCGACTGGGGCTGCTGTGCAGCCCGTTCGCCGGTCGAATCAATGAAAGTCCCGGCTGCGCACGTCCAGCCCCTGCAGCAACACGCTGACATCCTCCAGCCGCCGTGCAATCAGGTGCCGCACCCCGTCCTGCTGTTCCAGGCGGCCATTCACCTTGAGCAATCGAGACCCCACCAGCGCACGCCGCTGCCGCTCGGCCAGCTCGCGCCAGACCACCACATTGACCATGCCGAATTCATCCTCAAGGGTCACGAAGGTCACCCCGCTGGCGGTCTGTGGCCGTTGCCGCCCCACTACCAGGCCGGTCACGGCGACTGCATCGCCATGCTCAACGCCCGCCAACTCATGCGAGCTGCGACAGCCCAGCGCCCGCAGACGCGGGCGCAGCAAGGTCAGCGGGTGAGGCCCCAGCGTGGTTCCCAAGGTGGCGTAGTCGGCCACCAGGTCTTCGCCCACGCTAGGCACAGGCAAGGCCACCGCGGCTTCGGGCGTTGCCTGCAGCTCGGCGAACAGGGGCAGTTGCGGCTGCACCGCCGCGACCTGCCAGCGCGCCTGGTAGCGGTCACGAGCCAAGGCGCGTAACGCACCGGCATCGGCCAACCGGGCGCGGGCTCTGCTGTCGAGGCCGGCACGCAAGCACAGGTCCTCGACATCCCGCCACGGCCTGAGCGCCCGCGCCGCTTCAAGCCGGCGCGCGTCGGCTTCGGCGAAACCGCGGATTTGCCGCAACCCCAGGCGGATGGCAAGGACACCCTCAGCAACCGCTTCCAGCGTGCAATCCCACTGGCTGTGGGCGACATCCACCGGCCGTACCTCGATCCCCTGGCGGCGTGCCTCCTGCAACAGTTGGTCGGGGCTGTAGAAGCCCATCGGCCAGCTATTGACCAGCGCACAGGTGAAAATCGCCGGTTCATGGCATTTGAGCCAACTGCTGGCATAGCACAGCAAGGCGAAACTGGCGGCGTGGGACTCTGGGAAGCCATAACTGCCAAAGCCCTTGATCTGCTCGAATATGCGCTCGGCAAACGCCAGGTCGTAGCCGTTGCGCAGCATGCCCTGCACCAGCCGTTCGCGGTGTGGTTCCAGACCGCCATGGCGCTTCCAGGCGGCCATGCTGCGGCGTAACTGGTCGGCCTCGCCCGGGCTGTAGTCTGCGGCCACCATGGCCAGCTCCATCACCTGCTCCTGAAACAGCGGCACGCCCAAGGTACGCTCGAAGACTTCCTTGAGCTTGGGCGATGGGTAGGTCACCGGCTCCTGCTTCAAACGCCTGCGCAAGTAGGGGTGCACCATGTCGCCCTGAATCGGCCCCGGGCGCACGATCGCGACTTCGATCACCAGGTCATAGAAGGTGCTGGGCTTGAGCCGTGGCAGCATGGCCATCTGAGCGCGTGATTCGATCTGGAACACGCCCATGGTCTCGGCGCGGCTGATCATCGCATAGGTGGCCGGGTCTTCGGGGGGGATCGTCGCCAGGGTCAGGTGCCGCCCCCGGTGCCGCTGCAGCAGGTCGAAACAGCGGCGCAAGGCACTGAGCATACCCAGGGCGAGCACATCGACCTTGAGCAGGCCGACCATGTCCAGATCGTCCTTGTCCCACTGGATGACCGTGCGCTCAGCCATGGCGGCGTTCTCGACCGGCACCAGGTGGTCCAGCGGTTGCTCGGAAATGACGAAACCGCCTGGGTGCTGAGACAGATGGCGGGGGAACCCTATCAGTTGCCCGGCCAGCACCAGAATGCGCCGCAGCGAGGGGCTGCCGGGTTCGAAGCCGGCCTCGGCCAGGCGTTGCTCGTCCGGGATGCGGTCGGTCCAGCGGCCACAGCACTTGGCCAGGGCATCGACCTGGTCGGCAGGCAACCCCAGCACACGGGCGACATCACGCACCGCGCCGGCAGCATGATAGGTGTTGACCACCGCAGTGAGCGCTGCGCGGTGCCGGCCATAACGGCGAAAAACGTACTGGATCACTTCTTCGCGACGGTCGTGCTCGAAGTCGACGTCGATGTCCGGTGGCTCGTTGCGCTCGCGTGACAGGAAACGCTCGAACAGCAGCCGGTGCTTCATTGGGTCGAGTTCGGTGATGCCCAGCACGAAACACACCACAGAGTTGGCCGCCGAACCGCGGCCCTGGCAAAGGATGTGCTGGCTGCGGGCAAAGGCCACGATATCGTGCACAGTCAAAAAGTAGCTTTCGTAGCCAAGCTCAGCGATCAGCGCCAGCTCCTTGGCCAGCACCTCGCGCACCTTGTCGCTCGCCCCCGCCGGCCAGCGCTGGGCCAGCCCACGCTCGCACAGCTGGCGCAACCAACTGGCCGCGGTCTGCCCCTCGGGCACCAGCTCACGCGGGTACTGGTAGCGCAATTGGCCCAGGTCGAACTGACAGCGTTCGGCAATGCAGAGCGTTTCGCTCAGCAGGTCGGCCGGATAGAGTTCGGCCAGTTGCTCCAGCGTGCGCAGGTGACGCTCGCCGTTGGCAAACAGATACTGCCCTGCCTGGGCGACGGTGCAACGCTGGCCGATAGCGGTCATGCAATCCTGCAAGGCCCGCCGGCCGCGGACATGCATGTGTACGTCACCACAGGCCACGGCGCGAATGCCCAGTTGCCCGGCTAGGCCACGCAGCTGGGCCAGGCGGCGCTCGTCATCACTGCCACGGTGCAGGTGCACACCCAGCCACAGGCGCTCGCCGAACACGCCCTGCAACCATTGACCGGTTGCCAGGTCGCTGGAGTCCTCGGCAAGCCATAACGCCAGCAACCCTTGATGCAGCTCGTGCAGGTCGTCATGCAACAACTGATAGTCGCCCTTCTCCGCTCGCCGACGCGCACGGGTGATCAAGGCGCACAGGTTCTGGTAACCACCCAGGTCCTGGACCAGCAACACCAGCTTCGGGCCATCCTGCACGCGCACTTCACTGCCGACTATCAAGCGGATCTGCTGCGCTTTGGCAGCCTGCCAGGCACGCACGATGCCGGCCAGGGTGCACTCATCGGTAATCGCCAGGGCCTGGTAACCCTGCTCCCGCGCTCGGCGCAGCAGTTCTTCGGCGCTGGATGCGCCGCGCTGGAAGCTGAAGTTGGACAGGCAATGCAGTTCGGCGTAACCCGGCGCGCTCATGCGAACCAGCCTTGCAGCCACAAGGCTCCGGGCTGGGCCAGGTCGCGGTAGGCCCAGCCGCGCAGGCCTTCACGCGTTTCGATGCGGTAATAGTCGCGGCGCACATCACCGCCATCCCACCAGCCCGACTCGATACGCTCAGCCTGCCCCAGCAACCTGTGAACGCTGGGGTCCAGTGCCAGTGGCTGGGGCAACAACCAGCCTGGGCGGCTCCCGGGCAAGGTGGGCAGGCTGCCCTGCCCGCCATACTCGGCGGCCTGCCAGGCACATTCGGGGCGGTGGTCGGCTTCAGCGCGCAGGCCCGTGACCGCGTCGTCGCCCAGCCGGGCACGCAAGCGCTCACGCAGTTGCTCCCAGGGTTGGGCCTGCTGGGCCCGTGGGTCGAACAACGCGTGGTGCTGGGGCACGAAAGCCGGCAAGTCATCGGCCACCAGGCGCAGATTACGCACCGGTGCCGGGATGCGCAGCGGTTCCAGGCGCCCGCGCGCCAGTTCGAAGAGCATTGCCGCATCACGTTCTGCCGCCAGCAGGCCGACCTGCAGTAGCGTGTCCGGCCCCTCGGCGTGCTCCAGGTACAGGCTGAACCGCTGTACACCGCAGTCCCGCCCGGCCAGGAAGGCGGCCAGGTCGTTGAGCATGCGCCGCAGCGGGAACAGCAACGCCTGGTGCGATTCCACGTCGAAGTTGAGCTCCAGCCGCGTTTCGAAGCGGTCCGGCGGCTGATAGAAGCTCAAGCCAAGCGTACGCAGCCCCAGCAGCTGGTCCAGGTGCAACTGGACCTGGGCACCGAAGCGTCTGGCCAGGGCATCACGCGGCAAGGCCAATACCTGGTCAAGCTGATGCAGCCCCATGCTGGCGAACGCTTCAGCGGCGTCCTGTGGCAACCCCACCCGCGCAATGGGCATGCGCGCCAGCGCTGCGCGGGTTGCTTGCGGGCAGCTCAACGCCAAGCCGTCATGACCATTGGCAAGCATGCGCGCCGCCACCGGGTTGGTGGCCAGGACAATCCGCTGACGCAGCCCGAGGGCTGCGAGCTCCTCGCGCAGACGCGCCTCGAACACGGGCCAGGGGCCAAACAGTTGCAGGCTGGAGCCCACTTCCAGCAACACGGCACGCGGGTAATGCAAGCTGACCTGGGCACTGAAGCGGTACGCCCAGGCCGCCAGCAATTGCTGCAGTTGCTCGATGCGCGCCGCGTCTGCTTCAACGCAGGTGAAACCGTCGGCCAAGGCGCGGGCGGCGGTGAGGGTTAGCCCAGCACGCAGACCGAGCGCTGCCGCAGCAGGGTTCACCGCTTGCAACACACGCCGTTGTACCGGCCCGCCGATCAGCACCAGGGGCGCATCGGCGTCATCACGTTCACGCAGGATCGAGTCCAGCGCCAATTGCGGCAGTAGGATGCAGGCCCAGAGCATGTTGCATCACCCCTGCCAGGCACAGGGGATGGCTGCAGCCGGCGGCAAGCCACCGCGGCACTTGAGCACACGCCATTGCGCGGGCCGCGCGTCGATGGCGATGCGCACCGCGGCCGGGGATGGATTGTGCGCAGCCTGCTGCGGCCGGCAGGCAAAAGCCAGCGCCTGCCCGGTTTCTGCCGCCACCTGCAGGCGGCGCAACGCACGGTCATCGGCTCGCTCCGGCCAGCACAGTACTGCGGCGCAACTGCCAGAGCGCAGGCACTGCTCGGCAGCCCAGAGGGCATCAGCCTGCTGGGCATCGACCTGGACCAGCCAGCGCAAGTCCACCCCGGCCGCTTGCCATGCCGGTGCGTAAGGGATAAAGGGAGGCGCCACCAGCACCACTCGGCCGCCATCGGCGGTCAGGCGGGCCAATGAGGGCCACAACAGTTGCAGTTCGCCACACCCAGGGCTGGCCAACAGCAACTCGCTCAGCGCAGCTGCGGGCCAGCCCCCCTCGGGCAGCCGTTGATCAAGCGCCGCATGGCCGGTGGGCTGCAACCCGGCCGGCCGTACCCGCGCCTGCCGGCCGCGCCAGACCTGGCGCTGGTCCAGCAAGCGGTCAAGGTCGACCACCGCGCCCATCAGTCGCGCCTCAACAGGCCGCAGAACACGCCTTCGATGAAGAATTCGCGCTCAGGCCCGACATCGATCGGCGCATAGGCAGGGTTGCGTGGCAGCAGCCGATAGCCGCCGGGTTGGCGTTGCAGGCGTTTGATGGTGACCTCGCCGTCGAGGCGGGCGACCACGATCTGGCCATCGCGGGCCTCACCTTGCTGGCGAATACCCACCAGGTCACCGTCGAAGATGCCGTCATCGATCATCGAGTCGCCGCGCACCTTGAGCAGGTAGTCCGGTGTACGCCGGAACAGGCTGGGGTCAATCAGCAACTGCTCGTGAATGCCCAGGTCGGGGCCGATCGGCGCGCCTGCAGCCACCTGGCCCAGCACGGGCACTTCGAGTATTTCAGGGCGGCGCAAGGGTGCGGCCAGGCGGATGCCACGGGCCTGATTGGGCGTGACGTCGATGTAGCCGGCCTGGCACAGGGCAGTGATGTGCTTGCGCGCAACACTGCGGGAGGCGAAGCCGAAACGCTGGGCGATGTCGGCAAGGCTCGGCGGCTGGCCATGATCGGTGATGCGTTCACGGATGAAGTCGAGGATTGCGCGGCGTTTGGGGGTAAGATTGTCCATGGAGCACATTTGTACTCTTTTCAGCGAAGACTGAACAGCCCCCTTCGTCGCTGGGTTTGGTTATGATGCCCCGACGTGTGTTTTCTACTGCCTGGATGCCTGATGCTGACTGCACTGCTGTTCGACCTCGACGGAACCCTCACCGACACCGACACCCTGCATTTGCAGGCTTTCCGTCAGTTGTTGCGCGACCATGATGGCCGTGAGCTGACCCAGGCCCAGTTCGATGCCCAGATCAGCGGCCGGGCCAATGGGCCCTTGTTCGCCGAGCTGTTCCCAAACGCCGGCGCGCAGGAATGCCTGGCGCTGGCTGATCGCAAGGAAGCGCTGTTCCGCGAGCTGGCCCCTGCCCTTGAACCCATGCCGGGGCTGCTGCGCCTGCTGGACTATGCCCGGGCACGCTGTATCGGCATGTGCGTGGTGACCAACGCACCAAGGCTCAATGCCGAGCACATGCTCACTGCCATGGGCCTTGGCGCACACTTCGAGCATGTGCTGGTGGCCGAGGAACTGGCACGGCCCAAGCCTGACCCGTTGCCGTACCTGACCGGCTTGCAGCGCCTGGAGGCAACGGCCGGGGAGGCGCTGGCGTTCGAGGATTCGTTGCCAGGTGTGAAAGCGGCGAGCGGCGCCGGGATCTTTACCGTGGGGGTTGCCACGACACAGACGGCAGAACGGCTGATGGCTGCGGGGGCCAGCCTTGTGGTGGATGATTTTGACGATCCGCGGTTGTGGGAGGTGATAAAAGCGATGCAGTGCAGCGCTTGAGCCTCATGCTGTGACTGGACTTGCCGGGCCCTGACCACTCGTCGCGAGCACAGGGCCTGCTGTCGATCTCCTCCCTGCCCGCTCGACCACACTTGAACCCCACGTGTGGAGTCATCCCCATGAACCCTCAAAAGCCCGACATCGTCTCGCGCAGCCAATGGTTGGCCGCCCGCCGTCAGCTATGGCTGCATGAAAAAGCCTTTACCCACCAGCGCGACGAACTGGCCGCCGCCCGCCGCGCCCTGCCCTGGGTCAAACTGGAACAGCCCTACCGTTTTCAAGGCCCGCACGGCGAGCTGAGTTTAGGCGACCTGTTCGCCGGGCGCAGTCAGTTGCTGGTCTACCACTTCATGTTCGCCGAAGGCTGGAGCGAAGGCTGCCCCGGCTGCTCGTTCCTCGCCGACCATTTCGACGGCGCCAACCTGCACCTGGCGCATCACGATGTTTCGCTGGTCGCCGTTTCGCGTGCGCCCCGCGCTGAGTTCCAGGCATTTGCCCAGCGCATGGGCTGGCGCTTTCCCTGGTACTCGTCAAACGGCAGCAGTTTCAATGAAGATTTCGGCGTCAGTGTCGCCACTGACGGCAACAGCCACTACAACTACGAACCCTACACCGGCAACGAAAGCGAGCTGCCTGGGTTGAGCGCCTTCTACCGGGACCAGGACGGCAGTGTCTTTCATACCTACTCAACCTATGCGCGCGGGCTCGATATCCTGGTCAGCACCTACAATTTCCTCGACATTGCGCCATTGGGGCGCAACGAGGAAGGCACCATGGACTGGGTGCGGCATCACGATCGCTACGAAAGCCAGCCCGGCAAACCGCATTGCTGCCATGACTGAACAGGCCACAGCGCCGCCTGCGCCATGGCTGAGCCAGCCGGGCGGCGCAATGGCAGCAGTTCGGCAGAATACGGCCATACTTGAGCCCGTCGCCCTCGCGTTACAGGCCCCCCATGCTCAAGCGCTTGCCCATGTTCCACCTACGCACCCTGGTCGTTGGCATTGTCGTGCTGGCGTGCCTGGCAACCCTGTGCAACACCCTCGCGGTCGCCTACCGGGTACAGCATCGCGCCTTGGTCGACCTTGAGCTGAAGGCCAACCAAGCCTATGCGAGCAAACTGGCATCGGATATCGACGAGTTCCTGCGCTCGGCACGCAACCACTTGTCCTACAGTGCCGGGCAACTGGGCGGCGGCCTGGACGACCTGGCCGCGCTGCAAAGTGAAGCCGAGCGACTGCAGGTGCAGGACAAGGACTTCAACTCCATCGTCATCGTCAACGCCCAAGGCCAGGTACTGGTGGCGCATCCGGACATAGAACAGGTCACCAGCCACCAGCAGCACTCCAGCGAAATCCGCCAAGCCGTGCAAGCCCGTCAGCCGTGGGTCAGTTCCGCCTACACCTCGCGCGGGGGCGATTTGGTGATCTTCGTTTCGCAACCGATCTTTGCCGCCGATGGCCGCTACCTGGGCATTGTCGGCGGTTCGGTGTTTCTCAAGAAAGAAAGCGCATTGCATACGTTGATCGGCCTGCACTACCAACAGGACGGCACCTTCGCCTTCGTCGCCGACGCCAACCTACGCCTGCTGCACCACCCCGAGCATGCGCGCATTGGCACCCAGGTCAGCGACAGCCCAACGATCAGCGCGGCGCTGCGTGGCCAGACAGGCACCCTCGAAGTGCCCAACTCTGCCGGCGCTCCCATGCTTGCGGGCTTTGCCCCGGTGCCTGAAGCGCACTGGGCAGTGGTGGTGCAGACACCGCGGGACCTGGCCTTGGCGCCCCTGGGCGAAATGACCCGCAAGGTGCTGCTCTATATCCTGCCGGTCAGCATCATCGGCTTGCTGTTGATGCTCTGGATGACCTACCGCCTGACCTTGCCGTTACGCCAACTGGCACACAGCGCCAGCCACCTGTCCGCCCCCCAGACCGGCGATCAGCTGCGCCGTATCGACGCGTGGTACGTGGAGGTCGCAGCCATCCGCCGCGCCTTGCTGACAGGCGAGCAATTGCTGCAGGAAAAATTCGGCAAGCTGCGCCAACAGGCTCAGAGTGATGCCCTGACCGGCCTTGCCAACCGGCGCGCCATGCAACTGACGCTGGACGCCTTGATGCAGAGCCCCAGAGCATTCGCCGTGCTGGCCCTGGACATCGACCATTTCAAACAGGTCAACGATACCTTTGGCCACGATGCGGGCGATGAGGTGCTCAAACACCTCGCCGAGCTGTTGCGCCATAATTCACGCCACGACGACCTGCCCTGCCGGGTCGGCGGTGAGGAATTCACCATGCTGCTGCCGGACACTGGCCTGGCCGATGCCCGGCGCATTGCCGAACGCATACGCGCCGCGGTCGAACAGGCCGATGCACCGCATGTGGGCAAACTCAGCGTGTCGATTGGCGTGGCCTGCCGCCGGCCCGATACGCATCAGACCGACAGCGTGCTCAAGCAAGCCGACGAGCAGTTGTACAAAGCCAAACACAACGGCCGCAACCGCGTCGAAGTGCTTGACCTCAGCCCCTCACCCCCAGCATCCCCCGCTCGACGATGAAGTCGATCACCGCCTGCAGGCCCTCGCCTTTCTTCAGGTTGCTGAACGTCCACGGGCGCTCCGGGCGCATACGCTGGGTATCACGCTCCATCACCTCCAGCGAGGCACCGACGTAAGGCGCGAGGTCGGTCTTGTTGATCACCAGAAAATCGGACTTGGTGATGCCAGGCCCGCCCTTGCGCGGGATTTTTTCGCCTTCGGCCACGTCGATCACGTAGATGGTCAGGTCGGCCAGCTCAGGGCTGAAGGTGGCGCTGAGGTTGTCGCCACCGCTTTCCACGAAGATGACTTCAAGGTTGCCGAACTTGCGCGCCAACGCTTCCACGGCAGCCAGGTTCATCGAGGCATCCTCGCGGATGGCGGTGTGCGGGCAGCCACCGGTTTCGACGCCGACGATGCGCTCGGGCTCCAGCGCGCCGGCCTCGGTAAGGATGCGCTGGTCTTCCTTGGTGTAGATATCGTTGGTGACCACGGCGATCTGGTAGTGGTCGCGCATGGCTTTGCACAAGCATTCGAGCAGCGCGGTCTTGCCAGAGCCGACCGGGCCGCCGACACCGACGCGCAGGGGTTGCTGATAGCTTTGCATTAAGGCAGTCCTCAGGAACGGAATAAACGGGTGTATTGGGTTTCGTGACGCGATGATGCAATGGCCAGCAGCGGCAAGCCGCCACCGAGCTGGTCGTCACCAAGCGCCAGGGCTTGGTCGATGATGCCGGGCAGTGTCTCACCCAGGTCGCGCAGCAGGGTCTGGGCCGCCTGCTGGCCGAACGGCACCAGTTTGACCCCAGCCATGACCGCGCCCTCCAACCAGGCTAAGGCATGCCCAAGGGCAAGCTGGCGCAACGGGATCGACCAGTGCACGGCCAGCCAGGCCATGCCGCCCAACTGGCTGAGTTCCAGGCTTGGGCGCCAGCCCGGGGCCTGGCCCAACTGCCAACCATCGAGCAAGCGCGCCAGCGCCGCGCCCCGTTGCTGCTCTTCAAGGCGCAGCTCGGCGGTTTCGCGGTTGGCCAGCAGAAAGCGGCTCCAGCGCGCAAACGCAGCAGCATCATCGGCCTGGCACGCGTGGTACAGGCGCGCCAGGACCGGCCAGTCCAGGTAAGCGAGGGTGTCGTGCATCTGCTCGCACTGCCAGGCGCTGAAGCTTTTGATGTCTCGCACCCACCCCGCCTCAACGGCCCACTCAAGGCCTTGCGAGTAGGTGAAGCCCCCCACCGGCAAGCCGGGGCTGGCCAGCTGCAGCAGGCGCAGCAATGCCAGGTCGCTGTTCATCAACCGGCCAGCACCACTGCGGCGCCGGCAAGCATGCCGCCACCAAAGGCTTTCTGCAGCGCGCTATGGCGGCGCAGCAGGCAACCGACAGCGAAGCCCACGACCAGCAGCAAGCCGCTGACGGTGACGAAACCGGCACTGAACAGCCAGAAGGCGCTGGGCGTGGCCTCAACGCCATGGGCCCAGCCATGGAACAGGGCAAACACAGGCATCGCCAGCGCCAGCAGCAACTGGCGGCTAGGCAGCAGTACGGCAACGCCTGCCACCAGCACCGACACGGCGATCATGGTCTCCATGCCCAGCACATCACCGAACAGATGGCCACACACGGCGCCAGCGAACATCGCCGCCAAGGTTGCCAGCGGCAAGGCCAGGTTGCGCCGGGTCAAGGCCGCTAGCACACCGGTACCCAACAGCATCAACAGGTGATCGAGGCCGGTCAGCGGATGCAACAGGCCATCGTGCAGCGGATTGCTGTCATGGCCCGGGTGGGCGAAGGCCGGCAGAGCAACCAGCAGCAGCGCAAGGGCAAGCGTTTTTTTCATTGTGAGCTCCAAGGTTCAGGAATGGGCTGGCAGGCGCACGAAGGGGTGATCGTGCGCATGGCTGTGGCTGTGGCTGTGGCTGTGCGGCGCGCTCTGGTAGGCCCCGGCTTCCGGCTCGAACGGTGCCTGCTCGGCCTCGACCGTCAGGCCCAGGCCGCGCAGCATGTCGTCAAGCACGTGGTCGTGCTGGTAACGCAGCAGGCCCGGCTCGATCTGCAGGGGGACGTGGCGGTTGCCCAGGTGGTACGCGGCACGCGCCAGCAGGTGCGGGTCGTTGCAACGCACGGTCGATACCGCCTCGGGCGCTGCGAGCACCTGCACCACCTGGCTGCCCGCAGCATCGGCCAGCAGCTCGCCACCGCGCAGCAGGTGGCCGCGCTCAAGCATCAGGCCCGCCTCCCGGCCATCGTCGAGGGCAACCCGCAAGCGGCTCTTGATACGGCTATCGACGTCCAGGGTAACGGTGCCGGTGATAGTGTCGGATGCATCGATCCGGCGGGTCAGGACAATCATCTTCGCTCCTTCAGAACAGGAAATAACGCTGGGCCAGCGGCAGTTCGCTGGCCGGCTCGCACACCAGCAGTTCGCCGTCGGCGCGTACCTGGTAGGTCTGCGAATCGACTTCGATCACCGGTTGCAACGTGTTGTGGACCATGTCGGCCTTGCGTACCTGGCGGCAGCCGTGGGCCACGCCGATCAGGCTCTGCAAGCCCAGTTCCTGGGCCAGGCCACGGTCCATGGCGGCCTGGGGCAGGAAGGTCATGCGCGTGGCATGGCGGGCAGCACCGAGCGCCCCGAACATGGGCCGGTAATGCACCGGCTGTGGGGTCGGAATCGAACCGTTGATGTCGCCCATGGGCGCGGTGACGATCATCCCGCCCTTGATGACCAGTGCCGGCTTGACCGCGAAGAAGGCCGGCGACCACAGCACCAGATCAGCCAGCTTGCCCACCTCCACCGACCCCACCTCATGGGCGATGCCATGGGTCAGCGCCGGGTTGAGGGTGTATTTGGCGATGTAGCGCTTGACCCGGAAGTTGTCGCTGTAGCTGCTGTCCGGTGCCAGAGGCCCGCGGCGCACCTTCATCTGGTGGGCGACCTGCCAGGTGCGCAGCACCACCTCACCGACGCGGCCCATGGCCTGGGAGTCGGACGAGGTCATGGCGAACGCGCCCATGTCATGCAGGATGTCTTCGGCGGCGATGGTTTCGCGGCGGATGCGTGACTCGGCGAACGCCACGTCCTCGGCGATGCTCGGGTCCAGGTGGTGGCAGACCATCAGCATGTCGAGGTGTTCATCGACGGTGTTGACCGTATAAGGCAGGGTCGGGTTGGTCGAGGATGGCAGCACGTTGGCCTGCCCCGCCGCACGGATGATGTCGGGTGCGTGACCGCCGCCGGCCCCTTCGGTGTGGAAGGTATGGATGGTGCGGTCACCGATGGCGGCCAGGGTGTCTTCGATGCAGCCGGACTCGTTGAGGGTGTCGGTGTGAATCGCCACCTGGATGTCCATTTCCTCGGCAACGCCCAGGCAGCAGTCGATGGCGGCCGGGGTAGAGCCCCAGTCCTCGTGCAACTTCAGGCCCACCGCACCCGCAGCGATCTGCTCGCGCAGCGCGTCAGGACGCGAGGCATTGCCCTTGCCCAGCAGGCCGATGTTGATCGGCAGGCTGTCGGCCGCCTGGAGCATGCGCGCCAGGTACCAGGGCCCCGGGGTGCAGGTGGTGGCATTGGTACCGGTGGCCGGCCCGGTGCCACCGCCGATGAACGTGGTGACGCCACTGGTCAGCGCTTCTTCCACCTGCTGAGGGCAGATGAAGTGAATGTGCGAATCGATGCCCCCGGCGGTGACGATCTTGCCTTCGGCCGCGATCACTTCGGTGCCTGGGCCCACTGGCACGGTCACGCCCGGCTGCACGTCAGGGTTGCCGGCCTTGCCGATGGCAACGATACGCCCGTGCTTGACGCCGATATCGGCCTTGACGATACCCCAATGATCGATGATCAAGGCGTTGGTCAACACCAGGTCCATGGCCTGGGCAGCAAGCATCTGGCCCTGGCCCATGCCGTCGCGGATGACCTTGCCACCCCCGAACTTGACCTCTTCGCCGTAAACCGTGAAGTCCTTCTCCACCTCCACCCACAGCGCAGTGTCGGCCAGCCGTACACGGTCGCCGACAGTAGGGCCGAACATGTCGGCATAGGCCCGACGTGAAATACGGCTCATGCCTGGCCCTCCAGTGCGCCCATCACTTTGCCCTGAAAGCCATACACCTCGCGCTTGCCGGCGTAGGCAACCAGTTGCACGGTACGCGCCTGGCCCGGTTCGAAGCGCACGGCAGTGCCGGCCGGAATGTCGAGACGAAAGCCGCGACTAGGCTCGCGGTCGAACACCAGGGCATCGTTGACCTCGTAAAAGTGGTAATGCGAGCCCACCTGCACCGGCCGGTCGCCATGATTGGCCACGTTGACACTGACCGTTTCGCGGCCGGCGTTGAGTTCGATGTCGCCGGCGGCGACCTGAATTTCACCTGGGATCATGCTGGGCTCCTCGGCCAGGTCAGACGATGGGGTCATGCACGGTCACCAGCTTGGTGCCGTCAGGGAAGGTGGCTTCGACCTGCACGTCATGGAGCATCTCGGGCACACCGTCCATGACGTGCTCGCGGCCGATCACTTCCCGGCCCAGGCTCATCAGCTCGGCTACCGTACGCCCATCACGGGCGCCTTCGAGCACTGCGGCGCTGATCAGCGCCACCGCCTCGGGGTAGTTGAGCTTCAGGCCACGGGCCAGGCGCCGTTCTGCCAACAGCGCGGCAGTGAACAGCAGCAGTTTGTCTTTCTCTCTCGGGGTCAGCTCCATGGCGCTCTCTCAAGTGGCCCAGATGCGCGGCGGGCACGCCGGCAGGCCGAGGACGGCCGGCCGCAGGACGTGCCAGAGGCGCTGCAGGGTGTGTTGCAGATGTTGGTTGTCGTGGTCCAGCAGGCGAATCACCAGCAGCGAACCGAGCAAAGTGGCGCCGCCTGGCGTTTTCAGTTCATCGAGCAGAGGCCGCACCTTTTCCAGCAAGGTTGGATCTGCCGGGTAGGCACAGAAAGTGGCGAGCAAGGGGTGCCCGCCGAGCTTGTCGAGTTGGCCCCCGGTGATGCGCAGGCGCTCGCTCAAGCCAGGGTCGTCGGGCACCTCGATGCTAAGACGGCTGTCCAGCGCGCCCTGAGCGAAACGCTCGCCCATCACCGGTCGGCCCAGGCAGAGCGTCTCCCAGGCCAGCAGGCGAGCACCGGGCTCGAGGGTGAAGCGGCTGTCGAGGCTGGCCCGTGCGCCGGAAAAGAAAATGCTGTCCTGGGGCAGCCACTCCAGGGTGCTGCCCGCTTGCAGATGAAAACGTTGGGTCAGCCATGCGGTGGGGCCGATACTTCGATAAAACTTGCTGGCGCCGGGCATGGTCAGCAATGCATGGCTGCCAGGCTCTAGCTGAAGATCCAGTTCCAGGCGATCACCGGCAACGATGCCCCCTGGCGGATGCAGCACATAGACGTGGCACGGCGCACCTTCCGGGTAGAACGGCCGCTGCACCAAAAGCGGGCCAAAATGACGACGCGCACCAAGGCGGGTCACGCCAGCACGCTCGACAAAGCGCAACTGCAGGTAGGCGCTCCATCCTGCATCATGTTCAGATTTTTCGACGCGCTCGGCCAGCAACATCCTATAGCCCCTGATTTTCACGGCCTCATGGCCGTTGCGAGCACCAGCGCCGCGCACTGACGTGCTGCAGGCCTGACCACTCGATCAAATTCGATTGGCTGGGATATAGCAGTTTGCGGGCCAACTACGCAGGTGAAGCCACATGAAACATAATGCGCAAGGCTCTGGCGTGGGGCATGCTCGCTCATGGCGCACGACACCAGGGCACGCATCAGCCCTGTTTCGGTGCTCGAATCAGCCAGGGTGGTTCCCCGCGAACAGGACAGCCCGCCGCCACAATCGGTAGACTGGCAACCCAGTCACATACCGTCCACGGCCAAGGAACCGCCATGCCTCTCGCCCCTGCCATCCCCATCCTGCGTATTTTCTCGGTCGAAAAGGCCAAGGAGTTCTACCTCGACTTCCTCGGCTTCACCCTGGACTGGGAGCACCGCTTCAGCCCGGACCTGCCTTTGTATGCGCAAATTCATCGCGACGGCCTGATCCTGCACCTGAGCGAGCACCACGGCGACGCGTGCCCAGGCTCGACGGTGTTTGCCCGCACCGACGAACTGCTGGCACTGCAACGTGAACTGCAGGACAAGCAGTACGGCTATGCCCGCCCACAGGCCGAGCGCGTCGATTGGGGCCTGCAGATGCAGATACGCGACCCGTTCGGCAACCTGCTGCGTTTCTGCCAACAGATCGATCACGAGGCCGCGCCATGAAAGCATTGGGCAAACGCGAACTGGCGCGCCTTGAGCGTGAACTGGTGGCATGCCTGACCGACGCATGCGAAACGGCCAAGGCACAGATCGTCGGGTTCAGTTGGCTCACCCACCGCCTGGACCCTGATCAGTTCCCTGCCAGCCTGCGCATCACCTGGGTCTTCGAGCGCGAGGTCGACAAGGCCGCAGCGCTGGCGGGGGATGCCAAGGCACGCATGCTCAAGCTGACGGCCCAGGCGCTGGACAAAGCAGGTGTAACGCTGGATCACCCGGCATGGCATGTGCGCTTTGACAGCGAAGAGGCGTGTGAGCGAAGCCATGGCGGGGATTGGAACAGGCGCCTCGGTGCTGCGCGCTAGCGCTGGAGGCAGTCACATGGCGCAATGCTGGCCCTGATCGGCCCCAAGGACACCGCGAATCCATCGCCAGCCCCGCGCCCCCAATTCGTGACTGGGCGTTCCCGATCCGCGGCGGATGTATTATCGTGGCGAGGTGCGCATATAACAGCAGCCCGAGCGATCGGGCACTTGCAAGACAATCGAGGGTGTCATGAGTAACGAAAGCATTAACTGGGACAAGCTGGGTTTCGACTACATCAAGACCGACAAGCGCTACCTGTCCGTATGGCGCAACGGTGAGTGGGACAAAGGCACCCTGACCGAAGACAATGTGCTGCACATCAGTGAAGGCTCCACTGCCCTGCACTATGGCCAGCAGTGCTTCGAAGGCCTGAAGGCCTACCGCTGCAAAGACGGCTCGATCAACCTGTTCCGCCCTGACCAGAACGCCGCCCGCATGCAGCGCAGCTGCGCTCGCCTGCTGATGCCGCAGGTGCCGACCGATGTGTTCATCGAGGCCTGCAAGCAAGTGGTCAAGGCCAACGAGAAATTCGTCCCGCCACACGGCAAGGGTGCCCTGTACCTGCGCCCGTTCGTGATCGGCACCGGCGATAACATCGGCGTGCGCACCGCCCCCGAGTTCATCTTCTCGATATTCGCCATCCCGGTTGGCTCGTACTTCAAAGGCGGCATGAAGCCGCACAACTTCCAGATTTCCAGCTTCGACCGCGCCGCGCCACAGGGCACCGGCGCCGCCAAGGTCGGCGGCAACTATGCAGCCAGCCTGCAGCCAGGTGCTGAAGCCAAGAAAGCCAACTTCGCCGACGCCATCTACCTCGATCCGCTGACCCACACCAAGATCGAGGAAGTCGGCTCGGCCAACTTCTTCGGCATCACCGCCAACAATGAATTCATCACCCCGAAATCGGCCTCGGTACTGCCAGGTATCACCCGCCTGTCGCTGATGGAACTGGCGTCCTCGCGCCTGGGCCTGACCGTGATCGAAGGCGATGTCGAAATCAACAAGCTCGACCGCTTCATCGAAGCGGGTGCCTGCGGTACCGCCGCGGTGATCACCCCGATCGGTGGCATCGAGTACAACGGCAAGCTGCACGTGTTCCACGACCTGGAAAAAGTCGGCCCGGTCACCCAGAAGCTCTATAACGAGCTGACCGGCATTCAGAGTGGCGACGTCGAAGCACCGGCTGGCTGGATCGTCAAGGTCGCCTGAGCCTTCGCGCCACGCTGAACCGCAGGGCATGCCAGACGCTGGCATGCCCTTTTTTCTGCCTGACAGGTCCGGCCTCATCGCTGGCAGGCCACCTCCCCCGCAATTGCGTCAACTTGTGCCAATCTGCAGCCAGATGAATTTTTCTTAAATTCCCGGCAGTCTATTCTTTGGCACAATCAAGCCTCCACTAGACGCCCAGGAACCAGCATGCCACGCGTACTGACCATCGAAGACGACGCCGTCACCGGCCAGGAAATCGTCGCCGAACTCACCAGCCACGGTCTGGAAGTGGATTGGGCAGACAATGGCCGTGAAGGCCTGGCCAAAGCCATCGGCGGCGGCTATGACCTGATCACCCTGGACCGCATGCTGCCTGAGGTCGATGGCCTGACCATCGTCACCACCCTGCGCAACCTTAAAATCGCAACGCCAATCCTGATGATCAGCGCACTGTCCGACGTCGATGAGCGTGTGCGAGGCTTGCGTGCCGGTGGCGACGACTACCTGACCAAGCCGTTCGCCTCCGACGAGATGGCTGCACGGGTGGAAGTGCTGCTGCGGCGCAACAGCGTGCCGATGACCCAGACCCGACTGCAGGTCGCCGATCTGCAACTGGACCTGATCAGCCATGAGGCCCGCCGCGGCGACCAGACGCTCAACCTGTTGCCCACCGAGTACAAACTGCTGGAGTACCTGATGCGCCACAGCGGCCAGGTGATCACGCGGATGATGATCTTCGAGGAAGTCTGGGGCTACCACTTCGACCCTGGCACCAACCTGATCGATGTGCATATCGGCCGCCTGCGCAAGAAGATCGATTCCCCCGGGCAAGCGCCGCTGATCCGTACCGTACGGGGCTCCGGCTATGCCATTGCTGAACCCAACTAAGGGCTGGAGCTCCTCGACCAGCCGCCTGCTGGCGTTGTACAGCTTCCTCTTCGTGGCCTGGAGCAGCATCCTCATGGGGGTGCTGTATTTCGAGGTGTCCAGCTACCTGAACAAGCTTACCCGCCACTCCATGCTGCAGCGCCAGCACCTGTTCGCACACATGAGCGGCAAGCAGCTGGACGACGCCCTGATCGCAAGCCAGGCATTCGAGGAGCGCGCCTTCGATGCCTACGGCCTGTTCGACGCCCAGCTCAACCCGATCGGCGGGCGCATCCGTGCTATCCCGCCGGAACTGGGCCTGGACGGCAAGGTGCATGAACTCGAGCGCTGCCTGGACGCCGATGACCCGCACATGCCGCGTGACAGCTGCGACGCGGTGGCAATCAAGGTTCAGGACGGCCGCTGGCTGGTACTGCTGCGCGACAACGGCTCGTTGTTCGTGGTGACACGCATCATCCTGCACGCCTTGCTATGGGGCATATCGCTGACACTCATCCCTGGCTTCGCTGGCTGGTACATGCTGCGGCGCAGGCCTTTGAAACGCATTCGCGCGATACAGGCGCAGGCAGAGCTGATCGTCGCCGGCGACCTCACCCACCGCCTGCCACTGTCGGCCCGGCGCGACGAACTGGACATGCTGGCAGCCATCGTCAACGCCATGCTTGACCGGATCGAACGGCTGATGCACGAGGTCAAGGGCGTGTGCGACAACATTGCCCACGACCTGCGCACACCGCTCACCCGCCTGCGAGCGCAGCTGTACCGCATCCGCCAGCAGAGCGGTTTGGACTCAGCGCAAGCCGAAGCACTGGACCAGGCCATCGGCGAAACCGATACCCTGATGGCACGTTTTCGTGGCCTGTTGCGCATCAGTGAGCTGGAGGATCGCCAGCGCCGCGCCGGCTTCATCGAGCTGAACCCGCGTGAGTTGCTGGTGGAGTTGCACGATTTCTACCTGCCCCTGGCTGAAGATGGCGGTATCCGCCTGCAGCTGCAGCAGCCTGAGCACCTGGCGGCGCTGCATGGGGACCGTGAGTTGCTGTTCGAAGCGCTGGCCAACCTGGTGGGCAATGCCATCAAATTCACGCCAGAAGGTGGCCGGGTAGCCATTACCGCGACGCAGGACGAGGCAGGCGTGCATATCGCTATCGAGGACAGCGGACCTGGGATTCCGGAACAAGAGCGCACTGCAGTGCTGAAGCGGTTCTATCGCAGCGATGAAGGCCACCGCCACCCGGGGTTCGGGCTCGGTTTGTCGATCGTTGCGGCGATCGTCGACTTGCACGGGTTTGGGCTGGAGGTGGGTGACAGTGAGCTGGGCGGGGCCAAGCTGGTCTTGCATTGCCCGTTGCCGGGGTTGCCGAGGTAAAAGCGGGGACTGCTGTGCAGCCCATCGCCGGCAAGCCCACCACAACAGCACAACCGTCAAGCCCTGCACAATACCTGTGGGCTTGTTCAGCTCTCACCAACACCACGCAACCTTCAAGCCCTACGCAATACCTGTGGGAGCCGGCTTGCCGGCGATGGGGCCGCTAAGCGGCCCCCTTTACATCATCAGTCAGCCAGACGCCAGGTAGTGCCACCCTTGCCGTCTTCCAGCACCACGCCCATGGCGGTCAGCTGGTCACGGATCCGGTCGGACTCTGCCCAGTTCTTGTCGGCACGCGCCTGCAGACGCGCCTGGATCAGCGCCTCCACTTCAGCCGCATCGACCTTGCCCTCAGCCCCTGCACGCAGGAAGTCATCGGCCTCCAGCTGCAGCACACCCAGCACATCACCCAGCTCGCGCAGGCGACCGGCCAGGCCAGCAGCCGCATCCGCGTCGCTGTCGCGCAGGCGGTTGATTTCGCGCACCAGGTCGAACAGCACGGCACAGGCTTCGGGGGTGTTGAAGTCGTCGTTCATCGCCACGCTGAAGCGCTCGACGAATTCCTCACCACCCTTGGCTGCCACACGCGGCAAACCACGCAGTGCGTGATAGAAGCGCTCCAAGGCACCTTTGGCATCACGCAGGCTGTCTTCGGAGTAGTTGATGGCACTGCGGTAGTGACTGGCCACCAGCAGGTAGCGCACCACCTCCGGGTGGTATACGTCGAGCACGTCACGGATGGTGAAGAAGTTGTTCAATGACTTGGACATCTTCTCGCCATTGATGCGGATCATGCCGCAATGCATCCAGGCGTTGGCGTACTGCTTGCCGGTCGCCGCTTCGCTCTGGGCGATTTCGTTCTCGTGGTGCGGGAACTCCAGGTCGCTGCCGCCACCGTGGATGTCGAAGCTCTCGCCCAGGCAGCAGGTGGACATCACCGAGCACTCGATGTGCCAGCCCGGACGGCCCGGCCCCCACGGCGAATCCCAGTACGGCTCGCCCGGCTTGACGCCCTTCCACAGGACGAAGTCGAGCGGGTCCTGCTTGGCCTCGTCGACCTCGATGCGGGCACCGATGCGCAGGTCCTCGATCTTCTTGCGCGACAGCTTGCCGTAGCCAACGAACTTGCCGACCCGGTAGTACACGTCGCCATTGCCGGGCGCGTAGGCGTAGCCCTTGTCGATCAAGGTCTGGATCATCGCGTGCATGCCGGCGATATGGTCGGTGGCACGCGGTTCCTGGTCCGGTTTGAGGATGTTCAGGCGCCGTTCGTCCTCGTGCATCGCATCGATCATGCGGGCCGTGAGCGCGTCGAAGGTTTCGCCGTTCTCGTTGGCCCGGTTGATGATCTTGTCATCGATGTCGGTGATGTTGCGCACATAGGTCAGCTCATAGCCGCTCTTGCGCAGCCAACGGGTGACCAGGTCGAAGGCCACCATGCTGCGGCCATGGCCCAGGTGGCAGTAGTCGTACACGGTCATGCCGCACACGTACATACGCACCTTGTTGCCATCGAGCGGCTTGAAGACTTCCTTGGTTTTGCTCAGCGTGTTGTAGATGGTAAGCACGGCGGTTCCTTAGCTGCCCCAGGAGTCACGCAGGGTGACGGTGCGGTTGAACACCGGGCGGCCCGGCTGGCTGTCCTTGAGGTCGGCGCAGAAGTAGCCTTCGCGCTCGAACTGGAAGCGGTCTTCAGGCTGCGCCTGGCCCAGCGACGGCTCGGCACGGCAGCCGGTCAGCACTTGCAGCGAGCCCGGGTTGATGTTGTCGAGGAAGCTGGCGCCCTCCTCGGCCTTCTCTGGGTTCGGCGAGCGGAACAGGCGGTCGTACAGGCGCACTTCGCATTCGACACTGGCGTCTGCCGGCACCCAGTGGATCACGCCCTTGACCTTGCGGCCCTCGGGGTTCTTGCCCAGGGTATCCGGGTCGTAGGAGCAGCGCAGCTCGACGATGTTGCCATCGGCGTCCTTGACCGCTTCGTCGGCGCGGATCACGTAGCTGCCGCGCAGGCGCACTTCACCGGCCGGCTCCAGGCGCTTGTAACCCTTTGGCGGCTCTTCCATGAAATCGTCGCGGTCGATGTACAGCTCGCGAGCGAAGGGCAGCACGCGCACGCCCATGTCTTCCTTGGGGTGGCGCGGCAGTTCGAGCTGCTCGACCTGGCCTTCAGGGTAGTTGGTGATGACCACTTTGAGCGGGCGCAGCACGCACATGGCGCGTGGCGCGGTGCGGTCGAGGTCGTCACGGATGCTGAACTCGAGCATCGACATGTCGACGACGCCGTCGGAGCGGTTGGTACCGACCATCTCGCAGAAGTTGCGGATCGAGGCCGGGGTGTAACCGCGACGGCGGAAGCCCGACAGGGTGGACATGCGCGGGTCGTCCCAGCCGCTGACATGTTTCTCGTCGACCAACTGCTTGAGCTTGCGCTTGGAGGTGATGGTGTAGTTCAGGTTCAGGCGGCTGAACTCGTACTGACGCGGGTGCGCCGGTACCGGCAGGTTGTCGAGGAACCAGTCGTACAGCGGCCGATGGCCTTCGAACTCCAGGGTGCAGATCGAGTGGGTGATGCCTTCGATGGCATCGGACTGACCATGGGTGAAGTCATAGTTGGGGTAGATGCACCACTTGTCACCGGTCTGGTGGTGGTGGGCATGACGGATGCGGTACAGGATCGGGTCGCGCAGGTTCATGTTCGGCGAGGCCATGTCGATCTTGGCCCGCAGCACGCGCTCGCCATCCTTGAACTCGCCAGCCTTCATGCGGGCGAACAGGTCGAGGTTCTCTTCGACGCTGCGCTCACGGAACGGGCTGTTCTGGCCAGGCTCGGTCAGGCTGCCACGGTAGGCCTTGGCCTGATCAGGGGTCAGGTCGCAGACATAGGCCTTGCCACGCTTGATCAGTTCAACCGCCCAATCGTGCAGTTGGTCGAAGTAGTTCGAGGCATAACGCACCTCGCCGGCCCAGTCGAAGCCCAGCCATTTGACGTCGCGCTGGATGGCATCGATGTACTCCTGGTCTTCCTTGGCCGGGTTGGTGTCGTCGAAGCGCAGGTGACAGGCGCCGCCGAACTCCTTGGCCAGGCCGAAGTTGACGCAGATCGACTTGGCATGGCCAATGTGCAGGTAGCCATTGGGCTCCGGCGGAAAACGAGTGACGATGCTGCTGTGCTTGCCCGAGTCCAGGTCGGCCTGGATGATCGGCCGCAGGAAGTTCGCAGGGACGGCGGGGGCGCCTTTGGCAGCGGCGTTGGGCGCGTTGTCGGCAGTGGGCTTGCTCATAGGATCCTTGAATGCACGTGTCCGGCCTGGGTAGGCCGATTGAATCAAAGGGCCTATCATAGCCGAAGCAGTCAAGCTGCTGACAGCCAGGCTCGGACAAACTGCCGTGATTTATCGCAGCTTTTTGTCGCGGCCTGGCAAAATGGCCAGTGCGCGCCATGTGTCGCGGTCGCCCGATCCTGCGTCAGGTGACTACAGGCGCACTGCGCACCCTAATTCCCGAATGCCTTGAAAGAGCGAATTCCAGCATGTCCAAAGTCAAACTGACCACCAACCACGGCGTTATCGTCCTGCAACTGGACGCCGAAAAGGCGCCGCTCACCACGGCAAACTTCGTTCAGTACGTCAAGGACGGTCACTACGACGGCACCGTGTTCCACCGTGTGATCAAGGGTTTCATGATCCAGGGCGGCGGCTTCGAGCCAGGCATGAGCCAGAAGAAGACCCGCGCCAGCATCCAGAACGAAGCTGACAACGGCCTGAAGAACACCAAGTACAGCATCGCCATGGCCCGCACCATGGACCCGCACTCGGCCTCGGCCCAGTTCTTCATCAACGCCTCCGACAACGACTTCCTCAACCACAGCGGCAAGAACACCCAGGGCTGGGGCTACGCGGTGTTCGGCGAAGTGACCGAAGGCCGTGAAATCGTCGACGCCATCGAAAAGGTCGCCACCGGCTCCAACGCTGGCCACCAGGACGTACCTAAAGACGACGTGATCATCGAGAAAGCCGAGATCGTTGAGTGATACTGCTGATCTCTGATCTGCATCTGCAAGAAGAACGCCCGGACATCACCCGGGCGTTTCTTGATCTGCTCGACGGCCGCGCACGCCACGCCGATGCGCTGTACATCCTCGGCGACTTCTTCGAAGCCTGGATCGGCGACGATGCCATGACGCCCTTTCAGCAGTCGATCTGCCAGGCCCTGCGCCGGCTGAGCGACAGCGGCACGGCCGTCTACCTGATGCACGGCAACCGCGACTTTTTGATTGGCGAGGGCTTCTGCCAAGCGGCCGGCTGCACCTTGCTGGCCGACCCCAGCGTGATCAGCCTTGGCGGCGAGCAGGTTTTGCTGATGCATGGCGACACCCTGTGCACCCGCGACATCGGCTACATGAAAATGCGCCGCTATCTGCGCAACCCGTTGAGCCTGTGGGTTCTACGGCACTTGCCGCTTGCCACCCGGCAGAAGCTGGCGCGCAAGCTGCGTAGCGAAAGCCGTGCCCAGACGCGCATGAAAGCCACCGACATTGTCGATGTCACAGCCGAAGAAGTGCCAGCGGTGATGGCGGCGCACGGTGTGAAAACGCTGGTGCATGGCCACACACACCGGCCGGCGATCCACAAGCTGGTGGTGAACGGGGAACCGGCCCGGCGCATCGTGCTGGGCGATTGGGACCGTCGCGGCTGGACCCTGCAGGTCGATGCGCAGGGCTTTCAGTTGGAACCCTTCGAGTTTTCCTGAAACGGATGGCTTGGCCATACCGGCCTGATCGCCGGCAAGCCGGCGCTACAAATACGCTGTGGCGAACCTGTAGATGCCGGCTTGCGGGCGATCAGGCCGGTACTGGTTTGCGACTCAAGGCCGGCTCGCCACCGCCGCCTTGTCACCCTCGCTGATCACATACTGCCGATACTCAGGGTCAGCCTTGATTTGCGCCTCGGTGAACGGAATGGGCGCCAACTGCTTGGCCGAGAAGGCCTTGGTCTGGTCGCTCGAATGGGCCGAAGCGGCTTCGCTGGACTGCGAGAAGGCCAACAGCCCCCGCGCCTGCGGCCCATCCTCGGTGAAACTGACCAGTTGCAGGTAACTGGTGCCACTGACCACCAAGCGCTTGCCCCGCCCATGCGGGATGCTGTAGATCGCGTTGTACACCCCCATCGCCTGCGCGCCGCCCGGTACCGGCGTGCCATCGGCCGCCTGCTGGATCTGCCCCCAACGGCTGCCTTCAGCAACCCCGGCTTTGGCGACCTGCTGCAGGGAGGCCAGCGCCGCTTCGCGCAGCAACGTGCGCACCGCGGCCTGCTCCACTGCCAACCCGCGGGGGGTGTGTTGCGGGTCTGCCGGATCAAACGCCACCCGCCAGCTTTGCGGATGCCTGGCCATGTTTTCGACGATGTTCTGGAAATGCACCAGGCCAATCCCACTGTCAAGGTCAGCCTTGCCGTCCCAGCTTGCCAGGCTCGAACATAACGCCTGCAAATCGGCCTCAGCGCCTTTGCACCATTGCAGCAAGTCTGGGAGCACCAGGCTGGCCAGGTAGACCTCGTCATCCATCACCATACGCTGCAGGTCCTCCACGCCCAGCTTGGCCTTGCCTTGCAGGCGCTCGAGCGCAAAGCGCCCGCGCATACCCAAGGGCTGGTCGCTGCGGCTGATCAGCGGTGAGTAACCGGTCAACGGCTGGGCGGGGTTGGTCATCCACGCCGGGTCGTTGGAGCTCTGCACGAAATCGTTGCGCGCAAGGCTGGGCAACAGACGTGGCGGGAAGATGCCAGGCTGCGCCGCCTGGGCATCGACCTTCCACTGGCAGGCGCTGCGTGAGCCATCGAGCACTACCAGCGGGCCTTGCGCCGCCGGGTTGCTGCACTGGCTGAGCAACTGCTGGTCCACGTAGGGCACCACCGACTGGTTAAGGTAGAGCGCCTTACCGCCCGAATCGACAGCCAAGGTGTTGACCCAGGGTATGCCTTGCAACTGCTCGATCGAGCCCTGCAGTGCCGCCAGGCTATCGGCACGGTTGATGCGATACCACTGCTGCAGCACACGGGTATTGTCCAGATTGGCGTCACGCAGGCTGTAGGCCGTTTTGCTGTCCCAGTCCAGGCGGCCTGGCCACTGCACCACGGGCCCGAATTTCGAGCTGTAGACCTGGCGCTCCACCTGGCTCAGTGTGCCATCTTCAGCCTTGACCGTGACACTCACAGCCTGCTGGGTCAGGGGCAAGGACTTGCCATCGAACAGGTAGCGCGTCGGGTCTTGCGGGTCCAGTTGCAGTTTATAGAGCGTGAAGTGTTTGGAAGTATCGACCGTATGAGTCCAGGCCAGATGACGGTTGAAACCAATGTTCACTACCGGCAAACCAGGCAGTGCGGCCCCCATCACGTCCAGCTGGCCAGGGATGGACAGCTGCATCTGGTAGAAGCGCATCCCGCCCATCCAGGGGAAATGCGGGTTGGCCAACAACAGGCCGCGGCCGTTGGCCGAACGCTCTGCGCCCACGGCAACGGCATTGCTGCCCCGTTCCGAAGCGAAACGCTGTTGCTGGGCCAGTGCCTCGCCGAACGTGTGCGCTGCCTGCTGGCTGGTCAACTGTGGCGGTTGAGCACCCGCCAACGCTTCGGCGAATTGCCCCAACCCGCCCTCCGCCAGCAGACGGCGGGTCAGCTTGATCAGGTCCAGACTGGTGATCGGCCGCAACCACTGGCCATCCCCGCATTCTGCCGGCAGCCCTTGGCTACGGCGCTCGGCCAGGGCGCGGTTGAAACCACTGGCATAGCCTTCCAGCAAATCGCGCACCTCAGAGGGTTGGGCCTGGAGGAAGCTGTTGACCGAGGTCGGCGTATTGAGCCAGGTGAAGAACAGGTCGCTGGCCAGGTTATCGCGCTGCTCGAGGGTTTTGCCCTGCGCGCCAAAAAAGCGCGAGCGTTCACCGTTGACCGTCAGCACTTCATTGGCCAGCAGGCATAGGTTGTCTTGGCCATAGGCATAACCGATGCCGTAACCCAGACCGCGCTCATCCTTGGCCACGATATGCGGCACGCCGAAACTGGTGCGCCGGATTTGCGCAGTGGCATCGCTACTGGCCGCTTGCGCCTGCGCGGCGAGGCTTGAGGCAACCAACGCGGCCGCAAGGCCAACGCAGGTCATGGGTCTTGAAATTGAGAGCACGGGCACTCCTGGGCTTCTGGGATCATTCCCAATCAGACGAACACCCAGATGAAAATTTTACGCAGCAGGCGTGTCAGATTCGTCTTCATGACACAGGCAGCGATTTTTTTTGCGCAAAAGCTGCAGTTTCTCCGCGCTCATTCGTCCTAGTAAGTGAGGCACCCATATTTCGGGACAGTCCACGAAAAGGAGCATTCACATGTACAACCCGCAACCTTCACTTCAGCCCGGGCGAACCCCGGCCGAGGCGGCCAATGGACAGGACGCCTGCGGGGAAGAGCGTGTCGGCAACGAACAGATCCGCGAGTTGCTGCGCACCTATGGGCTGCGTACCAGCCTGATCCGCCTCAAAGTGATCGATGCCCTGCACAGTGCCGGCCGCGCCGGGCGCAGCATTGGCGTGCGCGGGGTGCACGCGCACCTGGAACAACTGGATATTCCGCTGTCGTTTCTCAGTGTGCGGGAGGTGCTCAAGCGACTGTGCGCAGAGGGCGTGATCCACTTGGGCAACGACAAGTGCTACAGCCTCAACCCGCAAGCGCGCGCCGTGCTCGAGCAGCCCTCTTCGCGCTGAGCGCAAGGCCGGCCATCGCTGGCCGGCCGGCAAGGGTCAGGGCTTGACCTTGCGCCGCAGAATCCCGTTGATCACGACCACCACGACTGCAATGGCGATGGCCAGCATCTGGAAGGTCTGTTCACTGATGGTGCCCTGTTTCTGCAGGTGCGACAGGCCCAGCATGAGGCCCAGCACCACCAGGATGATCAGAATCGAATATTTGAGGCGCTGCACGTGTGTCATCGATAGTTCCTTGCAACATCGGGGGCAAATGGCTCGCAACGAGCCGGCGCCATGATACAACGCCCGTGGCTTTTGGCGCTGCATTTCCTGCTTAGCGCGGCCCCTCAAGCCTGAAAGCATTGGCCTCCCTACCCCCAAGTTGGAGGCTCCATGCTCAAGCCCGCCCTGCTCATTCTGTTGTTACTCCCCGCTCTGCCCACCCACGCGCTGGATGTCCGCCAGATACCGCCTGAACGATTGCTTGAACTGGGCCGCGAACTGGCGGCCCACGCCGGCAGCAGTCAATGGCAGCAGTTATGGCAGCGAACGAGGGCGGCCGGGCACCTGATCGCCGAGCCTGGCCACGCCCATTTCACCCTCGAGCAGCCGCAGCTGCCCAAGCTCGCCTACGAAACCTTGGCCAACGCCGGGCAGGTCGAAGCCGTAGGCAAGACCCTGGCGCTCTACCGCAGGTCCTTCCCCGATAAGGTACTGGGCCGGCACGACAAACAATCGCTCAGTGCACTCTGCCTCGTGGTGGATTGGCGCAGCCTGCCTCAAACCATGGCCAGTCGGCCCCACGCCTACCTCGCCAACGTGAGCTTGATGCATGTTTACCCCTGCGTTGAGGGTACTGGCACCCAGTTGCCTCACGGAAAAGCGCCCCCCTGAGTATCAACGCCTGTAGGGCAACGCCAGAGCGATGTCCTACAACCCGCGAAATCGTTGCCTTCAAATCCTGCACCTTGAGGCTACAACAGCTGGACCACTTGGCGCCTAGCGACAGTCTTCGTCACTCACTGACAATCCGCTCATGCCAGCGACAGAGCGCCGATGCTAATCGCCGACACGTCATTGCGGCATATCCAAGCATCGCGCCCCATCAACCGCGAGGGAGCCACATATGGAATTGCAAGATCTCACAGCCATAGACATCAGCCAGCTACCGCATTCGCTGCAGTCCCTGATCGAGTGTATCGGCATCGAAAACGCCTACCAGCTCACCTGTGCCTTTGGCGGCAGACCCAAGTACATCCCCAAGCACCGCGAGCGAACCAAGCTCGCCGAGATACTCCCGCGTGAGGCCCTCGACGCCCTGATCAAGCGCTTTGCCGGTGTGGCGCTGGAAATTCCCAAGCCAGACCACTTCCTGCGGCAATTGCGCAACCTGCAAATCCAGAAAGAAAGCGCCGAGGGCCTGTCACGCAGCCTGTTGGCCGACAAGTACGGCCTGAGCCTGCGCCAGATCGGCAATATCCGTCGCCAGGAGCCTTGCACGCGCTGACGACACCCACCCGGCCGCACTGACGGCCGTCTTTGCAGCACCCATTAAAAAGAGAATCGAGCTATGTCCATCGACAACAGCCTAATCGGATCGGTCATCAATGCCTTGCCCATGGACCGGATGATCGCCGGGCCACTACAAGCCATGGTTCAGGCGCAGGTCACTGCGAGCAAGTCCTATGCGGACTTCCTCATGCAGGTCTGCGTACAGGATGGCAAAGCGGTTGCCATCCAGTTCGACTATGACGAGACCATCGTCAACGAACAGGGCGAATACAAAGGTGTCGTCAACAAGTCCATGAAGGTGCCGCTGCTGGCGGCCATCACCCACCCCAACATTGTCATTGAAGAAGGAACGGTCGACTTTGAACTGACCATCAGCCAAGCGGCTGAGGATTTCAGTGAGTCCAGCAAAAGTGGCGAAGTGGCTGGGTCACTCGGCTGGGGCCCTTTCAAGCTGGACATGAAGGGCAGCATCAGCCACAAGTCCACGCAGACCCGCAAGACCGATACCCGCGCCCGCTACGCGTTCAATACCACCTTACGCCGCCAGGACCCGCCAGAGGCCGTGATGAGAGTCATCGATTTTCTCACCGATGCCGCCACCAAACCAACGGTGGTACCTAACTCGACCCTGCAGAGCACCGATACGATTTCCGATGCCGACGTACTGAAGGGCGATACAGCGAACACCCCCTCCCCAAGTCCCAGCACGCCCTGACGCTTAGCCCTGTCTCAAAATGTCCGCCTCGCTGAGCACAGCGGGGCTCCCGTGTACCAAGGAGACAAGTGAGTGGACAATCACCCTGCCCCCATGACCGCGATCGACCTGCGGGATATCACCCGTGGCCTGCAGGAGGCCGCAGCGGCCACCAATAGCCTGATTGCCCAGCAGTACATCAATCTGTTCGACCACTTCTTCGACATCGACCCCCAGGCGCTCGGGGCACCTATGAAGGCCAAGATGGTCGAGGTCGCCATGGACGACCAGCATGTGATACGCGTGCCGTTGTTCGCCCTGGTATCACCCAAGGGGCTGGCCCTGGAGCGCATGCAAGTCGACCTCTCGGTGCGCGTCAACGGCACGGAGGCGCTGCGCGCGATGCAGGCCAACGCTGAGGCCGGCGGTGCAGCGGCATTCAAGGTCACGATCGGCGCCCAGGGCCGCCAGGGCGAAACGCGAGACCCGGACGAGGTGCAGATCCGCATGCAGTTTCAGGCCAGCGACCCCCCCGAAGCGCTGAACCGCCTGATCGAGGAATACACCAAACTGATCAACCCCACCCGCAAGCCACCTGCTGCGCCCGGCCCTGATACCAACGAGTTCATCGAGGCCGCCACCGTGCGTTGATGGCGCCCTTCAGAAGTCGCGCTTATAGAAAATATCCAGCGAACTGGCCAGGCCGCTCGCCGCCTCGAGATAAACCCTCTTGCTCAGTTTGTAGCGCAACGCAATGGTATTGGCCGGCTCGAACACCCCTACCCCATATCGCAGGCTCAGCTTCTCGGTCAGGTTGCCGCTGGCCACCACACTGGTGGTATTGCCCGAGCCCTCGGTGTCCAGCTGGAAGTCGTCAATCCCCAGGCTGGACGCGATGCTGCCGGTAACCCCTGCGCTGCCCGCCAGGCCCAGGCCCAGGGCCGCCTCGGCCAACATGTTGTTGTCCTCGCCCGAAGTGCCCAGCGGGCGGCCCAGCACCAGGTAGGACAGCGCCTGTTCCTGGCTCATCGCCGGTTCCGAGAACACTTGGGTAGTAGGCTGCTCGGCACTCCCGCTCAGGCGGATACCGGCGATCACGTCATCAACTTGGCGGATGGCCTCGATGTCCAGGTAGGGCTGGTCGATGGGCCCGGCGAACAGCAAGCGCGCTCGGCGGATGGTCAGGCGCTGACCATAGGCGCGGTAACGTCCGTCAGCCAGGCCCAACTCACCACGGGTGTCCATGTTATCGCCGATGTGTACATGGCCGAGCAAGTTGGCGGTAAGCCCAAACCCGCTGAACGACAGTTTGTCCTGCCCCACTTCGACATCTATGTCCATGGCCATCGCCATCGGCGTTTTGCCTTCCTCGGTCTGGTGGCCGACGATGACCGTGTCGTCGGATACCTTCACGGTCGATGGCGGCAGCTCGCGCACCGTGATCTTGCCCTTGGGCACCTGCACCTTGCCGGACACCGCCAGTTTGTCGTCGATCAGGCGCAGGTTCAGGTCAGGCGCGACTTCAAGCGTTGCATAGGGTTCTACGGTCACCGGCAACTGCTGGCCCTGCAGGCGCAGGTTCATGCCCAGGGCCTGGCCCCAGGTCAGGTCGCCGCTCAGCCGGCCACGGCCCGCCTCGCCACTGCGCCAGCCACCGTTCAGCTGAACCTGCTCGCCAGCGATCAAGGCTTGCAGCGACAGGTCCTGCATGCTGACGGGCAACTCAGCACCACTGACCTCGCCACCACTGAGCATCAGGTTGCCGTTGACTTTGGGCGCCAGCAAGGTGCCGGACAACTGGCCACTGCCATTCAATTGGCCTGCCAGCCGCTCGACCATCGGTACGAAAGGCCGGGCAACCGACAGGTCCAGGCCGGCGAGGCGGAAGTCACCCGACAATGGCTTGTCCTTGCCCAGCGGGTCGAGACGGGCGTTCAGGCGCAACTCGCCAAGGCGCTCGCCACGGAAATTCAGCTGCGTATCGATGCGCCGAGGAGCCAGGGTGCTGTCCAGGCGCAGCGCCTGGTAAGGGAAGTCGATCCAGCGCCCATTGTCCCGCACCCTCAGCGTGCCGCCGCTGGCATCGACGCGCACGGTCCCCTTGGGGCCGCTGGCCGGGATGTCCAGATTGACGTCAGCGTTGAGCAGCCCCTGCCAGGCGAAATCCTTCGGCAACCATTGAGCCAGGCTGTCCAGCGGGAACTGTTTGAGGTGATAACGCAGGCGCGGCTCCGGTGCCAGGCGTTGGTCCTCGCCACACAGGCTGGCCTGACCGGAGCGCCAGCAGTGGGCGCCGAAGTCCAGTTGGCCGCTGGCCAGGCGCTGCAGGCGAGCCGGCGCCTGCAATTGCCAGTCCTGGCCACCGGCCTGGACTCTGCCGCTGGCCAGCCGCCCACGCCAGTCGTCCTTGCTCAACTGGCCGTCGAGCCCCAGGTCAAGCTTCAGCAGCGGGCCATCGAGCCCCAGGGTCAGGGCTTGCTGGCGGATATCGCCCTTGCCGTTGGCCTGCAAGGTGCCCAGCACCGTATCGCCCAGGCGGATGCCACTGGCCTTCAGGTCGACCAACCCACGCTGGGCGTTGTCCAGGCGTGCGTTGAGGTCAAGACGCTGGATCCGGTTCTGCTCCTGCGCCACCTGCTGCCCTTGCAGGGTCAGGGTACCTTGGGGAGCGCTGAGCGTGCCGCTGGCATCCAGCCGCCCTTTTACCTGGCCTTGCAGCCCGGGCCACAGTTGCCCGAGCCGGGGCAGGTCGAGGTCGACACGCCCGGCCAGGCGCTGTTGCAGGCTGCCACTGCCGTTGATGCGGTTGTCGCCCAACTGCACGGCCAGCGTACCGAGGGTCCAGCGCTGGCCGGCGCCTTCGGCCTGTACCTTGAGCATTGCCGGCTGGCCGCGCAGGCGCCCCTTCAGGTCAAGCTGGGCATCGAGGTTGAGCTGCTCACCCTTCATTTCACCTTTGCTGCGCAACGGGCCAGCCAAGGTGCCGGGCAGTTCGGCGAGCCAGTAGGCAGGGTCGAGTGCCGACAGCTGCAGGTCAACGTCCCAGGCCAAGGTATCGGCAAAGCGCACCGCGACACTGCCGGCAGCCTTGCCTTGCCCGGCCGTCAGGGCCAACTGCGGCAAGCGCACCTGGCCAAGGTCACCCTCGAAGGGGCTGGCCAGGGTAAAGGCCCCAGCCGGGCCGTCGAGGTCGCCATTGAACGTCCCCTGGTAACTGCCATCGCGGTATTGCACCTGCGCGGTCAAGCGCTTGAGCGTGACCTCTGGCGGCGTGTCCAATGGGTACAAACGCAGCCAAGGGAAATCCTGCCAATCGAGCTGGGCATTGGCCGCCAGGCCTTGCTGCCAGTCGGCGCTGGCCTGCAGCTTCAGGTGCTGGGTGTCGCTTGCAGCAAGGTCCAACGCCTGGATGTCCGCCCCTTTGGCATCTACCTTGCCGTTGAGCAGCAAGGCGATCGGTGCCTGTTCGGCCGGCAGGCTGGCGCTACCAGACACCTGATACCCCTTGAGCAGATCGCCCTCGGCGTCGAGCTTGAGCTGGTTGAGCTGCAGCGTATCCGGTAGCGTCTGCGCGGGCTTGAAGGCATCGGAGCGCAGTTGCAACCTGGCTGGCAAGTGCTCGGCCAGTGCCTGCAACTCACCGGTCAGACGCGCGTTGAGATAGCCGCTGCTGGTCGCATCCAGTTCGAGGGTTTTCTGCAACTCGCCCTTGGCGGTAAGTGCAAGTTGCCAGGCCTGCCCTTGCACGGCTGGCAGTTGCACCTGCCCCTGCAGTTGCACCGGCCAGTCACCCTCGGGCTGCAGATCGCCCTGCACATTCACGTGCAGGTCGTCGCGCTGCAGTTGCAGGCTGTCGATCTTCAGCCCTGTGGCAGTCCAGTGCGCCGCCAGGTGCAGATCGCCGAGCAGGTCGCTGCCATCGAGGCGCACCTGGCCAACCTTGACATCCCCCAGCTCGATGGCCACCGGCAGCCGCAAAACCGGTAACTGCAGCGGCCCGCTGTCGGCAGGTTGATCGCTCGGCGCGAATGCCATGTCGATCCGCTGGGCATGCAGTTGATCGATGCACAGCGTTGCCCGCAACAAACAGCCAGGCGTCCAGTTCAGCAGCGGAGCTTGCACGTCGACGCGGTTGCCGCCGTCAGCCCAGGTCAACTGGCTCGCCTGCCAGCGGCCCGCAAGGCGCCCTTGGAAATCACTGACCTGCAAACCTGGCACGCGCCCGAGTACCCAACGGCTGCCACCTTCGGTGGCCAGTAATGCCCCCAGCGCCAGAACAACCAGCAACACGCTGCCGAGCAGGCCCAGCAGAATGAATTTGAACACACGCATCACAGCTCTGGCCCCATGGAGAAATGCAGGCGGATACCACCGTCGTCATCGAGGGCCTTGGCCAGGTCGAGGCGCAATGGCCCGACCGGCGAAACCCAGCGCACGCCGAAACCGACCCCGGTCTTGAGGCTCGGCAGCTCCAGCGAGTTGAACGAATTGCCCTGGTCGACGAACGTCGCCACACGCCACTTCTCGGTCAGCGAATACTGGTATTCGACGCTGCCTGCGACCAGATAACGGCCACCGATACGGTCGCCGTCGCTATTCTTAGGCGACAGCGTCTGATAGTCGTAGCCGCGCACGCTCTGATCGCCACCGGCGAAGAAGCGCAGCGAGGGCGGGATATTGTTCTTGTAACCGTTGGTGGCGCTGCCTCCGAACTGCAACCTGCCGAGCAAGCGGTGGTTGTGCCCGAGCGTGGTCAGGCCCTTGAGCAGTACGTTGCCATGCAACAGGTTGGTGTCGGACACCAGCCCTTCCTTGGCCACCTGGGTATCGAATTGCAGGCGGTAGCCGTTGTGCGGGTCAATGCGGTTGTCGCTGCGCAAGTAAGAGAAACTTACGCCCGGCATGAGCAGGTTGCTCAGGCCTGAATCGTCGCCAAGGCGATACTCTTCACGCTGGTATTTGAGCGAGATCACGCGCTGCCAGCCACTGGGCAGCTTGCTGTGCCATTCGGGCCCCACGGTCAGCAGCTTGCTGAGCGTGTCTGTGCCGGCGATCTCTTCATTCTGATAGCCGCCAGCGAAACGCAACTTGTCGGTCAGGGGTGGGTCAAGAGGCACGTCGTACCACAGCCCGACGTTTTGCCGGGGGGCAGAAAGCTCTGTCTCCCAGCCGTAGCTATGGCCTTGGGCGTTGACCCAGTGGCGCGTCCAATTGGCTTTGCCGCGCGGCCCGACATCCGTCGAGAAGCCCAGACCAAGGCCCATGGTCCGCGGCTTGCGGGTATCGAGGCGTACGTCCACAGGAATTTGCTCGGCCACTGCGGCAGTGGGCGCGGCATCGACCCTTACACCTTCGAAGTAACCGCTGGACTGCAGATCATTGTTCAGTTCTGCGATCAACTCGGAGTCGTAGGGCGTGCCCGGTTTGAACGAAACCATCCGCTGCAGCAGGTCTTCGTCCAGCGGGGTATCGCCACTGAACCTGACCGCCCCCAAGCGATAGCGTGGGCCGCTCTGATACACCAGTTCGATATCGGCCACCCCGGCCTGCGGGTCGACGGCCAGGCGCTGGCGGGTGAAATGCCCGCTGAAGAAACCGTAGCGTGAGGCCTGGTTCTGGATCAGCCGCTTGGCATCCTCGTAAAGCCCATGGTTGAGTTGCTCACCAGCGCGCAGGGCTTTGCTGTCAGGTACGCGAAACGCCTTCATCTCGCTGGCAGGCCCCTCGATGCGCACGGTCACGTTGCGCAGGCGCACAGGCTCGCCCGGTTCGATATGAAGGATCAGCTTCGCAGGTTCGTCGGCCCTGGCAGAAGGCCTGACCTCGCTATCGATCTGAGCCTGGTAGTAACCCAGCGCTTGCGCCGCTTTTCGCGCCTGCTCCTGAGCCCCGCGACTGAAGCGCAACAGCGCCTCTTCATCGCGGTCCCCAAGGGTACCTACATAGCCTTCGACATTGGCTTTGAGCGCCTTGTTGGCAGGCTTTACCTGCACCAGCAATTCGCTCTGCCCCCATGCTGTGAAACTGGCAACCCAGAAAACCAGGCCCCAAGTCAGTCTTCCTGAATACGTCATGCGGCGCATGCTACCAGAGCCAGGCGCTCAAGGGAGCCGCCTGGCGAGCTTTCAAGTAGTCGGGGAAACTGAAGATACCGGACAGGGATGAAAAAACACCCGTTCACGGATTGGCCCTACAGCCACCTCGCCAATCTCCTGATACCCCTGGCGCTCATAGAACGGGAGGTAATGCTCGTTACCCGAATCCAGCACCACGCCTTGAGTGTTGGGGTCTTCTGCACACCAGTCGTGCACGGCTTGTAACAATTGTTCGCCGTAGTGCTGACCGCGAAACGCCGGATGCACACCCAGAAGCGGCAACATGTGAACCTGCGGTGTTGGCAGGCAGCCGACCAGCGCTGCCTGGTACTCCATGTAACGTCGCGTGCAGCGTTGCCCGGTGCCCAGCAGCATGCGCAGGCGCCAGGCCCAGCTGTCGGCCACGCCCAGGCGGCGCTGCGGCGGCACGATCAGTGCCAATGCGATCAGGCGGTCATCCAGCAACAGGCCAATGGCCGGCAACTGCAGGTAGAAATGCTGACGAACCCACTCGCGTACCATCACGCGCAACCGTCGTTCGTAGCCAGGGCGCTGGGCCTCGAAGATGTAGGCGAAGGTGGGCTCGTTCAGATAAGCGTTGTACAGAAGTGAGCGGGCCTCACGGCTGTAGCCATCATCGAGTGTGCAGACGCGAGCCTGGGCGGCGGTGGCTTCGGGCATTGCGGGCAGACCTCCTGGAGTGGGCATACAGTGCCTTGGAGGAGCCCGGCGGCGCATCGTTCCCCCCGTGAGTGCACGTTAGCAGCGCCTCGGCGAAGCCGCCACGCTGGTGATCAGGGGCGATGTCGGCTAGCATCCGGCCTTTTACCGGGATTGTCTTTCCATGAAGATCGTCTGTTTCAACATCAACGGCCTGCGGGCCCGCCCGCACCAGCTGGCGGCCCTGATCGAAAAGCACCAGCCGGACGTGATCGGCCTGCAGGAAACCAAAGTCAGCGACGATCAGTTCCCCTTGGCCGACGTTCAGGCCTTGGGCTATCACGTGCACTACCACGGGCAAAAAGGCCACTACGGCGTTGCCCTGCTTTCGCGCCAGGCGCCGCTTCGCCTGTTCAAAGGCTTTGCCACGGACGAAGAAGACGCGCAGCGCCGTTTCATCTGGGGTACGTTCGCTGATGCCAATGGCACACCGATCACCATCATGAATGGTTACTTCCCGCAGGGCGAAAGCCGCGACCACCCCACCAAATTCCCGGCCAAGCAGCGTTTCTACAGCGACCTGCAGGCGTTGCTGGAGGGGCAGTTCCAGCACGACCAGCCCGTGCTGGTGATGGGCGACATGAACATCTCGCCCCAGGACTGCGACATCGGTATTGGCCCTGACAACGCCAAGCGCTGGTTGAAAACAGGCAAGTGCAGCTTCCTCCCCGAGGAGCGCGAGTGGATGGAGCGCCTCAAGGGCTGGGGGCTGGTGGACAGTTTCCGCCACCTGCATCCTGAGGTAACGGACCGCTTCAGTTGGTTCGACTACCGTAGCCGCGGCTTCGAGGACGACCCCAAGCGTGGCCTGCGCATCGACCTGATCATGGCTTCGCAGCACCTGGTGCCGCGGATCAAGGCAGCGGGTGTGGACTATGAGCTGCGCGCGATGGAAAAACCCTCCGACCATGCGCCGATCTGGCTGGAGTTGAGCTGACCGGCTAGGGGCGATGCAGGCACTGTGGTGAATGGCACCGGCTTCGCCGGTGATCGCCGGCAAGCCGGCTCCCACAAGGATCGCGCCAGCTTTTAGACGTTGAGCAAGACGATTCCTCTCACAGGGGGGACTGTCGTACCCAATTGCTAAAAGTTGACGCGATTCTTTTAGTGGGAGCCGGCTTGCCGGCGATGAGGCTCGCCCTGCCAGCGACCGACTAACCGGCAAGACCACCGAGTTTCCGGGCCAACCGCTCTCACAGAAGTTGCGTCAACTTCCAGAAATTGGGTAAGGCTGTTACTCCAGCGCACACGTTGCTCAATGGCCCGTGACCGGGCTTACCCAACCCTAAAGGCCCGAACGCAAGGCCTCCCCCACCCCGGCCCCGCGCACATCATCCGCCGCACTGACCAAGGCAAAGTTGTAGGCCCCATGCGACCAGTACCTCGCCTCCAGTTGGCCATCGACACGCTGCCCTTGCGGCATGCGTTCGAAACGCTCACCAGGTGAGCGCAGGAACAGGCTGATGCGCTGCCCTTGGCGGTCCTGGAACACCAGCAACGCCGCAGGCCCCTGCTCATTGCTCAACAATCGTGCCCCCACAGGCTGGAACCCGTAACCGGTCAAGTCAGGCAATTGCCCCACCCTGCTGAAATGCCTGCCCAGCCAGTCGCGCAACTGCGTGGGGTCACTGGCCTGGATATCCAGCGCCTCACTGCCGGCGAACAAACGATGTGCCTGGACCGCATCGGCCATGGGCAACGCGCTCCCTGCCAACGTGACCTGCCGCGCCTGCCAACCACCCACCCCGCCCACGCCCAGTGCCAGCAGCAGCACTGCAGCCGACGCCAGGCGCCGCTGGCGCCGTTGACGCACACGCCGTTGCAACTGGCCGAGATCCAACTGCGCCGCCCCGGGTTGATCACCGAAACCGGCCAGGGCCGTGCGCAAGCGCCGAGCATCGTTGCGCCAGGCTTCGATACGTGCAGCTTGCTGAGGGTTGGCCGCCAGCCAGGCCTGCACCTCGGCACGCCGCGTCGGCTCGAGTCGGTCATCAACGTAGGCATGCAACTCGTCTTCGCTGGGTATCAGGCGCGTCATTTCAGTCTCCGCAGAGCCGGGGGCTGGGGGTTGCCCTCGGTCAGTTCACGCAGGGCGGCACGGGCACGTGACAGGCGCGACATCACCGTGCCGATGGGGATGCCGAGTGTCTGGGCCGCCTCTTTGTAGCTCAGCCCTTCGACACTCACCAACAGCAGCAAGGCACGCTGCTCGGTCGATAGCCGGGCGAAGGCTTGCAGGTCGGCCTGGGCCAGAACGATGCTTTCGATGTTGCCGCCGAGTGCTTCGCTTTCCTGTTCCGCCCGGCCGAACCACGATAACCAGCGGTTGTGCAGGCGCTCACGGCGTTTACCGTCAAGAAACAGCCGGTAAAGAATGGTGAACAACCAGGCACGCAGCGCATCGGCATCACGTTGCTGGGTGCTGCGGCTAAGGGCTCGCTCCACCGTGGCCTGCACCAGGTCGTCGGCGCTGCCCGGTTCGCGGCTCAGCCACAAGGCAAAGCGGCGCAGGCGCTGCAGCAACTCGCGCCACTGCTGTTCGTCCAGGTCGTGCATGGCAAGGTACCGGCTCGGGGGTGGTCAGTGTATGGGGCAGACGCGCGGCCACAAAATATATTCCCACCCATGGAATAAATATTTCCCAGCCCCGTCGTACCGGCATCTTCACTGAACCGGATGAACACCATGAACTCACCCTTGCACGGCCCGGACAAGGCCCTGCGCCTGGCCGGCATTGGCGCCGTGATGCTGGCCTTGGGCGCAGGCTTTGCCTACGCCGCAGGCTGGATCGGCGGGCCAGAGCTGACCCCGCAACGCATCATCGACACCTTCGAAGCCCAGGCCGGCCACTATCCCGGCTATCGCAAGAACCACGCCAAGGGCCTGTGCGTGAGCGGCTATTTCCAGCCCAGCGGCCAGGCCGCCGCGCTATCGACAGCACGCGCGTTCACCCAGGATCGCGTATCGGTCATCGGCCGTTTCGCCATCGGTGGCGCCAACCCCTTCGCCCCCGATACCGGCGTCCCGGTGCGCAGCCTGGCCATTGAGCTGAGCACCGACGACGGCCAAGTCTGGCGCACCGGGATGAACAATCCGCCCGTGCTGGCGATCAGCACGCCACAAGGGTTTTACGACCAGGTGCTGGCCAACGCGCCCGACCCTGCTACCGGCAAGCCGGACCCGGCAAAGCAGCAGGCCTTCTTTGCCGCCCACCCGGAAAGCGCCGCCTTCCGCCAATGGGCCGCAAGCTACAAACCCAGCGACAGTTTTGCCAACACCCAGTACCACAGCATCAATGCCTTCCGCCTGATCGATGCCAGTGGCGCTGCGCACCCAGTGCGTTGGCAACTGGAGCCACAAACGCCTTTTGCGGCCTTGCCCGGCAAGGTCGACGACAAGCAGTTCCTGCAGCATGACCTGCAGCAACGCCTGAACCAGGGCCCGTTGCGTTGGACCCTGCGCCTGGTATTGGCCAACCCCGGCGATGCGCAGGACGACCCGGCCCAGCCCTGGCCCGCCGAGCGGCGCAGCGTCGATGCCGGCACCCTGGTCATCGAACAGGTGGATGCACCGGAGCAAGGCGCCTGCCGTGACGTGAATTTCGACCCGTTGATCCTGCCCAGCGGCATCCAGCCCTCCAATGACCCGATCCTCGCTGCCCGTTCGGCGGCCTACTCGGAATCCTTCAACCGCCGCAGCCGCGAAGCCCTCGGCGCAGGAGCCCGCCCATGAAACCTGAAGCCTTCCACCCCCTGGCCCGCCTGGTGCATTGGCTGATGGCGGTTCTGATCATCGCCATGCTGTTCATTGGCGTGAGCATGGTGGGCGACCTCTCGTTGCGCCACCCGGTGCTGGTAGAGCTGCACAAGGCTACGGGCCTGGCCCTGCTGCTTCTGGTAATCGTGCGTATCGGCCTGCGCCTGAGCCTGCCCCACCCCCCTCTGCCACAGGAGCTGCCCGCGCTGCAGCGGCTCGCTGCAGGCGCATCGCACCTGTTGCTCTACGCGTTGATGCTGGCAATGCCGCTATTGGGTTGGGCCATGCTCTCGGCAGGCGGGTACCCTCGCCCACTGCAACTGCCCGCGATCGCCCCGCACGACCTGCAACTGTACGCAATACTGCGCCAGGCGCATGGCTGGGCCGGCTACCTGCTGTTCGCTACGGTGCTGGTGCACCTGGGCGCCGCGCTGATGCATGCGCTGGTGCGCCGGGACGGGGTATTGCGTAGCATGTGGCCAGGGCCGCTGCGCCGCAGTGACTGACGGCAGGTGGTGCATGGGCAGGCCCGACAACCGATGAATGTTCCCATCCATTTGCACGCCGTCTGCCCAACTGCCCTGGAATGCCCGATGAATGTCGCGAAGGACCCTGCCACCCTGACCACCGCCAGCACACTGGACACGCGCCCGTTGCTGCTGGCCAACATGGCCTGCACCATGGCGATGATGGCCTTCGTCGCCTTGATCGGGCCCATCGCCCGCCTGCTCGGCATGGCCACCTGGCAAGCCGGCGCAGCGGTGACTGTATCGGGTGTGGTCTGGGTGCTGCTGGCCCGCCCGTGGGGGCGCGCAGCTGATCGACTGGGCCGCCGTCGCATCCTGTTGCTGGGCAGTGCTGGCTTCACGCTGGCGTACTGGCTGCTGTGCCTGTTCGTCGAAGGCGCTTTGCGCTGGCTGCCAGGGGCTACCTTGGCGTTCGTCGGCCTGATGCTCGCGCGCGGCTGTATCGGCGCCTTCTACGCGGCCATTCCGGTGGGCTGCAATGCGCTGATCGCCGACCATGTCGGGCCACAGCAGCGTGCCCGGGCCATGGCATCGCTGGGGGCAGCGAATGCAGTAGGCCTGGTATTGGGGCCGGCGCTGGCGGCCTTGCTGGCACGGCACAGCTTGAGCCTGCCCTTTCATGTGATGTCGCTGCTGCCTGCCAGCGCGTTTCTGGTCCTGCTGTTCAAACTCAAGCCGCAACCCCTCGCACATCGCCATGCACCCAGTCCGGTGCACCTGAGCGACCCGCGCCTGCGCCGGCCGCTGCTGGTGGCCTTCAGCGCGATGCTCAGCGTGACGGTGTCGCAGATCATCGTCGGCTTCTTCGCCCTTGACCGCCTGCAACTGGGGCCGGCGCAGGCCGCCCAAGCCGCCGGCATCGCCCTGACCACCGTCGGGGTGGCACTGATCCTGTCACAGGTCATCCTGCGCCAGCTGGAATGGCCACCGCTGAAGATGATCCGCGTCGGCGCCAGCGTTTCGGCACTGGGCTTCGCCGCCGGCTCGCTGGCTACCACCGCGCCGTGGCTGTGGGGGTGCTATTTTGTCGCCGCCGCCGGCATGGGCTTTGTTTTCCCGGCGTTCTCGGCACTCGCCGCCAATGCCATGAACGCCGCAGAACAGGGCGCCACTGCGGGGTCCATCGGTGCCGCTCAAGGCATGGGGGCGGTGATCGGCCCGCTGGCCGGGACACTGATCTACGCCGTCGACCCGCGCCTGCCCTTCCTGGTCGTGGCTGTGCTGTTGCTGCTGGTCGGGCTGTGGCCGATGCCGCGCGCGCGGGCCTGACAAGCACAGCGCGCGCGCGTGCAGAGTGTGTTTTAATGCGCCAATTATTTTTAACACCTCTGATTACAAGGCGGCTATGGACACGGGGACACGACTCAAACTGGTGCGTGAACGCAACAACCTTTCCCAACGCGAACTGGCCCGCCGCAGCGGGCTGACCAACTCGACCATCTCGCAGATCGAGCAAAACCGCGTCAGCCCGTCGGTCAGTTCCCTGAAGAAACTGCTCGAAGGCATCCCCATGACCTTGGCAGAGTTCTTCAGCTTCGACGAGCCGGTACGAGAAGAGCGCTTCGTGTTTCGCGCCAGCGAGCAGCCTGACCTGGGCCGCAATGGCCTGCGCATGCTGCTGGTCGGTGCCAGCGTCGAGGCACGGCAGATGCGCATGCTGCGTGAGTTGTATGCGCCAGGCGCCGATTCGGGTGAACCGATCGTGCATGCCGAAGGCGAGGAATGCGGGCTGGTCACACGAGGGACCGTGGAATTGTGGGTCGATGGCCAGGTCAGCGTTCTCAACTCTGGCGATGGTTACTACATCCCCACCACCCTGCCGCACAGCTTCAAGAACATTGGTCAGGACGAAGCGGAGATCATCAGCGCCAACACGCCGGCCAACTTCTGACTCAAGGGCCAATGGCCCGGGCTGTTCGCGTGTGACGCTGCGAACAGCCCGCTGCGCTCAAGGCTTGAGTGCATCGGCCACGAAATCCAGACGATCCTGGCCGAAGTACATCTGCCCGTCGACAAAACAGGTCGGTGCGCCGAACACCCCTCGCTCCACAGCCTCCTCTGTCGTCTGTTTCAATGCCGCCTTCACCTCTGCGTCGCCAATCAGCACCTGAAATTCAGCGGCGCTAAACCCCGCATCTGCCAGCACCTGCTCCAATACGGCGGCATCCCCCAGGTTGCGCCGTTGAACCCATAACCCGTTGAACAGCGCCGCCAGCAAGGTTTCGAAGCGTTCCGGGGCGCGCAACTGCGTGCTTACCAGGCCGCGCATCAAAGCCAAGGTGTTGATGGGGAAGCCAGGCGGGAGCCCGAACGGCACCCCATAGCGCGCGGCGAACCGCCCCAGGTCGGTGAACATGTATCGCCCCTTGGCGGGGATCATCGCTGGCGACGCGTTGCCTGTGGCCTGGAACACACCGCCCAGCAACATCGGCCGGTACTGCAACGTTGCGCCCTGGCGGGCGCACAGTGCCGGTAGCTGGGTCCAGGCCAGATAGCTGGCGGGGCTACCCAGGTCGAAGAAAAACTCCACGGTCTTGCTCATGCAACGCACTCCTTTTGAGGGTAGGCCTTACCAGCGCTCCATCCACGGGCGCAGGTCGAGTTCGAAGGTCCAGGCGTCGCGGGGCTGCGCGTGCAGGAACCAGTAGTTGTCGGCGATGTGCACCGGATCCAGAACACCGTCCTGATCCTTGAGGGCGTAAAGGTCGGGGAAACTGTCGCGGATGAACGCGGTGTCGATGCCGCCATCCACTACCACATGGGCAACGTGGATATTGCGCGGCCCTAACTCACGCGCCATGCTTTGCGCCAAGGCCCGCAGGCCATGCTTGGCACCGGCAAAGGCTGCAAACCCGGCTGCGCCACGGGTGCCAGCAGTGGCACCGGTGAAAAGGATTGTGCCGCGCTCACGCACGACCATGCGCCTGGCCACCGCCTGGGCGGTCAGAAAGCCTGCGAAGCAGGCCATTTCCCAGATCTTGAAGTATTTGCGCGGTGTTTCCTCAAGGATGCTGCAGGGCACATTGGCGCCGATATTGAAAACAAAGGCTTCGATCGGGCCAATGTCGCGCTCGATGGTCTCGACCAGCTCAGCGACCTCGTCTTCCTTGCGTGCATCGGAGGCGAAACCCTGTGCCTGACCGCCTGCAGCGCGGATCTCGTCCACCAGCGGTTGCAGCTTGTCGGCCTGGCGCCGAGTGACGCAGGCGAAATACCCCTCACGGGCAAACCGCTTGGCGATTTCGCCGCCAGTGGCATCCCCCGCGCCGACCACCAGCACCACTTTTCGTTGTTCTGTCATGCGTGCCTCCATTGATGAACGATCGTTTAGTAAACGAACGCTATGTTATGATCACCGCCATCGTCAAGCCGCGCGTGAGGCTTTCAAGTGCGCTACTCAACCGACCACAAGCAACAAACCCGTGACAAGCTGCTTGCCAGCAGCGGCGCCCTGGCCAAGCGTGGTGGTTTTGCCAGCACTGGCGTGGCCGGGCTGATGAAGGCCATCGGCCTGACCGGCGGTGCCTTCTACAACCACTTCCCGTCCAAGGACGACTTGTTTACCGAAGTGGTCCGCCAGGAGCTGTGCAACAGCCCGCTGGCACGCCTGGCCAACCAAGGCGCCAGCCGCGAGCGCTTGGCGCGCTGCCTGCAGCAGTACCTGAGCCTGGCGCATCTGCACAATGCCGAGGGCGGCTGCCCGCTGCCGCCGCTGGGGGTGGAAATCGCCCGCGCTGAACGGCCGGTACGTGAAGAAGCCGAGCACTGGCTGGTGAGCCTGCACAGTGCATGGAGCCAGACGCTGGAGGATGAAGCCTTGGCCTGGGTACTGATCAGCCAGTGTGTCGGGGCGCTGGTGGTCGGGCGGATGCTGGCTAGCGAGACGGTTCAAAGCCAAGTTCTAGAGGCCAGCCGAAGCCACGTCGAAAGGGCTCTGAATGAGAGCGGCTAGCCTGCTGTGGGCCCTGTTGCTGAGCACGGCGGCCTCTGCCGAACAGGTGTGCCCACCGGGGCAGTACCCAGTCTGCCTGATGGGCTGCTTCTGTGCGCCGATCGACCCCGGCCAGGTGCTCAAGGACGTCGAGGTCATGGCCGCCAGCAGCCTGGCCTTCGGCTTGCGCCAGGCGCGCGATGAAGCAACCGCCAGCGGCAGTGAACCGATCCCCTTGCACATACGGGCCCAGCTCGAAGGCTGGTATGACTTCGCCGTGCTCGATGCCGCGCGCTTTCGGGTTGGCGACGAGCAGCAGATCAGCGCTGCCAATGCCCTGCTGCAGAACCCGGATGTGAACGCGGTAACGCTGATCGACACGATCATCTTCCGCCATGCCCGCGATGCCGAGGACAACGTGGCCCTGTGGGCGCATGAACTCAAGCATGTGCAGCAGTATCAGGAACTGGGGGTAGAGGAATTCGCCCGGCGCTATACGCGCAACTACCAGGCGCTGGAAGAGCCCGCCTACAAGGTCGAGGCCGAGGTGAGCACAGCCTTGCGTCAGCGCAGTTCGGGGCAGGCGCGTTAGTCGATACCGGCCTGGTCCGAGCCAGGCCCACGCAGGCCGGTATCGATGACTCATCACGAGGAAGCTGCAGTCGCCTCGCCTTCCTCCACTCGGCTTGCATACCGCTGCGCCAGCACCGCACACACCATCAACTGGATCTGATGGAACAGCATCAGCGGCAAGATCATGGCCCCGATGCCACTGCCCACGAACAGCACCTGCGCCATTGGCACGCCCGTAGCCAGGCTCTTCTTGGACCCTGCAAACAGAATGGTGATGCGGTCTTCAAGGCTGAACCCCAGCACCTTGCCCAGCAGGCGCGTACCGAACAGCACCACCGCCAGCAGGATCCCGCACACAGCGAACAAGCCTGCAAGATGCTGTGGCGATACGGTGTGCCACAAGCCCGTCACCACCGCCTCACTGAACGCGGTGTAGACCACCAGCAGGATCGAACTCTGATCGACCAGTTTGAGCCAGCGCGCATTGCGCTTGACCCAGGCCCCGATCCAGCGGCGCGCGATCTGCCCGGCGACGAACGGTACCAACAGTTGCAGGGTGATTTTCAGCACGGCGTCCAGCCCCGAACCGGTTTCCCCTCCGGCCCCCAGCAACAGCATCACCAGCAGCGGTGTCAGGAAGATCCCGATCAGGCTGGAGGCCGCTGCACTGCAAATGGCTGCCGGCACGTTGCCGCGGGCCAACGACGTGAAGGCAATCGCCGACTGCACGGTGGCCGGCAAAGCGCACAGGTAGAGCACGCCCAGATACAACTCGTTGCCCACCAGTGGCACGAACAGTGGCTTGAACGCCAGGCCAAGCAATGGGAACAGCACGAAGGTGCAAGAGAACACCAACAAGTGCAGGCGCCAGTGCCCAGCCCCGGCGATAATCGCCTCGCGTGACAGTTTGGCACCGTGAAGGAAGAACAGCAGACCGATGGCCAGGTTGGTCAACCAACCGAAATACACCGCGCCATCGCCAGAACAGGGCAGCACGGTGGCGATCAGCACCACCCCGAGCAGGGCCAGGGTGAAGTTGTCGAACAACATGCGCAAATGTCTCATAACAGTTTCCATCTTGTCGTTGTGCAAGGGCAGACGATAAGGTTTCGGGCTTAATTCCGCTAACGCCGGAACCCCCATCGGTGTCGCTGAACGGACACAGCCTGAAAGGATCTTCGTATGCACTTCGCTTCCCTGACTGCCGCCGCCGCGCTGGCCTTGATTGCCGCCCCTGCAAACGCAGCCGATCCGCTGCAGGCTCAGGTGGACGCCATCATCCACCCACTGATGCAGGAGCAGGACATCGCCGGCATGGCCGTAGGGCTGTACGTCGACGGCAAAGCGCACTACTTCAGCTACGGCGTGGCCAGCAAGGCCGACGACAGGGCTGTCACCGCCGATACGCTGTTCGAGATCGGTTCCCTGAGCAAAACCTACACCGCCACCCTTGCCGCACTGGCCAGCGCCGAAGGCAAGCTCGATCTCGACGCACCGGCCCAACGCTACCAGCCAGCGCTTGCCGGCACGGCGCTGGGCAAGGCCAGCGTGCTCGAACTGGGGGCTTACAGCGCCGCGTGCCTGCCCCTGCAGTTCCCTGACACTGTGCAGACTGACGCGCAAGCGCTGGAGTTCTTCCGAACCTGGAAGCCCAGTGCCGCACACGGCACCCAACGCTGCTATTCGAACCCAAGCCTTGGGCTGTTCGGTGACCTGGCGGCACGTGCGCAGCAGCAGCCATTCGCTGAACTGATGAGCAAAAGCCTGTTGCCGCAAATGGGCCTGAAGCATACCTACCTTCAGGTACCTGCCAGCGCGCAGGGCCTCTATGCCCAAGGGTATGACGCGCAAAACCGCGCGGTGCACGTCAACCCGGGCCCGTATGCCGATCAGGCCTATGCAATCAAGACCAGCGCTAGCGACCTGCTGCGCTACGTGCGCCTGCACATGCAGCCAGCCGAGCTATCGCCTGCGCTGAGAAACGCGGCCGCCATCACCCAGTCGGGCTATTTCCAGGTCGGCGCAATGACCCAAGGCCTGGGATGGGAACGCTACCCCTACCCCACAGCGCTCGATACGCTGGTCGATGGCAACAGCTCACGGATGGTTCGGGAGCCTCAGCCCACCCAGCGCCTTACCCCGACGCGCCCCGCCCTCGCCCAGGCCTGGTACAACAAGACCGGTTCCACAAGCGGTTTTGGTGCCTATGCCGCGTTCATTCCGGCCGAAGGCAAGGCCATCGTGCTTCTCGCAAACCGTAATTATCCCAACGAGGAACGTGTGCGTGCAGCCTACCGGATCCTCTCCCGTATTGGCCGCTGACAGACGCCTCGAGCAGGATTGTCGGACAAGATGTAGTGACCAAAAATATTCACTACAAAACGGTTGACGCCATTCATCGCGCTTGGGCATGATGAAGCCGTCTCCCCGATCGGGAGCGGTGGCAAGGGTGTTCCAGATGGCCTGCGCGGTAACGCAGGCCATCCGTGGAGAGGGAACTGTCCAAAAGGCAGCGTGAGAAAGCCCCTGTTGCGATGCTGCTGTAGCAGCCTAGGTAGTGCGCTACATGCTGTAGCGCCAACTGTGAAAATCACCAACAAAAACGGGTAATGGGGGCTTTATGATGAACTTGAACAACAATCCCACAATTGACCAACTGGCCCAGCTGTTCGCCATGCGCAAGGACAGCCTCGACGACCACTTGCTGTGGGTCAGCCAAACCGGCGAAGTGCGCCTCGACCGCCTGCCGCCGAATACCGTAGAAGATGAATTCGAAGAGCACCTGCCCAGCATGCGTGCCCGCTTCAAGGTCTACCGCCGTGGCCAGGGCTACGTCGGCAAGAAGGCTGCCGCCGACACCGAGTTCGTTGGCCGCGTGCTGCAGACCCTGCAACAAGAATGGCCCGCCGCCCGTGAGCGGCAGGCAGTCAAGGTGATCGAGCCGCTCAACTGACCCTTCATTGAGTTGCCGCACCACTTTCTGAGCCCGGCCCGCATAGGCCGGGCTTTTTCATGCCTGCCGACGTTGCTGCTGCGGCAATGCCAATGCGCCGGTCGCCAGCGCCCTGGCCCGCTCCACGCCCCATACCAAGGCACGTGTCATGGTCTCACCCGGGCGTGCCGGGTAGTACTCTTCCAGCAACGCTTTGCCACCCTGGCCGTACAGCCCCAGGAACAGCTGCGTGGCGCCCAGCCGAGACAGGCGTACCTGCACGTCGATGGTGGTGCCATCGCTCAACGCTTCATCGTGGCTGCGGCAGTGCAATTGTGCGTCGGCCCACTGCCAGTAAGTTTCTTCCCTGACCCGCATACAGCGGTGCTCCTCTGCTGAGATCCCCTGGCAGAAGACCACAGCGGCATCGATTCGGCGAGCACAAACGAGCGTTACCATGAGCAAGGTCAAACAACGCATAAAAAAACCCCGCGGTAGGTGCGGGGTTATGTGAACGGGGTCACTTTCTCGGCGCGACCCTCGGCGTGAAGCGGCCCTTTTTGCTGCGCTGCAGATGTGCCGGTTGCAGCTGCTCCGAATCATCCAGTGTCATGTGGGCAAAGCCCAGCCGAAACGCTGCCTGACCGCAGCGCACCTGGCTGTTGATGGGGAACGCATCATTCATGTCTTCGAAAAAGGACTCGCTCATGCCCTGTCTCCATTTCAGTGGCGACCGCGTCGGCAAAGGAAGAGTTTTGCCTGAAAAACGCAGCCTGTGAAAGTGAGACTAGCCGGTCATTTACGGACTGCCCGGGCAAAACAGCGGGACCCGACCAGTGGCACAATGCCTTTATTTCAGGCGCACAGCGGTGCCCGTGGCGAACACTACGACCATGCCGCCTTGCACGGAGGGCATGCTGATTTCGAAATCCACACCCACCACTGCGTCGGCTTGCAACTGCCGTGCCCGGGCTTTCAGTTCCTCGGTCGCCTGCTCGCGGGCAAGGCGTAGCGCGCCCTCCAGCGTCTGTGAACGGCCGCCGAAGAAGTCGCGAAAGCGTGCAAAGAAATCGCGCACGAAGTTGATACCTTGCACCGATTCGGAGCTGACTACGCCAAGGTACTCAGCGATTGGCCGGCCTTCGAGCTGGCTGGTGGTGGAGATGATCATGGGGGCTCCGGTGGCGTGACAAAGAGCCCGAGTCTAACAAAGCATCGGCCCTTCGGGTTTACCCGCAAGGGCCGAACGGCTCTACACAATCGTTATTGCGCGCTGGCGGCCCGTAACCGCTGGCCAAGCTTGGGTCCGAACACATTGACCAGCAACCCGAGCATCACCAGCAGCGCCCCCCACCCCTGCACCGCCGTGAGCCGCTCCCCCAGCAACCAGGCGGACGAACTCAAGCCGATTACCGGCACCAGCAACGAGAACGGCGCAACTTTGCCCGCCGGGTGCCGCGACAGCAGGGTGCTCCACAGGCTGTAGCCGAGCATGGTGGCTACGAACGCCAGGTAAGCCAGCGCCAGCACCGAGCTCCAGCCGATATTGGCCAACGCATGGCCGATGCGTTCCGGCCCTTCCAGCCACCACGACAAGGCCAGGAACGGCAGCGGCGGGATCAGCCCGCCCCATATCACCAGCGCAACCAGGTCGACCGAGCCAAAACGCCTTGTGATGATGTTGCCCATGCCCCACATGGCGCCTGCACACAGGGTAAGGAGCAGCGCCACCATTGGTACGTGGCCACTGTCCTCGCTGCCGATCAACGCCAGCCCGCTGGCTGCCACCAGCAAACCCAGCAGGCTCGCCAGGCGCAAGCGCTCCCCTAGAAACAGCGCGGCAAAGCCGAGGGTGAAGAAAGCCTGGGACTGCAACACCAGTGACGCCAGGCCTGGCGGCATGCCGCTGTACATGGCCTGGAACAGGAAAGCGAACTGGCCCAGGGAGATCGTGGCGCCATAGGCGATCAGCCAGCGCCATGGCAAATTCGGCCGTTTGACCAACAGGATCGCCGGGAACGCAACCAGCATAAAGCGCAGCGCCCCTAACAACATCGGCGGCAGACCATCAAGGCCTACCTTGATGACCACGAAATTGACTCCCCAGGCGACGATCACCACCAGGGCGATCAGCAGGTCCTTGAGCGGCATTACAGCTTCCTTCTTCAGGCGTACTAGACATATTTGGTTACAGCATAAAGCCATTTGCCCAGCCTGGACCGGCACAGTTAGGCTTCGGCCTTACGCAACAGTACAGATAATCGGCATCCGGCCTGGGCATTCACCCCGCCGCGAAGTCCCTGTAACGTTGCCCTGCGCGAGCAGTTGATGCCCTGGAAGGCCGTTGCGTTACCCTAATAGACAAGCGCCACTTTTCGTTGAATCAGGCCAAACCATGACCGATATCGCAGGGCAACTTGAGCCTCCCCTGTTACCCGTCGACCAGCCTCGGGTGATGGTCTTCGTTGCCTACCCCGCCATGGGCCTGCTCGACCTCAGCGGTGCGCAAACCGTGTTCTGGGCAGCCACCCAGGCCATGGCCGAGCGCGGCCTACCCGGCTACCGCCTGCATACCGCCAGCCTCGAAGGGGGTCTGCAGCCAACCGCCGAAGGTCTGGCGGTGGCCACCGAGCGCCTGGATGATGCCATGGCCCAGGCCGTCGACACGCTGATCGTACCCGGCGCCCCGGACATCATCCGCAGCCTTCCCGAGCACGGCCCGCTGGTGGCCTGGCTGCGCCGCGCCAGCCTGCACGCCAGGCGCACGGCATCGGTCTGCAGCGGGACTTTCCTGCTGGCCAGCGCCGGCCTGCTCGACGGCCGCCGCGCTGCCACCCACTGGGCCATGTGCGAGGTGCTGCGCCGTGACTTCCCGGCCGTGCAGGTGGACCATGAATCGATCTTCGTTCAGCAAGGCACCGTGTGGACCTCGGCGGGCGTGAGCGCAGGGATCGACCTGGCACTGGCGTTGGTCGAGCTCGACTGTGGCCGCGACGTCGCGATGCAGGTGGCGCGCGAACTGGTGGTGTTTCTCAAGCGCCCGGGCGGGCAGGCGCAGTTCAGCGAACTGCTCAAGCTGCAAGGCCAGGACTGCACGGAGTTCGAAGCCCTGCACCTGTGGATCAATGAGCACTTGGGCGACCCGCGCCTGAGCGTCGAGCGCCTGGCCGAACAGGCGCACATGAGCCTGCGCAATTTCACCCGGGTATACAAACTCAAGACCGGCCGTACACCGGCCAAGGCGATCGAGGTCTTGCGCCTGGAAGCGGCCCGGCGCCAGCTGGAAAATACCGATGCACACATCGAGCAAGTCGCCCGCCTCTGCGGCTTCGGTAGTGAAGAACGCATGCGCCTGGCCTTCCAGCGCCACCTGGCCGTCACCCCGCGCGACTACCGTGCACGCTTCGCCCGCAGCGTACCGCTGGCCGAAATTCAGGGTTCTTTGGCCTAGGGCTGACGGTTCATCGCCCGTAGCATCGTTGATCGCAAACAAGAACTACCTTGTTTGATTCGTACCTTCCAGGAGCACAACGATGAAAAACATCCTGATCATTGGCGCAGGTTTCGCCGGCCTTTGGAGCGCCCTGAGCGCCATCCGCCAACTCGACCTGCATGGCCGTACGGATGTCGAGGTGACGCTGCTCGCGCCGCAGCCCGAATTGCATGTGCGCCCACGGTTCTACGAGCCCGAGGTGCACACCATGGCTGCGCCGTTGCAGGCGTTGTTCGAGGCAGTGAGTGTACGTTTCGTGCAGGGCACGGCGTTCCACATCGATGAAGCTGCAAAGCGTGTGAGCTACCGCACCCAAAGTGGTACCGAATGCAGTTTGCCCTACGACCGCCTGATCATGGCCTGTGGCAGCGTACTCAACCGACCGGACATGGTCGGGATCGAACATGTGTTCGACGTCGACACGATCGACAGCGCCGCACGTCTTGAGACCCACCTCAAATCCCTGGCCAGCCTGCCCGACACCCCGGCACGCAATACCGTGGTGGTTGCGGGGGGCGGCTTCACCGGCATCGAGACCGCCACCGAGCTGCCATCGCGCTTGCGCAGCATCCTTGGCGAGCAGGCGCGGCTGCGTGTGGTGGTGGTCGACCGCGGCGTGAAGATCGGTGCAGCCCTGGGTGACGGCATTCGCCCCGCCATCGAACAGGCGTGCGAGTCACTGGGTATCGAATGGATCTGCGCGGCCTCAGTGGCCTCGGTCGACCCCGAGGGGGTATTGCTCGACAACGGCCAGCGCATCGAGGCCAGTACGGTGATCTGGACCGTGGGTTTCAAGGCCAACCCGTTGACCGAGCAGATCAGCGGTGAACGTGACCGCCAGGGCCGCCTGCACGTGGATGGCAACCTCAAGGTCAAAGGCAATGATGCGGTGTACGCCGCCGGTGACGTGGCCTACGCCGCCTGCGATGAGGCAGGCAATTATGCGGTGATGTCCTGCCAGCATGCCATCCCGCTCGGGCGTTACGCAGGCAACAACGCCGTGGCCGAGCTGATTGGTGTGGCGCCAATGCCCTACAGCCAGCCCAAGTACGTGACCTGCCTCGACCTGGGAGCCTGGGGTGCGGTGTACACCGAAGGCTGGGAGCGCAAGGTTTCGCCGCCGACAGACAAGGCCGAAGCCAAGGTGCTGAAATCGCAGATCAACTCGATCTGGATCTACCCGCCGGCAGCCGAGGACCGCCAGGCCGCACTGGCAGCGGCAGACCCGACCATCCCAGTGGCCTGAGCCGGCACGCAGGGCCCAGGCTTGGGCCCTTTCCCTTCAGCCGCGCAGGGCCGCCTCGATGGCGGCCACATCGATCTTGCCCATGCCCATCATCGCCTCGAAGGCCCGCTTTGCTGCCGCCCTGTCCGGGTTGCCAATGGCCTCGATCAGCACCCTTGGGCAGATCTGCCAGGATATCCCCCACTTGTCCTTGCACCAGCCGCAGGCGCTCTCTTGCCCACCATTGCTGACGATGGCGTGCCACAGTCGATCGGTCTCGGCCTGGTCCTCAGTGCTGACCTGGAACGAAAACGCCTCTGAGTGGCTGAATGCCTTGCCGCCATTGAGCCCCACGCAAGGGATGCCCATGACGGTGAACTCGACCGTGATCACATCACCCGCCTTGCCTGAGGGGTAGTCGCTCGGTGCCTGGTGCACCGCGATCACCTCGCTGTCGGGAAACGTACTGGCGTAGAAGTGCGCAGCGTCCTGCGCGTCGTGATCGAACCACAGGCAAATCGTGTTCTTGGCAGTCATGGCATGGCTCCATGGATAGGCCGGAAACGTTCAGTGTAGCCCTTGGGCACGGCACGACGATGGACAGGGCGCACGCTTGAACGCAGCGCGTCAAGCGCAAGGATTGCCGATCTCCGGGCAAATCAGAAACGCCCTACACGTAGCGGAGAATTATCCAGCCTTTGCGCGCTTCACTTATCCATTCGGCAAGCACGATCATCCTCAAAGCGGGCTATTACCGACTTTTCAGGGAGATTCAGGTTTGTCGGACTTCCAAGCAAAGCTGCAGCACCTTAGCGCTGAACAGGTCGAGGCGCTGTACAGCGAATACATCAGCGGTGAGAAGATTGCACACCTGCTCGAGCGCTACGCCATCGACGTAGCACCCAGCAGCCTGATCAAGGCCTTTCCACCCCTGCCCTGCGCCGCCCTGCGTTGTCCCTACTGCAAAACCAGCCTGTTCGAGCGGCGCAAAAGCCGCACGGCGTCCAGCTGCCACGACAACATGGCATTCTGCAAAACCTGCGACCACCGCCATTACTTCCCCGGGCATACGAAGTGGCGCCGTGTTTGCGCGTGCCAGCCGTGCCTGGCGGCGCGTCAGCAAGCCAGGCTTGAGCTGCAAGCACAGCAGCGCCAACGCATCAGGGAACACTGGTCACTGGCCAGACGCCAGCCGATACCTCTGCGCAGCCTTTCGATAACCCGCAAGCTGCAACTGTTGGCGCTGCTCGAGGTGCGGATGGACAAACAACACGAGCGGCTGCTTCCGGCCGAGCACCCCACTGGCGAGGAACATGTCAGCCCTTCGAAGGCCATGGATGCAAGCCTGCTGCAGGCTTTGCAAGAGGACCTGATTCTGCTGGTCGACCCGGATTCCCCACCGGCATCGTTCAGCAATGACCCAACACCCAAGGCGTGGCGTGACAAAGTGTACTGGGTGGTGAATGTAAGCCTGCACGGGCACCAACGTGCGGGCCTGATGCCGTTGCGTCGCGCGCTGCTTGACCTGTTGGGCGCAGGCCCCCGCCCCGAATGGCGCGAACAGCTTGGCGAGGCAATCACGGCCCTATCGATTGAACACGTGTGTGCCTGCATCGCCTCGCGCTGTGCAGCGCATGGCCTGCCTTTCGAACCCCGGGAAAAGGCCACGCAGGTTGCCGCGCAAGTGCTCGGTATGCTGCCAGTAGCGTCTGCCCTGTCGCTGGTCGACGACGCGGTGCACGGCGCGCTTACCTACATAGCGCGCAGCCATGTCACGCCGCATCACGCCAGCAGTACCATTCCCGCCAACATGCTGGCGGCAGCTGAGCGGGCCGTGAGGGAGCAGTGGCAGTTCGGCCCGTGCAGCTACGCCAGCAGCGCTTACAGCCGCGTGCTGTTCGACGTACTGCTGCGACAGGACGACCACGGCCTGCGGCGCAGGATTGCCGAGTACATCGCGGAGCTCCCCCGTCGTGGCGCATGACGGCAGCCACTTCAAGGCTGTTGCCAGGCACATGACGCCCTCGCGTACAGGCCGCTTGCGACACGCAAAGCAGCCTGTTCGCCGCGAGGGCTCTAGCTCGCCTTTTGCAACATCCTGCAGACAATTCCCACACCCAGCAGTGAACCTGCCTCCAAAAATGAGGTCTTTCGCTGACGGTCATCTCACCGACCGGTTCGCCGGCCCAACTGACGCGCAAACGTCACCGGGCCTATTTTTCCTGATGCAGCGAAGACCCAACATGCCTGAATCCCGCCCAGCCTCCCTCGCCCTCCCTGCCCTGCGCGGCAGCTTGATCGCCGCCCTCGTGGCGCTTGCCGCCCCCGCGCATGCCCAAGAGCCGGCCAGCGATGCGCGCTGGGTCAGCGACAGCCTGAGCACCTATGTACGCAGCGGCCCTACCGACGGGCACCGCATCGTCGGCACACTCAAATCCGGACAGAAGCTGACCCTGATCGGCACCCAGGGCAACTACAGCCAGGTGCGCGGGCAGAACGGCGACGTGGTGTGGATCCTCTCCAGCGACCTGCAATCGGTCCCGGGCCAAGGCGAGCGTTTGCCTGAACTTGACGCACAAGTGGCGCAGTTGTCCGAGCAACTGAAAACCATCGACGACAGCTGGAAGAACCGCGTGCAGGGCATGCAGGAAACCCTCGACTCGCGCAAGAAACTGGCCGACGAACTGCAAGCACGCAACCAGGCATTGAACGAACAGCTCGATCAGGCCCAGTCGAACCTACGCGACGCGCAGGCGCGCCTGGGCGATGAGAACAAGCAAGTCATGATGCGCTACATGGTCTACGGCGGCAGCATTGCCGGCGCGGGCCTGTTGGCGGGGCTGATCCTGCCGGCGCTGACCCGCGGCCGCAAGAAGAACGACCGCTGGTTCTGAGGCCTGTCCGGCCAGGCGCCGGGTTGCCAGTACCGGCCTTGTACCGGCCGCCAGCTACTGGCGCAACCGCTCCAGCGCCTGCAGCACGTACCCCGTCGCCCGCTCGACCTCGCCGTCCCGGCAGGCAATCCCTAGTTGCCGCCACAACCCAGGGCGCAGCGGCCGGCGCGCAATGCGCCGGTCCAGTTCGGCCATCTCGCCTTCTTGGGGCAGCAAGGTAGCGCCATAACCGGCCCCCACCAGGCTTTTGATCGCGTCGTTGTAGTTCAACTCGATCCGCGGCTCAGGATACAGCCCGGCGGCAGCGAACCACTCTGCGGTCACCCGCGAAAGCTGGGTGCTGCTGTCATTGAGAATCAGCGCTCGCTGCCCCAGCCAGGCCGGGGTGACCCGAGCAGGCGGCTGCCAGTCTGCCGGCACGTAGGCCAGGATCGGGTCGCGCCGCCAGGCGGTGACCTTGATGCCCTTGCTCGCTACCTGCGGCAAGGCCACCAGGCCGATATCCAGGGCGCCTTCGCGCAGGCGCACCAGCGAAGCCTGGGAGGTCAGGACCTGCACCTGCACATCGATACCGGGATGTGCCACCCGCAGGTGCTCCAATGCCTGCGGTAACAGGTGGGCTATGGCGCCGGTCGAGGCGCCCAGGCGCACCCGTCCTGCCAGCCCTTCGACCTGGCGCCGCACTTCATCCAGAGCAAGATCGGCATCGGCCAACAGCCGGCGGGCGCGTACCAGCAGGGTTTCGCCAATGGCGGTGGGGCGTACCTGGTTACGGTTGCGGGTCAACAGCGGCGCCCCGACCCGCGCCTCGAGTTCGGCCACGTGCAGGCTGATGGTAGGCGGCGCCAGGTTGAGCTGACGCGCGGCCTCGGCGAAAGATCCCAGGTCGGTGATGACCACAAGGGTGCGGAGGCGATCGAGGCTGATTTCACGCATGGGCTGGGCCGCTTCAGAATGACTTTTGTTCAGAAAATATGAAGGTCTGCATCATGATATTCAAATTTTATTTACCACGGCGACAGGCGAGCATAGGCCATCTTTCATGTGACTGGACCCGACCATGCGTACCCCAATTGTCTTTATCGACGGCGACCAAGGCACCACCGGCCTGCAGATCCATGCCCGCCTGCAAGGGCGCACCGATCTGCAACTGCTGACCCTGCCCGAGGCAGAACGCAAGCACCCACAACGGCGCAGCGACGCCATCAACAGCGCCGACATCGCCCTGCTCTGCCTACCCGACGACGCTGCGCGCGAGGCCGTGTCGGCCATCCGCAACCCAGCGCTGCGGGTGATCGATGCAAGCTCCGCGCATCGCACCACCCCCGGCTGGGTCTACGGGCTGCCTGAACTGGACGAACGGCAGGCCGAGCGCATTGCCCTGGCCAAGCGGGTCAGCAACCCCGGCTGCTACCCCACTGGCGCCATCGCCCTGCTGCGCCCGCTGGTGCAGGCCGGCCTGTTGCCCGCCGACTACCCGCTGAGCATCCATGCCATGTCCGGCTATTCCGGCGGTGGCCGTGCGGCGGTCGAGCGCCATGAGCAGCCCGGGGCTCAGCGCGCGCCGACGTTGCAGATGTACGGCCTGGAGCTTGCGCACAAGCACGTGCCGGAAATCCAGCTGCACGCCGGCCTGGCAGCCCGGCCGGTGTTCTTGCCTGGCTACGCGGCCTATCGCCAGGGCATCGTGCTGAGCATCCCGCTGCAGTTGCGCCTGTTGCCAGGGCAGATCCGCGCCGAGCACTTGCAGGCCTGCCTTGAACAGCACTACCAGGGCGCACGCCATGTGACCGTCGCACCCCTGCACCAGCAGGGGCCGGCCTCACCGCTGGACCCTGAGGCATTGAACGACAGCAACGATTTGCGCCTGAGCGTGTACGCCAACCCCGAACACGGCCAGGTACTGCTCACGGCAGTGTTCGACAACCTGGGCAAGGGCGCCTCGGGTGCGGCGGTGCAAAACCTCGAGCTGATGCTTGCCGCGCTGCAGGCCCAAGGCTGACAGGTAAAAAAGGGGGTAGACTGTGCGTCCCGCATCAACCGGTGCGGGGCGATTCAACAGCCGCCGGAGCCCGTCCACCGATGTTCATTCTGAGCCGCCTTGACAGCGTGCCGCCCGAATCTTTCCAGAATCAGATCCGTGACCTGGTGATCCACCATGTCGGCGAACTGAGCAGCGTCGCCATTCGTGCCGACAATCCGTTGTACCCGCTGTACCAGTACGGCGTCGGCATGGAGGTGCATCAGTACCTGCAGGCCATGGACGGCACTCGCGGCCTGGCCGTGCAGCTGACCCTGGCACTGGATGCCGATGCCCCCGACCAGATGCTCGGTTTCGCTTTGACGTTGCCGGCCCAGGACACTCCGCAGGCCTGTGCACTGGCCTTTCTCGCCGTTGTGCCCGGGCATCGCCGCCAAGGTATCGGCCGCGCCTTGTTGGCCGATGTGCAGGCGCGCTTTGCCAGCGTCGAACTGAACGCGTTTGCCAACCAGGTGCCTTGGTTCGAAGCGCGGGGCATGCAGGTGGTAGCCGCCAGCGGGCCGCAAGTGTTGATGAGCAGCACCGGCCAGGCCAGCGGCGCGCTGATCGGCCGGCTTGATATCGCGCCGATTTACCAGGCCACTGAAGTGCACCAGATTCACACCTACCTGCTCAATCAGCAGGGTGAAGATGCGATGATCGAAGCCGAGCAGCAGCGCGATGAGTGGCTGGATGAGCTGACGGAACAGGCTCGCGCCTGTGTGCAACAACGCAAGACGGTGCATTGACCCCCGGGCCTCATCGCAGGCCCCGAGAACGGTCTGAACCAGCACTTGAGCTTGGCCTGGCTCACCGGACTGTCCCCCCGCACCGCTCCCCTCTCCGCGCACTGCGCGCCGCTCGCCTGCCCAACAAGACATGGGCCGATACCCTGGCAACGATGCCACGGCCGGCCTACTTGGCGAGCGGCCATTTGCGTCAAAAGCCAGAGCTTGGCCCTTCGCCCGGAATACTATCGCTCCCTTGATTCCGGCGGTTTAACCACATTTTCCTGACAGATCCGTCAATAAATGACGGATTTACCAACAGATGCCGTTAGATTGAATGCCTGGTCAACAATGATGGCAATATGGCACTATTCCGAAAAACAATAATCAGAGGTGAGTCCCATCACTATATTGCAGCACATTGGGAGCATGGCACCGTCGGTGAGCGGGGTTTGCCCATGGTCCTGATTGCGCACCACCGTCAAGGAACATTCCATGCAGTTACGGAATATGAAGATCGGCATTCGCGCTGCCAGCGTATTTGCTCTGTTGGGCGCCCTGGTCCTGTTCATGGGCCTTATAGCCCTCTATGAAACCCGGCAGATGGACGAGGCTACGGACGAAATCCGCATCACCTGGATGCCTGCCGTGGTCGCCCTCGGTGACGTCAGCACCAACCTCGGCCGCGCCCGTGCTATCACCATGCGCGCTGCGCTGGATGACAACCCCACTGAGCGCATGCGCAACATCGAGTTGTTCAAAGGTATCAATGACCAGCTCGACAAGGGTCTTAAAGATTATGAGGCCACCATCGTCGCCGCCGATGACCGTGCCCTGTTCAACGCACTGATCGCGGCCCATCAACAGTATTTCGACCTGCAGGCACAGGTACTCAAAGACATCGCTGCCGGCCGGATGGCCGAGGCCAGGCAACAGATCAGCGGCCCACTCACGCAGTATGCCGACACCATGATGAAAGCCCTGTCGGCGTTGACCACCTACAACAGCAGCGGCGCCGAACAGGCCTCCCAGCGCAGCAGCGACGTGGCCGACGAAGCCTTTGCGGCCATTATTGGTTCATTGCTGGTAATCATGATTGCCCTGGTGGCCATTGCCACCGTGCTCACCCGTAGCATCGTCGTGCCGTTGGCAGATGCCGTGGCCGTGGCCGAACGTGTGGCCACGGGCGACCTGACGCGGGAAATCACGGTTACCGGTCGCGATGAGCCAGCCTTGCTGCTGCGCGCCCTGAGCCGTATGCAGGCCAGCCTGCGCGATACCATTCGCAAGATTGCGGCCTCGTCGGACCAGCTGGCCTCGGCCTCGGAGGAGCTGCACACGGTTACCGAAGATACCAGCCGTGGCCTGCACCAACAGAGCGCGGAGATCGACCAGGCGGCCACGGCCGTCAACCAGATGACTGCCGCCGTGGAAGAAGTGGCGAACAACGCGGTGAGCACTGCCGATGCGTCCCAGGGCGCCGACCGCAGCACGCGCGATGGCCGCGATCAGGTCAACCAGGCGCTGGCCTCGATCCAGCACCTGGTCGATGACGTGACCGGCACCTCTGCCGAGATCGAGCAGTTGGCCAGCAGTGCCAACGAGATCAGCCGCGTGCTCGATGTGATTGGCTCGATTGCCGGGCAGACCAACCTGCTGGCCCTCAACGCTGCCATCGAAGCTGCGCGCGCCGGTGAGGCGGGCCGTGGTTTTGCCGTGGTCGCCGATGAAGTGCGCGCCCTGGCCCACCGCACCCAGCAGTCCACCGCCGAAATCGAACAGATGATTGCCGGGATTCAGAACGGTACCGAGCGGGCGGTCACGGCCATGCACAGCAGCCAGGGGCGTGCCACTGGTACGCTGGAAGTGGCACAAGGTGCCGGGCAGGCGCTGGAAGTGATTGCCGAGGCGATCGCGTCGATCAACCAGCGCAACCTGGTGATCGCCAGTGCTTCGGAAGAACAGGCACAAGTGGCGCGGGAAGTGGACCGCAACTTGGTTAACATCCGCGACCTGGCGATGCAGACATCGGCGGGGGCCAACCAGACCAGCGCGGCGGCACAAGACTTGTCGCGGTTGGCGGTGGACCTGAATGGCATGGTGGCGCAGTTCAAGGTTTGATCGGATAGAGCCGGGGCTGCGTTGCAGCCCCTGTTACAGCAACCGCAATCTCTCAGTCGTTGACACTCACAACCCGCCCCGCCTGCTCGGCAGCCTTGCCGCGCGTCGCCAGGCAGTAATACAGCGGCACCGTCACGATCAGGCCGAACAGCCAGGACAGGTCCGCGCCCTCGACGATGTTCGAATAGGGCCCTACATACAGCGACGTGTTGGCGAACGGCAACTGCACCAGAATCCCGCACGCATAGGCAATGATCGCGTGGGGGTTGAAGCGCCCGTAAATCCCGCCATCTGCGCGGAAGATCGAGGCGATGTCGTACTCGCCTTTCTTGATCAGGTAAAAGTCGATCAGGTTGATCGAAGCCCACGGCACCAGCACCAGCAACAGCGCCAGGATTAGCCCGATGAAGTGACCGATGAAGTCTGCCGAGGCATTCAGGGCAACCATCCCGCACGCTACCAGAATCACCGCAGCCAGCATTACCCGCACCTTGATGCTAGGCGTCCATTGGGCGAAGAACGTCTGGATGGCCGTGACGATCGACAGTACCGCGCCGTACAGGTTGAGGGCGTTGTGGCTGATGATGTTGAGCAGGAACAGCACCATCAGGATCGGGCCCAGCCAGCCGGTGGCCTGCTTGACCGCGTCCATCGCGTCGGTGCCTTGGGGCACGCACAGCACTGCCACTGCACCGAAGCTGAAGCACAGTATGGTGCCCAGGGTGGCGCCGAAATACGTCGCCCAGAACGGCTTGGCGATACCGACCTCTTTGGGCAGGTAGCGCGAGTAGTCGGAAGTGTACGGCGAGAAACTGATCTGCCAGATGGTGCCCAGCGAGACGGTGGCGATGAAGCCGGACAGGTTGAACGCGCCCCGGCTGAAGAAGTCGGCCGGCAACTCTTGGGTAAACATCATGATGAAACCGGCCAGCAGCGCCGACCCCATCACCCAGGTGCCGATGCGGTTGAGGCTATGAATGAAGCGGTAGCCGATGACGCCGATCGCCGTGGCGCTCAGGGCACCGATGACGATCGCCGTAGGCATCGGCACGCTCGGCGCAATGCCGTGGATCGACTTGCCTGCCAATACGATGTTGGAAATGAAGAAGCCAACATAGATCAATGCCGTGAAGAACACGATCAGCAGGGCACCATAACGCCCGAACTGGCCGCGGCTCTGCACCATCTGTGGAATGCCCAGCTGCGGTCCCTGCGCAGAGGCCAGGGCGATGACCACACCCCCGATCAGGTGGCCCAACACGATGGCGATCAGGCCCCACAACAGGTTCAGGTGGAACACCTGGACCACCATGGCGCCGGTGACGATGGGCAGTGGCGCGATGTTGGTACTGAACCAGAGGGTGAACAGGTCGCGGGCCTTCCCGTGGCGCTCGGCAGGTGGAACGTAATCGACCGTGTGATTCTCGACAAACTGGTGTTGCGATGACGGTTGGGACATGGTTTTCAGCTCGAAAGGTCGTTTTTATCTTTGTAAGGAAACCGCGTCTAGGCGGCCTCTCAGCTGCGGACCATATTATGGTATTCCAAACTTTTGACAACACTGATTCGGTTTAAAAAAGCCCGACTGATCCGGTTCAGCACTCTCGGCCAGGCCTTCATGATTGGAGCAAAGCCCCATTTCATGCGGCTTTTAGCCATTCATCGTGTTTTACCCAGCCCTGAAAATTCCGCTTGCAAAACGAGTATTACGGTATACCATCAGACACATCAACGATAAAAAGCGGCTCACCGCTACCCCCTTTCGAGGTACACGCCATGATCGACGCAACCGTCTACAAGAACGTCCTGGGCTCCTTCCCCTCAGGCGTCACCGTCATCACCACACTGGACGACGACGGCTCGATCGTCGGCCTGACCGCCAGCGCCTTTTCCTCCCTGTCGATGGACCCGCCGCTGGTGCTGTTCTGCCCCAACTACAGTTCCGATTCCTACCCGGTATTGATCAAGAACAAGCGCTTTGCCATTCACCTGCTCTCTGGCGAACAGCAAGCTGAAGCCTACGCCTTCGCCAAGAAAGGCAAGGACAAGGCCGCGGGCATCGAGTGGACCCTGAGCGAACTGGGCAACCCGGTGCTGGCAGGGGCCACTGCGGTGATCGAATGCGAGTTGTGGCGTGAATATGAAGGTGGCGACCACGCGATCATGGTCGGCAAGGTGCACAACCTGATCGTTCCCGAGCAGGCACCACGGCCGATGGTCTACTGCCGCGGCAAAATGGCCAGCCTGCCCGCCTTCGCCTGAGGCGCCTGACGTTATTACTGACGCCTGGCACGCCAGGCGAGACTTTCAAGCTGCGAGGAATGCCCCATGAAATTTTCGTTGTTCGTACACATGGAACGTTGGGATGAACAGGTCAGCCACCGCCAGCTGTTCGAGGACCTCACCGAACTGACCCTGATGGCCGAAAACGGCGGTTTCAGCACCGTATGGATCGGCGAACACCACGCCATGGAATACACCATTTCGCCCAGCCCGATGCCGCTGCTGGCCTACCTGGCCGCGCGCACCGAAAAGATCCGTCTGGGCGCCGGCACCATCATTGCGCCGTTCTGGAACCCGATCCGCGTGGCCGGCGAGTGCGCCCTCCTCGACGTGATCAGCAACGGCCGCATGGAAGTGGGCCTGGCCCGCGGCGCCTACCAGTTCGAGTTCGATCGGATGGCCAATGGCATGCCGGCCACCGACGGCGGCAAGGCCCTGCGCGAAATGGTGCCGGCGGTGCGCAAACTGTGGGAAGGCGACTACGCACATGAAGGCGAGGTCTACAATTTCCCGACCTCCACCAGCGTGCCCAAACCGGTGCAGCATGGCATGCCGCCGATGTGGATCGCTGCGCGCGACCCGGACTCACACAACTTTGCGGTGAAAAACGGTTGCAACGTGATGGTCACCCCGTTGATGAAGGGTGATGAAGAAGTACTGGACCTGAAAAACAAGTTCCAGGCTGCGCTGGACAACAACCCCGAGGTACCCCGCCCGCAACTGATGGTGCTGCGCCACACCCACGTGCACAGCCCGTCGGAGCCCGATGGCTGGAAAATCGGCGCCCAGGCCATCTCGCGCTTCTACCGCACCTTCGATGCCTGGTTCGGCAACAAGACGGTCCCGGTCAACGGCTTCCTGGAGCCGAGCCCGGAGTCGAAGTTCGCCGAGGTGCCGGCCTTCGCGTTGGAGAACATCCGCAAGAACACCATGATCGGTACACCGGAAGAAATCATCGCGCGCATCAAGTATTACCAGGAACTGGGCGTCGACGAGTTCAGCTTCTGGTGCGACAACAGCCTGCCTCACGCCGAGAAGAAGAAATCGCTCGAGCTGTTCATCAAGGAAGTGGTGCCGGCGTTCGCCTGAATTCCCCTTACCTGAAAGCGTTGCTGGATTAGCCCGCTCCCCGGAGGCCGCCAAGGCCCTCGGGCGTGGGCGTTTTTTTAGCTGCAAGCTGCAAGTTGCAAGCTTCAAGCAACAACGTACGTGCTCGGCCGTGAGCTCGGCGCTTGCAGCTTGCAGCTTGCAGCTTGCGGCTTGCGGCTTGCGGCTTGCGGCTTGCGGCTTGCAGCTTGCCGCCGCCTTTCGTCTCCTGCTTGGAGAAATTTTCAGCGGGCTCTTGCACAACAAATATTATGGTATACCATCAGACAACAAGAGCTGATAACCCTCACCAGGAGCCCCTCATGAGTTTCGAAATCCGCAAGATCGTCACCTACTCCGAAGAGACCCGCATCGAAGGCGGCAAGGCCACCGACAAGCCAGTGACCATGGTCGGCCTGGCCGTGGTGATCAAGAACCCATGGGCCGGCCGCGGCTTCGTTGAAGACCTCAAGCCGGAAATCCGCGCCAACTGCTCCGAGCTGGGTGCGCTGATGGTCGAGCGCCTCACCGCTGCCATTGGCGGTGCCGACAAGATCGAAGCCTACGGTAAAGCTGCCGTGGTCGGCGCCGATGGCGAGATCGAACACGCCTCGGCGGTGATCCACACCCTGCGCTTCGGCAACCACTACCGCGAAGCCGTACAAGCCAAGAGCTACCTGAGCTTCACCAACAAGCGCGGCGGGCCGGGCACCTCGATCCAGATCCCGATGATGCAGAAAGACGACGAAGGCCTGCGCTCGCACTACATCACCCTGGAAATGCAGATCGAAGACGCCCCGCGTGCCGACGAAATCGTCGTGGTACTGGGCGCGGCCGACGGCGGCCGCCTGCACCCGCGCATCGGCAACCGTTACATCGACCTGGAAGAACTGGCTGCCGAAAAAGCCAACGCTCAATAACAACAACCAAGACGGGCCGGGGCGTGGCGTGCTTACCCGCCGCGCCCGACCTTCAAGGAGCGCCCTCCATGATTCAGCCTGTCGCTGAACGTACACCGGCCGGGACCAGTTACCTGGCCCAAGGCCAGGGCCAACCCGTGGTGCTGATCCACGGCGTGGGCCTGAACAAGGAAATGTGGGGCGGGCAGTTCGTGGGCCTGGCCAACGACTACCGCGTCATTGCCTACGACATGCTCGGCCACGGCCAGAGCGCACTGCCTGCCGCCGATACCGGCCTGGAAGGCTACGCCGACCAGCTGGCAGAACTGCTCGACCATCTGCAGATCGCCCAGGCGACCGTGATCGGCTTCTCGATGGGTGGCCTGGTCGCACGCGCGTTTGCCCTGAACTACCCGCAGCGTTTGTCCGCGCTGGTGGTGCTCAACAGCGTGTTCAACCGCAGCCCGGAGCAAAGCGCCGGGGTCATCGCACGCGCAGCCCAGGCGGCCCAGCAAGGCCCCGACGCCAACGTCGACGCCGCGCTCGACCGCTGGTTCAGCCGGGAGTACAAGGCAGCCAACCCGGCGCAGGTCGCCGCGATTCGCCAGGTGCTGGCGAGCAACGACCCGCAGGGCTACCACACCACTTACTCGCTGTTCGCCACCCAGGACATGTACCGCGCCGCTGATCTGGGCAGCATCCAGGTACCGACACTGATCGCCACCGGCGAACTCGACACGGGCTCCACCCCGGCCATGACCCGCCAGCTCGCTGCCAGCATTCCTGGCGCGCAAAGTGTGGTCCTCGCCGAGCAACGGCATATGATGCCGGTGGAGGCCCCCCGTGAAGTCAACAAGATGCTGCTGGATTTCCTCAGCCAGGCCCGCACCCTCACCGAATCCGCCAAGGGGATTGTTGCATGACCCTCGTTCGTTTCCAGATGTGCATCGACGGCCAATGGCTCGATGCCCAGAGCGGCAAGACCTTCGATAGCCTCAACCCGGCCACCGCCCAGCCCTGGGCGCAACTGCCCGACGCCGATGAAGCCGATGTGGAGCTGGCCGTTCAGGCTGCCCAGCGTGCGTTCGACAGCAAAGCCTGGCGCAGCATCACCGCCACCGCGCGGGGCAAGCTCCTACGCAGGCTGGGTGACCTGATCGCCGAAAACAAAGAACACCTGGCCCAGCTGGAAAGCCGTGACAACGGCAAGCTGATCCGCGAAACCCGGGGCCAGGTCGGCTACCTGCCAGAGTTCTTCCACTACACCGCGGGCCTCGCCGACAAGCTCGAGGGCGGCACCCTGCCGCTGGACAAGCCGGACCTGTTCGCCTACACCGTGCACGAGCCGATCGGCGTGGTGGCCGGGATCATCCCGTGGAACAGCCCCCTGTACCTCACCGCGATCAAACTGGCGCCCGCCCTGGCCGCCGGCAACACCATCGTGCTCAAGCCTTCCGAGCATGCCTCGGCGACCATCCTCGAGCTGGCGCGCCTGGCCCTGGAAGCGGGCTTCCCTGCCGGCGTGGTCAATGTGGTCACCGGCTACGGCCCCAGCACCGGCGCGGCACTGACGCGCCACCCGCTGGTGCGCAAGATCGCCTTCACCGGCGGCGCCGCCACCGCTCGCCACGTGGTGCGCAGCAGCGCCGAGAACTTCGCCAAGCTGTCGCTTGAGCTGGGCGGCAAGTCGCCGAACATCATTTTCGCCGACGCTGACCTGGACAGTGCCATCAACGGCGCAGTGGCCGGCATCTACGCGGCCTCCGGGCAAAGCTGCGTGGCAGGTTCGCGCCTGCTGGTGCAGGACGAAATCTTCGACGAATTCGTCGCCCGCCTGATCGAACGGGCCAAGCGCATCCGCATCGGGAACCCCCAAGACGACGCCAGCGAAATGGGCCCGATGGCCACTGCCCAGCAGCTGGCCGTGGTCGAAAGCCTGGTTGCTGCGGCCAAGGCCGAAGGCGCCACGCTGCACATGGGCGGCAAACGTGCCGACGTCGAGGGCGAAGGCTGGTTCTACGAACCGACCCTGTTCGAGTGCGACAGCAACTCGATGACCATCATGCAGGAAGAAGTGTTCGGCCCGGTCGCCGCGGTCATCCGCTTCAAGACCGAGGAAGAGGCCCTTGCCATCGCCAACGACTCGCAGTTCGGCCTCGCTGCCGGCATCTGGACGCGCGACCTGGGCCGCGCCCACCGCCTGGCCCGTGACGTGCGTTCGGGGATCATCTGGGTCAATACGTACCGCGCCGTGTCGGCCATGGCGCCGATCGGCGGTTTCAAGAACAGCGGCTACGGCCGTGAAAGCGGCATCGATTCGGTGCTGGCCTATACCGAGCTGAAGACCGTGTGGATCAACCTGTCCACCGCGCCGATGCCCGACCCGTTTGTGATGCGCTAAGAGGTAATACACGATGATCGAACCAGGCATCTACAAAGACGTGATGGGCTCCTTCCCGTCAGGGGTCACGGTGGTCACCACGCTGGACGCCGACGGCGGCATTGTCGGCATCACCGCCAGCGCATTCAGTGCGCTGTCGATCGACCCGGCGCTGGTGCTGTTCTGCCCCAACTACGCCTCTGACACTTACCCGATCCTGCGCGACAGCAAGCAGTTCGCGATCCACCTGCTGTCCGCCGAGCAGACTGCCGAGGCTTACGCCTTCGCCGGCAAGGGCAAGGACAAGGCCAAAGGCATCGAGTGGCACCTGAGCGAGCTGGGCAACCCGTTGCTGAGCAAGGCCACGGCGATCATCGAGTGCGAGTTGTGGCGCGAGTATGACGGCGGCGATCACGCGATCATCGTCGGCGCGGTGAAGAACCTGGTGCTGCCCGCCGACCCGGTGACCCCGATGGTCTACCACAAAGGCAAACTGGGCGCCCTGCCCCCGCTGGGCTGATGCCCTCGGGGCCGCAAAGCGGCTCCGACAGTTCTTTTTTCAGGGGCCGCGCGACCCTCTCACCCTTGGTTGCGGCCCCTCTTTTGATTCGGAGCCAGACGATGAGCAACGAAAAGTATGAAAAAGGCTTGCAGATCCGTACCCAGGTGCTGGGCGAGGACTACGTGAACCGCTCGATCCAGAACGCCGACGACTTCACCAAGCCTTTGCAGGAGCTGGTTACCGAGTACTGCTGGGGCCACGTCTGGGGCCGCGATGGCTTGTCGCTCAAAGAGCGCAGCATGATAAACTTGGCCATGATTTCCGCGCTCAACCGGCCCCACGAGCTCAAGCTCCATATTCGCGGCGCCTTGCGTAATGGCCTGAGCCGTGAACAGATTCGCGAGATCCTGCTCCAGGTCGGCATTTATTGCGGCGTACCCGCGGCGGTGGACAGTTTCCGCCTGGCCCGCGAAGCGTTCGCCGAAGCCGATGCGGAGTCAACCCGTTAACAACGGGCTGTTCGAACCACTGCAGGGAGCACCTCGGTTCGGGGTGTTCCGCGATGTTGGCGAAACAGCCTCATAAAGAGCGCACCTGATGAAACGCCAGCCACTCGACGACAGCTTCAAGGTCAACCGCAACCCCGTAACACTGCGTGAAATCGTGCTCGACAAGCTGCGCGGCGCGATCATGAATTTCCACCTGCTCCCCGGCGATCGCCTGGTCGAGCGCGACCTCTGCGACCGCCTTGGTGTCAGCCGTACCTCGGTGCGTGAAGCCCTGCGTCACCTGGAGTCCGAAGGCCTGGTGGAATTCGCCGATGCCAAGGGGCCACGCGTGGCCATCATCACCCTGGAAGACGCCCGCGATATCTACGAGCTGCGCTGTGTACTCGAAGGCCTGATCGTGCAGTTGTTCACCCTCAATGCCAAAGCCAAGGACATACGAGCCCTGGAGCGGGCGCTGGAGGTCAACCGCGAGGCACTCGAGGAAGGCGAGCTGCAGCAGGTGCTGGACTCTGTCCAAGGCTTCTACGAGGTGCTGCTCGAAGGCTCCGGCAACCAGGTCGCAGCGCAGCAGCTGCGCCAGTTGCAGGCGCGCATCAGCTACCTGCGCGCCACCTCGGTGTCGCAGCAGAACCGCCGCGGCGCCAGCAACCTTGAAATGGAAAAGATCGTCGACGCGATCAAGAGTGGCGACCCGCTGGTGGCCCACCAGGCCTCGGTCGACCATGTGCGCGCCGCCGCCAAGGTGGCCCTGGACTACCTGCGCCAGAAGCAGGACGACAACACCAAGGTGCGCGACATGGTCGAGCCTCTGGCCCTCAAGGAACCCCGTATAGAACCCCGCATAGGCCGCTGACCATGCCCAACGCCCCGCGCTACTGCCCGCACTGCACCACAGAACTGGCCCGGGGCGTTCCCCATGGCGACACCCATGAGCGCCTGCACTGTACCGGGTGCGGCTATGTCCACTACATCAACCCGAAGATCATCGCCGGCTGCATCATCGAGCGCGATGGCAAGTACCTGCTGTGCCAGCGGGCGATCCCGCCGCGCCCCGGCACCTGGACGTTGCCGGCCGGGTTCATGGAAGCGGGCGAAACCACCGAGCAGGCAGCGCTGCGTGAGGTGTGGGAAGAAAGCGGCGTGCGTGCCGAAATCGTCTCGCCCTACTCGATCTTCAGCGTGCCGAAAATCAGCGAGGTGTACATCATCTTTCGCGCGATCGCCACCGAGGAGACCGGCCAGTACGGGCCAGAAACGCTGGCCTACACGTTCTTCGAACCCGACCAGATCCCTTGGGACGAGATCTACTATCCGGCGATACGGCAGATTCTCGAGCGTTACATCCTCGAGCGGCAGGCTGGGGTGTACGGGATCTACATGGGCAATGACGACACCGGCAAGGTGCACTTCATTCGTTGACCCTGCTGCGGCTGATCACCGGCATGCAGCATAAAGCCCTCGCCAATCGGTTATGCTCGGTGCACCCTTGGCATCCCCGGCAAAAGGATGGGCGGAGCACACATGGCTAAATGGCTGGACGGCGGCGGGCTGATGGCCGAGCGCATTCGCAATCACGACTGGACCACGACCTCCCTGGGCCCGATCGAGGCCTGGCCTGACGTACTCAAGACCACTGTGGCCCTGTGCCTGGCCTCGCGCTTTCCTCAGGCGATTCTCTGGGGCCCCGACCTGCTTACCCTGCACAACGACGCGTTCTTGCCAATCCTTGGCAAAAAACCCGGTGCGCTGGGCAAGCCGTTTCGCGAAGTGTGGCAAGAAGCCTGGGCCGACATCTCGGCCATGGCCGAACGCGCCCTGGGCGGCGAAGCCGTCTATATCGAAGACTTCCCGCTGACCATCGACCGCAACGGCGGCCCGGAGCGTGCTTACTTCACCTTCTGCTACAGCCCCATTCGTGACCAGAACGGCGAAGTGGTGGGCATGCTCGACACGGTCACCGAGACGACCAGCAGTGTGGTCAACAACCAGCGGCTGGCATTTCTTGACGACCTGGGGCGGGCCGTGGCGAATGCCACGGATCCGGACCGGGTAATGGCCATCACCACCGGCATGCTGGTGGAGCACCTGCAGCTGTCCAGTTGCGCCTATGCCGTGATGGATGCCGACCAAGATGGCTTCACGATCTGCGGCGACGCTGTCGCCGCTGGTTCCCCACGGCTGCTGGGCCAATACCGCCTGGCTGACTTCGGCCGCCTGGCGGTCAGCCAACTGCGCAACGGCCTGCCGCTGGTGATCAACGACAACCTGAACGAGTTGGCCCGTGACGAAGCTGCCACCTTCCAGGCCATCGGCATTACCGCCACCATCTGCATGCCCTTGGTCAAGGACGGCCGACTCACCGCACTTATGGCCATCCACGATAAAATGCCACGGCGGTGGACGGGCTACGAACAGGCGCTGATCGGGGAAGTGACAGAGCGTTGCTGGGCGCATATCCAGCGGGTCCAGTCCCACGCCGAAGTGCGGGAGGCGCTGGCTGCGCTCGAATCGCTCAACGCCACCCTGGAACACCGCGTCGAAGAACGCACTACCCAACTGCTGCATACCGAGGCCGTGCTCCGCCAGGCCCAGAAGCTCGAAGCCATCGGCCAGTTGACCGGTGGCGTCGCCCATGACTTCAACAACCTGCTCACCATCATCCGCTCGTCGCTGCACTTTCTGCAGCGCCCCAACCTCGAGCAAATCCGCCGCGAACGCTACCTCAAGACCATGGCCGACACTGTCGACCGCGGTGCCAAGCTGACAGGCCAGTTGCTGGCCTTTGCCCGCCGTCAGGCATTGAGCCCCCAGCTATTCGAAGCCGGGGCGCGCCTGCAGGCCATGGCCGACATGCTCGACACCGCCACGGGGGCGCGGATCCAGGTAGCACTGGAGTTGCCGCCGACGCCATGCCACATCCGCGCCGACCTCAGCCAACTGGAAACCGCGGTGATCAACCTGATGCTCAATGGCCGTGATGCCATGGCCGGCGAAGGCACCTTGCATTTGCGCCTGCTGCCCAACCAACGCATGCCTGGCCTGCGCGACCAGCAGGCACACGACGGGCCGTTCGCCGCCATCTCAGTGGTGGACAGCGGTGCTGGCATCCCGGATGAACTGCTCGAGCGCATCTTCGACCCGTTCTTCACCACCAAGGCACCCGGGGAAGGCACGGGGCTCGGGCTATCGCAGGTGTTCGGTTTTGCCAAGCAATCCGGGGGGGATGTGAAGGTTGCCAGCGTCCCGGGCCAGGGGACGACCTTTACCCTGTACTTGCCGCAAGAGGAACCGCCTGCCGAGGACGCGGATAGGGCCGCCGAGTTCAGCGCCCCTCAGGTGAACGGCGCGCGGCGGCGGATACTGGTGGTGGAAGACAACCCCGATCTGGGCAATTTCACCGCGCAGATCCTCGAAGACCACGGGTACCGAATCTGCTGGGTGAACTCAGCGGAACACGCCCTGGTGGAGCTGGCAGGGCCGGCAGGCGACTTCGATGCGGTATTTTCCGATGTGGTCATGCCCGGTATGGGCGGCCTGGCCCTGGCCCGCGAGCTACGCCGCCAGCGCCCGCAATTGCCGGTGATCCTCACCTCCGGCTACAGCGACGCGATTGCCGAAGGCGGCCACGAGGGGTTCACCTTTCTGGCAAAGCCGTACTCGGCCGAGCAAGTATGCCAGTTGCTTGGCAAGGTGCTGGCGCCTTGAAGGCCGTCAAGGCCTGCCGGTAAGCAGGCGCGCCACCCTCTGCGCCAGCTCTGCGCGCCGATATGGCTTGCGCAACACCTCGAAGCCCTTGAGTTCGCGCGGTGTCAGGTTGGCATAGCCGGTTATGATCAGCACGGGCAGGTCAGCCTGGCGCTCGCGCATCCGTTGAGCGAACCGCACCCCGGTCATATCCGCCATGACATGATCGGTCACCAGAACATCAGGCCACCAGCCCTTTTCTACCAACTGCCACGCTGCAGCGGCACTGGCCGCTTCGGTCACCTGATACCCCAGGTCGCGCAATTGCAAGGCTGTGGCATGGCGCACGATCTCTTCGTCGTCCACCAGCAGCACCCGACGCGTAGGGTCTGCCAGCGGCACCTCTGCCCGTTCACTTTCACGACACACCGCAACCCCATCGCTGCTCGGCAGCCACAACGTGGCAACCGTACCCTGCCCTTGCTGCGAGCGTATCTCGAAGCCGCCACCGGACTGTACGGCCAGCCCTTGAACCATCGGCAGGCCAAGGCCGGTGCCCTTGCCGACGCCTTTGGTGGAGTAGAACGGTTCGACGCAACGGCGCAACTGATCTTCATCCATGCCACTGCCACTGTCGCGAACCTGCAGCCACACCATCTGTCCCGCCGCCAGAGCCGCTGGCCTTTCGGGGCCCTCGCCCTCAAGCCCGGCGCAGATGCTCAGGGCGCCACCTTCGAGCATGGCGTCGCGTGCGTTGACCGCCAGGTTCAGCAGCGCCAGCTCAAGTTGATGAGGGTCTACGACCACCGCAGGCAAAGCCGGGTCAATCTGCACGCTCACCGCGATGGTCGGCCCCAGTGATCGGGCCAGCATCTCGTGCATGTCCTCTACCAGAGCGGCCAGCGAAACTGCCTGGGGCTTGAGGGTTTGCCGACGGGCGAAGCTGAGCAAGCGCGCGACCAGATTGCGTGCCCGTTCGGCAGCCTGCAGCCCCCCATCGATCAGGCGCGGGGCACGGTCGGACTGTGGGTGCCGGCGCAGCAGTTCGAAAGAGCCGATGATAGGCGTGAGCATGTTGTTCAAGTCATGGGCAATACCGCCCGTCAGTTGCCCGATCATTTCCAGCTTGTGCGCTTCGTGCAACTGCAGCATCGCGGCCTCACGCTGGGCGAGTGCCGCTGTGACGCGCTCCTCCAGGCTGTCGTTGAGCAGGTGCAGGGCGCGTTCTGCGCGGGCATGGGTGATGGCCGCCCAGCCTTGCTTGGCCGTCTCCTCCACCAAGCGGCATTCCTCTTCAAGCCACTGGCGCGGGCCATGACAATGCACGCCGAGCATGGCTTCCAGGCGACCGCCACGCAGCACCGGCACATGCAGCGTCGAGCACAGGCCGCCCAGGGGTGACGTTGCACTGTCATACGCTTGCTGCACCACCTGCCCTGCCGCCAGTCGCTCATGCAGCGCAGCGCCGTAGCGCGCGTAGCGGTGTTGCCCGACCAGCGATGGCACGCCATCAGCCCAGTCGTGCGCAACCTTGAACCCTACGCCGTCGCCCTGATCCTCAGCGAAACAGACCTGCGTCGCACCCAGGTGCTCAGCCAGGCGGCTCACCACGTAGGCTTCGATGCGATCGGCTTCACCCAGCCCAGGCAACGTGCGGCTCAACTCCAGCAAAAACGCCTGATTCTGCTGCAAGCGTACCCGCTCGGTGGTCTCGGTGACCAGGCACAGCACCCCGCCGACACTGCCATCGGCCTCACGCACCGCGGAATACGACACATCGAAGTACACCGTTTCGCCCGCACCGTGGCGCTCTATATAAAAGGGGCGATCCTTGGCCGAAAAGGTCTGGCCAGTCTCTCGCACGCCACGCAGCAACGGTTCGAGGTCATGCCACAGTTCGCGCCAGTATTCCTGGGCTGGGCGCCCTAAAGCGTGGGGATGCTTGCTGCCAATGGTCGGCGCGTAGGCGTCATTGTAAAGCGCTGCGAAGGCCTCCCCCCAGAACAGCACGAACTGGGCCTGGGCCGGCAGTAATGTGGCCATCACCGCCTGCAGGTGGGGCGACCATGATTGCGGCGGGCCGAGCGGTGAATCGCTCCAGTCCATCGTCTGCAGCCGTGTGCCGATGGCACCGCCATTGAGCAGAAAGTGCGGTAGCGGCTTTGGGGTTTCGTGTCGTTGAAGCGGTTTCATCTCTGGGGAGTCCCGGGCACATTGCCATCCATCTGAAGATAAGAGATGTGCAATAAACAGTTCGTTCCCCGCTACTCGCCGTTAGTCACTGGCCCCTCAGCCGAATTGCCCCACCATCAACCCCAGCGCCACCAGGATCATCGCCGCTCCCGATAACCGCCCCACCCTCTTCGCCGCCTCCGGCCGGGTACTCAGGACGGCTTTGGCGCCATAACCTATCAGCAGATAGATCACCAGCGAGCTGCACAGGTGGACCAGCCCCAGCAGCAGGATCTGTACAGGTACCGGCCAACTCGACTGAGGGTCCGTGAATTGCGGCAGCAAGGCCAGGAACAACAGGAATACCTTGGGGTTGAGCCCGCTCACGCAAAAGCCTCTGAACGCCCAGCGCGAGCCGCTATCGCTTGACTCACTCGGCCCTCCTTGTGGCACCGCCGGGCTCAGCAACAGGTTGCCGCCCAGCCACAGCAGGTAGGTGCAACCCGCCAAGGTCAGCAACAACAACGCCTGCGGGTGCCCGACAACCAGGCTCCCCACGCCAGCGGCAACGATCAGGGTTGCCAGAAAATGCCCGGACAGCATGCCGGCCACCGCTGGCATCACCCAGCGCCCGCGCATGCCGGCCGAGATAGCGTAAGCCCAGTCTGCACCGGGGGTGATCACGAACAGCAATGACACGGCCCAGAACGCCGCCAGCACATTGATTGACACTTGAGACTTCCTTCACTGGATTTGGAGTGAAGAAAGCGTACGGATTCCAACGGGGCATTATCTTTCGTATATTCCCTTTCAACGCCTCATTAGTGGAAGATTTTTCCCCGTGGACAGGACAGACCGCAAGATACTTGCCGAGCTGCAAAAAGATGGTCGTTTGTCGGTTACCGAGTTGGCCGATCGCGTGGGGCTGAGCCTGTCACCTTGCCATCGGCGGCTAAAAGCGCTGGAGGAATCAGGGGCGATCCTCGGTTACCACGCACGCCTGGCACCCAGCGCGTTGGGGCTGAACTTCGCCGCGCTGGTGTTCGTCACGTTGCGCGAAGTCACCCGTCAGCCAGTGGCGGATTTTGAGGCGGCTCTGGGCGAAATACCGCAGATCGTCGAGGCGCAGCGGCTGTTCGGTGATCCGGACTACCTGCTGCATATCGTGGCAAAAGACCTGCCGGCCTTTCAGAAACTGTATGACGAACAACTGACCAGCATCCCCAACGTCAAGCGCTTGAGTTCGACCCTGGTGATGAAAGAGGTGATTCAGGACCGGATACTGCCGATGTAACCGGGCGCACTGCAATCGGGCAGTTCGCACCAACACCGCCCACCCGTATGCACGCATACCTGCCCGAACCGGCCAAGCCCGCGCCTTCCAGCCCGGTGGCGCGCTCTTTGCTACCACTGGCCTCTTAACCTTTTGTCAGCCTTAGGTTTTTTAAGGTTTATGGGCACATATTTACTAATTTCTCGTTCCCCCCGCTCCCCGCATCATCGCTCCAACAAGAACGCGTCGCCCTTCGCCGGCACGCACCCGGGCAGCACCCGATGCCCCACCTTGCCTTGGAGTCAGTCATGACCAGTGCAGCCAATTCGGCACCCCTCATAGAAAAACACACGATCGGCTACGTGCCGCCACAAGACCGCCATGGAAAGGTAAGGGATCTGTTCACGCTGTGGTTCGGCGGCAACATCGCGCCGCTGCCCATCGTCACCGGCGCGCTCGGCGTGCAGCTGTTTCACCTGAACCTGCTGTGGGGCATCGTCGCCATTCTGGTCGGCCACCTGGTCGGCGGCGTGTTGATGGCACTGCACTCAGCGCAAGGCCCGCAAATGGGCATCCCACAGATGATCCAGAGCCGCGCCCAGTTCGGCTCGCTCGGGGCACTGCTGGTGGTGGTGATCGCCGGGGTGATGTACATCGGCTTTTTCGCCTCCAACATCGTCCTGGCCGGCAAATCGCTGCATGGCGTGGTAGACAGCGTGCCGGTACCGGTGGGTATCGTCATCGGCGCGCTGGGCTCGGGAATCATCGGCATCATCGGCTATCGCTTCATCCACGTGCTCAACCGCATCGGCACCTGGGTCCTGGGCATCGGCATCGTGGTCGGCTTCGGCTACATCTTCAGCCACGTGCAGAGCGACGATTTCCTGACCCGCGGCGGCTTCAACCTGGCCGGCTGGCTGGCCACCGTGTCGCTGGCGGCGCTGTGGCAGATCGCCTTCGCCCCGTACGTGTCGGACTACTCGCGATACCTGCCGGCTGACGTGAAGGTATCTTCGACCTTCTGGACCACCTACCTGGGGTCGGCGCTGGGCTCGAGCCTGTCGTTCATCTTCGGCGCCGTCGCGGTACTGGCGATCCCCGCCGGCATGGACACCATGGACGCGGTCAAGCTCGCCACCGGCACCCTCGGCCCGATCATGCTGGTGCTGTTCCTGCTCAGTGTGATCAGCCACAACGCCCTCAACCTCTACGGCGCAGTGCTGTCGATCATCACCCTGATCCAGACCTTCGCCTACCGCTGGATCCCCACCGCCAAGAGCCGTGCGGTACTGTCGCTGATCGTGCTGGCGGCCTGCTGCGTAGTGGCAGTGTTTGCCTCAGCGGACTTCATCGGCCACTTCGTCGACATGGTGCTGGTGTTGCTGGTGGTGCTGGTGCCGTGGACTGCGATCAACCTGATCGACTTCTATGTGATTCACAAGGGCGACTACGACATCCAGTCGATCTTCAAGGTCGATGGCGGTATCTACGGGCGCTACAACCCGCAGGCGCTGGCCGCCTATGCCGTGGGTATCGTGGTGCAGATCCCGTTCATGAACACGCCGCTGTACGTGGGGCCGATCTCCGAGCACATCAACGGTGCCGACCTGTCCTGGCTGGTGGGCCTGCTGATCACTTCGCCGCTGTACTGGTGGCTGGCGAGCCGCGACAGTGCCTATCGCCGTCGCCAGACCAGCGCCAAGCTCGCCGCCGCTGCCTGACCAGGCAGAGGGCGCAGGGCGTGGCACGATCACAATCGCCTGGAAACGGGCGGTTGTGGCAGCCTCAGGGCGCCGCCAGCCACTGCGCAGTGATGCTGTCGTAGCTGCCGTTGGCCACGCTCAGGTGCAACCACTGGTCGACGTAGCCTTTCCAGGCCACATCATCACGAGGCAGCAGGAAGGCTTTTTCGCTGTACTGCATGGCGCGCTCCGGGTTGACCGCGCACAACCCGGGCTTGAGCTTCTGCTGATAACGGGCTTCGCTGGCGTCAGTGATCATCACATCGGCCTTGCCCGACAGCAGCTCGTCGAAAATCGTCACGTTATCGTGCAGGCGTATGCTCGCCTGGCCCAGATGCGCCCGTGCGAACGCCTCGTTGGTGCCACCAGCGGGTTCGATCACCCTGACCTGGGGCTGGTTGATTTGCGCCACGGTCTGATAACGCTGCACATCGGCGCAGCGTACCAGCGGGATCTTGCCGTCGACGCCCAGTGACTCGCTGAAAAATGCCTTCCTCTGCCGCTCCAGTGACACCGAAATGCCCCCGACTGCAATGTCACAGCCTTGGCCCAGGAAGTCCGGCATCAGGGTTTTCCAGGTGGTGGGCACCCACTGAATGTTCACATCGAGGCTCTTGGCCAGGGACTGTGCCATGGCAATGTCGATGCCTTCATAGCTGCCGTCCGCACGCAGGGAAGAATAGGGTTTGTAGTCGCCCGTCGTGCAGACCTTGAGCGTACCGCGCTGAAGGACCTCGTCGAGGCGCGAAACGGGGGGCGCGGCCAGGGCCGTGCCGGTCATGGCTGCCAGCAGGCAGAAGGTCAAGGGTGCTTTCATGCGTTCGGGTCCTTGTGAGCAGGGTTGATTAAGGTCATCTGCGCCTCGCGCCCCAAACAGATACACCAGGTGCCCGGCTTTCGTGAAGATATCTTCACATTCTTGTATCTGGCCTGCGCGGCCAATAGCATCAACGCAAATCCGAATCATTAACATCATGGGTAGTTCGATGTATCTGTGCGATTTGCCGCATCAGCAAAAAGCGTTCGTCACCGAGGTTCTGAAGGCGGACACCTCTGATTCCCTCAGCCAGCGCCTGCAGGATATCGGATTTGTCCCCGGTGAACCTGTAACGGTAGTGGCGCGCGCACCGTGGGGAGCAGACCCCATTCTGGTACAGGTTGCCGGCACCCGCTTCGCGCTGCGCCGCAATGAAGCCATGCGCATCGTGGTGGAGGTAGCCGTCTGATGTCCGGGACCCGCTTAGCCTTGGTCGGCAACCCGAATTGCGGAAAGACAGCCCTCTTCAACGTGCTCACCGGTGCGCGGCAAAAGGTGGCGAATTATGCTGGCGCGACGGTCGAGCGCAAAGAGGGCGGGCTTCGCACAGCGTCAGGCCGAGCATGCCGGGTTCTCGATTTGCCGGGCACCTACAGCCTGTCTGCCGTAAGCGACGATGAACGGGTGACACTGCGCGTGCTTCAGGGCGACTACCCCGGCGAGGCTCGCCCCGATTTGCTGCTGTGCGTCGTAGACGCCACCAACCTGCGTTTGCACCTGCGCTTTGTCCTTGAAGTCCAACGCTACGGCATCCCCATCATCCTGGTCTTGAACATGGCCGATGCTGCACGCAAGCGCGGTATATGCATCGACACCCGCAAGCTGTCAGCGGCGCTGAACGCGCCTGTCGTGCAAACCATCGCCGTTCGCCGCGACGGGGCTGACGAGCTGCTCAAGGCGCTCGATGCACCCTGCGAACACCAGGTTGCAGCGGTACCGATGGAAGAGGACCTGCACACCCGGGTTCGTCAGATTCTCGCCACTTGCGTGGTAACCCCGCAGGTGGGTGATACACGCGTAGATGCCATTGACCGATGGCTGATCCACCCCCTGGTGGGCCCTTTAGTGCTGTTGACGGTCATGCTGGTGGTTTTTCAAAGCGTCTACCTGGTGGGTAAACCCATCACTGACGCCATCGCTGACGGTTTCGACATGCTGGCAACGCTGACCCGCACCCTTCTACCTGCCGGCCCGCTACAAGGGTTGCTGTGCGACGGGTTGATCGGTGGCCTGGGCACCGTGTTGGGTTTCATGCCGCAAATTCTGGTGCTGTTCTTCTGTATTTTCGTTCTGGAGGAATCCGGTTATCTGCCCCGCGCAGCGTTCATACTCGATCGACTGATGCGAGGGGTGGGCCTGTCGGGCCGCTCGTTCATCCCCTTGCTGTCGAGCTTTGCCTGCGCCATCCCGGGCATCATCGGGGCACGCAGCATCAGCGACCGTTACGACCGGCTCACAACCATACTGGTAGCGCCGCTGATGACTTGCTCGGCACGCTTGCCGGTGTATGCCCTTCTGATAGGCGCGGTGATACCCGACAAGACCATAGCCGGGGTGCTCGGCTTGCAGGGGCTGGTACTGCTTGCGCTGTATGTGCTGGGGATCGTCGGCGCCATGGCCGTAGGCTGGGTATGCAAGCGCCTGAGGCCCACGGCCATGGCGCAACCGCTGCTACTGATGGAGCTGCCGGCCTACAGGATGCCCTGCGCAAGGGACCTGGCCCAGAGACTGTGGGAGCGTGGTTATCTGTTTCTGAAGAAACTCACCGGGGTGATCCTGGCCCTCACCGTCATCATGTGGTTCATCTCGACATTCCCAGCGCCCCCCGCCGGTGCAGCCGGGGCCGCTATCGATTACAGCGTGGCGGGCTATCTGGGCAAAGCCCTGCAGCCGCTTTTTGCTCCGCTGGGTTTCAACTGGCAGATTACCCTGGCACTGATCCCGGCTTTCGCAGCCAGGGAAACCGCGGTGGCAACGCTGGCGACTGTGTATTCAGTGGCCAGCGCCGAGGATGTGTCGTCGCTTGGCCACGTGTTGTCGGCGCAGATCTCGATGGCCAGCGCGCTGTCGCTGATGGTCTGGTTCGCATTCGCGCCTCAATGCATGTCGACCTTGGCGGTGATCCGCAAGGAGACTGCCAGTTGGCGGCAGGTGGGTTTGGCGTTTGGCTACATGTTCGTTGTGGCGTACGTCATGGCGTGGCTGACCTACAGCATCGTTCGGGCCGCCTCATGAGCCTCCTGGTGCAGTACGCCATCGTAGCGCTCGTGCTGCTCGGCTGCGCGCGCAGCCTGTGGCGCCGTTTGAGATCGTCGGCAACTGGTGGTTGCGCAAGTGACGCGTGTGGCAGCTGCTCTGCAGGGTGTCAGCCAGCGCAAAGGATACCGGCTGAAAATCTGCCAACGCCGACCAAGGGAAGCTCCGACCAAGCGCCGTGACGGGCAGGCCTTCTACCACCCTGGGCGGCGCAGGCTGCTCAGGGTTTGTGTCGTGCTCCGCTGGCCATCGAGTGAAACGCGCGGGGCCTGAACACTATGAGCCCTCCGGCAGCAAGCTACGGTCGAACATGAACGGCCGATCACCTTGTGGCGTATATTGATACAACTGCTGCGGCCTGCCGAGCCGCGGCTGATTCTTCTCCCCCGTATCGCGCACCCAACCCAGCTCGCGCAGTCGCTCCAGGCGCTTGCGCAGCGAGGTGTTGTTAACGGCCTGGCCCAGGCACGCCTGCATCGCGCCCAATGCATCGAGCACCGTGAACTTCTCGGCCAGCAGGTTCAGCGGCAGGCTGCTGTACACCGTCTTGCTCGCCAGCCGCTCGCGGGCACGTTCTACCAGCAGGTTGTGATCGAACGGCAGCAGCACCTTGCGGCCCAACACACTGTGCAGGTCAAAAAAGGCCAACTGGTCACCTTCGACCTGCTGCTGAGGCTCGAGCAAGGCCAGGTAATAGGTGCTCAACGACCAGCCACGCGGGTCCCGGAACGCGTTGCCTTCAGTACCGACCTGCTCCAGGTAGCGCGGCTGCACCCGGGCTTTTTCACCCAGCGCGCGCTCGGCAGCGGCCTGCAGGCTGGTGTCCGGGGTGCGGCCATTGACCAGCACCCCGGGCAAAGCCCACTGAGCGGCATGGGGCTCGCGCTCGCGGCGATGCAACAACACTTGCAGATGCTGGGCTTCGGGGGCTAGACGCAGAGCGACGATATCGACGCTGGCCAGGACTTCGGCTGTACTCACCAAAAGACTCCACTGTTCAATAGCGCAATATTCCACCAGAGCACTTAACTAGAGCAAGCATCTTTCCAAGCCTGATATGCACTTGACATACTTACACCACCAGGTGGAATATATGACCAGCCCAGCGAGGAGAGCCCCATGAAAATCGCCAGTTTCGATGTCGACGCGCAAAATGGCTTCACCGCCAATGCCCCACAGGAATTGCCGGTGCCCGAAGGCAATGAAATTGCCGCCGACCTCAATGCAATGGCCCGACGCGCCGACCTGCGCCTGGGCAGCAAGGACGCGCACCCAGCCAATGCTGCGTGGGTGGTCACAGAACCTGGGCAAATGCTGCAGCCCCTGGCGCTGGCCAATGCCGACCTGACCTGGGTCAGCCACTGCGTGCCAGGTACGCCGGGCTTCGAACTGTTGCCCGGCCTGCCCGCCCCCATCGATTACGACTACTTCGTGTGGAAAGGCGTCGAACCCGACCTGCATCCCTACGGTGCCTGCTACCACGACCTGGCCGAGCGGCGCTCCACAGGTGTCATCGAATACCTCAAAGTGCAGCAGGTTGGCGCAGTGATCGTCGGTGGCCTGGCCCTGGACTACTGCGTCAAGACCACCGCCCGGCAGCTACGCCAGGCAGGCTTTCAGGTGCTGCTGTACCTGCCGGCCTGCCGCGCCCTCACCCAGGAAGGCGCCATTACCGCCTGCGGCGCACTGGCTGCAGACGGCGTCATCCTCTGCGGCGACGAGGCCGCGCTCGACCATCAGCTCTCTCTGATCAAGGACGTCCGCCCATGAGTGAAAGCGTTTTCGGCCCACGGATCATCCAGAACCTGCTGGATACCGACTTTTACAAGATCACCATGATGCAGGCGGTGCTGCACAACTACCCCAACGCCGAGGTGGAATGGGAGTTTCGCTGCCGTAACGGCGAGGACCTCGCCCCCTACCTGGCCGAGATTCGCTATCAGGTGGAGCAACTGGCCGACGTCACAGTCACCCACGACCAACTGGCCTATCTGGAGAAAATCCCGTTCATCAAGCCGGACTTCATCCGCTTCCTCAGCCTGTTCCGCTTCAACCTGCGCTATGTTCAGGTCGGCCTGGATGACGCTGGGCAACTGGCGATTCGCGTGCGCGGGCCCTGGTTGCACGTGATTCTCTACGAGATCCCGCTGCTGGCGATCATCAGCGAAGTGCGCAACCGCTACCGCTATCGCGAAGTGGTGATGGAACAGGTGGGCGAGCGGCTATACCAGAAACTGGACTGGCTCAAGGCGCAAGCCAGTGCCGACGAGTTGGCGGGCCTGCAGCTGGCCGATTTTGGTACCCGGCGGCGCTTTTCATACCGTGTGCAGGAAGCCGTGGTACATACACTCAAGCGCGATTTTCCGGGGCGTTTCGTTGGTACCAGTAATGTGCACCTGGCCCGCGAATATGAGCTCAAGCCCATCGGCACCATGGCCCACGAATGGTTCATGGCCCACCAGCAACTTGGCCCACGCCTGGTCGACAGCCAGGCTGCCGCGCTCGAGTGCTGGGTGCGCGAATACCGTGGGCTGTTGGGCATCGCGCTGACCGATTGCATCACCATGGACGCGTTCCTGGGCGACTTCGACCTGTACTTCGCCAAGCTGTTCGATGGCCTGCGCCATGACTCGGGCGACCCACTGGCCTGGGCCGAAAAGGCCATCGCCCACTACGAGCAATTGGGCATCGACCCGCAAGGCAAGACGCTGATATTTTCCGATGGGCTCAACTTCGCCAAGACACTTGAGCTGTACCGGGCCTTGCACGGTCGCATCAATGTGAGCTTTGGCATTGGTACCAACCTGACCTGCGATATCCCCGGCGTCGAGCCAATGAACATGGTGATCAAGATGACGGCCTGCAACGGCGCGCCGGTGGCCAAGATCAGTGACAGCCCAGGCAAGACTCAATGCCGCGATGAGAACTTCGTGGCGTACCTGAGGCATGTCTTCAACGTCGCCTGAACACGCTCATGCCCACCGCCCGACCTATTGGCCAAGCGGCTTTTACGGCGCAATACATCTAGCTTCACATTCATTCGCGCACCCCGTCGGTTAATACAAAAGTAGAGGGAGCGAGTGCCTTGCACCCAGCGTCGGAATTAAACACAGCCTTTTCTGTGTGAATTCACGAGGTGCAAGATCATGGCTAACGATCAAGGCAAAAGTGGACAACAAGGCGGCACTCCCCAACACAACCCGGACCAGGTTTCCAATGACCCGAACAAACCATGGGAAGAGGGACGTCAAGGCGGCCAGATGCCCGATGACAAGTGGGAAAACGATCCGCAGCGTTCAGGGGGTGGTGCTCAGCAAGGAGCAACCGGCGGCCATGGCTCTGGTAGCCGCGCCGACACCGATGTTGAGAAAGGGATGGATTCCGACCCACAACTCGATGACGAAGAAGACAGCGGCATGAACAAGGACGATCGCTGATCCTCACAGGCCAGGGCGGAGGAAACGCCCTGGCCGTTACCTTTGATAGCGCGGTCGCATCCAGCCATTCAACGATCCCGTATCGAAAACACCAGCTGACTGCCAACTCAGGCAGCTTCAAGCAGCCTTCACTACATGGGTGTCACGTACACAGCGACATGAACCGCGCCGCTGCCCGCGACGGCGTGGCCGCGTGTGGCAGCAGAATGGAAAAATGCCTGACCAACGGCTGTGGGCCAATGTGCAAGCGCTGCAAGGCGCCCCCCTCATACCTGATCGACATCGCCGAAACGAAGCCGATGCCCATCCCTGCCCTCACCGCCTCCTTCACCCCTTCGACGCCGGCGATTTCCAATGCTACGCGCATGGCCACGCCACTGCGCGCGAACGCCCGCTCGACAACCTGCCGAACCCCGGAGCCGCTTTCACGCAGCACCAGCGGGAAACTGCCCAGGGCCTCCAGTGTCTGGCGCGATTGGTTGGCCAACGGGTGACCGCTGGGCACGATGGCGACGATCTCGTCCTCGCGCCACGGCGTCACACTGGTGCCCAGTGGCAACTCCTGCCCGGGCGGGCCTTCGATCAGGGCAATGTCCACATTGCCCAGCGCCGACACGATCTCTGCGGTATTGCCGTGCAAGGTGCTTACCTGCACCTCGGGATACTGCGCGTGAAAGTCGGCGATCAAGTAAGGCAGCAGGTAGCTGGCGGGCGTAGTGCTGGCGCCGATGCGCAAGGTGCCGCGCTCCAGCCCGCGCATGGCGTCGCGCAGTGCTTGGGCCTGGCGAAAGGTTTCGCGCAAGCGTTCGGCATGGGCCAGCAGCTGCTCGCCGGCCGCGGTAAGCCGCACACCGCGGCCGGCACGTTGGTATAGAGGCTCGCCGAATGCGTCCTGCAGCAGCTTGAGCTGGCCAGAGACAGCCGGCTGCGACAAGTGCAAAGCCAACGCCGCATGGCTGATATTGCCATGCTCGGCAACAGTGGCGAACGTTATCAGTTGTTCCGGGGTCATCCATGCAAAATATCAGCTACACGGATATTTGCCATCCTGAATTACGATTTTTTATAAGCTTATAACCAAATTAAAGTAGGCCTTGTCGATCCACTGTCCGGAGGACTCACATGGCCACGGTACCTTCCAACCCTGCCTTTGCCCCTACCCTCTCTACCCGAGGGCGGCTCAACGGCATCCTGTTCGTCGCATTGTTCGCGTTCGCCGTCACCCAACTGGCGGCCCTGCCCTTCATCGCCAAGCTGGGCATCAGCCCGCTCATCGTCGGCATCGTCGCCGGTGCCCTCTACGGCAACGCCCTGCGTGATGGCGTACCGGCCAGTTGGGCGGCGGGCATCAATTTTTCTGCCCGCGGGCTGCTGCGCATCGCGGTGGCCTTCTTTGGCCTGCGTGTCAGCCTGCAGGAAATCGCCGAAGTCGGCTGGGCAGGCCTCACAGTCTCGCTGCTGGTGGTGGGCAGCACCCTGCTGGTCGGCCTGTGGTGTGGCATGAAGCTGCTGAAACTGGACCGCGACACCGCCTTGTTGACCGCCGCCGGCAGCGCGATTTGCGGCGCCGCAGCAGTGCTGGCCTTCGAATCGGCGCTGCGCAGCGCGCCGCACAAGAGTGCCATGGCCGTGGGTAGCGTGGTGCTGTTCGGCACCCTGTCGATGTTCCTGTACCCGCTACTGATCAATAGCGGCTGGTTGCACCTCGACACCCTGGGTGCCGGGCTGTTCCTGGGCGGCACCGTGCATGAGGTTGCCCAGGTGGTGGGCGCGGCAAGCAATGTAAGCCCCGAGGCCACGCATGTCGCGACCATCGTCAAGATGACCCGGGTGATGCTGTTGGTGCCCGTGCTGCTGGTGGTGGGCGCCTGGATCAGCCGTACCCGCCTGCCGGGCCAGGCACAAGGCAACGGTCGCATCGCCATGCCCTGGTTCGCCTTCGGCTTTCTCGCCCTGGTGCTGGTGAACTCGCTGCAGGTTTTGCCAGGCAGCGTGACGCAAGCGGTCAACAGCCTGGACACCTTCGCCCTGACCATGGCCATGACCGCATTGGGCATGGAGACACGCTTGAGCCAGATCCGCCAGGCCGGCCCGCGGGCGCTTGTGACCGGGGCGATTCTCAACCTGTGGCTGCTCGGTGGCGGGCTGGCGATTACGCTGGGTGTGCAAAAGCTCTTCGCATGACTTATGGTGTTGTCAAAGAAGGATGTTTTACCTGCACAGGAAAGACTTAGATGCCCCAACGCCATGTCATCAATGCATCCGTCAGCCCCAAAGGCAGCCTGGAGACGCTGTCGCAACGTGAAGTCCAGCAACTGAGTGAAGCCGGCACCGGAAGCCTCTACACCCTGTTCCGCCAGTGCGCCCTGGCCATCCTCAACACCGGCGCCCATGTCGACAATGCCAAGACCATCCTCGAGGCCTACAAGGACTTCGAGGTACGCATCCACCAGCAGGACCGCGGCGTGCGCCTGGAGCTGCTGAACGCTCCCGCCGATGCCTTCGTCGATGGCGAAATGATCGCCAGCACCCGCGAGATGCTGTTCAGCGCCCTGCGCGATATCGTCTACACCGAAAGCGAGCTGGCCAGCCAGCGCATCGACCTGGAAAGCTCCCAGGGCATCACCGACTACGTGTTCCACCTGCTGCGCAACGCCCGCACCCTGCGCCCGGGCGTCGAGCCGAAAATGGTGGTGTGCTGGGGCGGCCATTCGATCAGCAGCGAGGAGTACCAGTACACCAAGAAGGTCGGCCACGAACTGGGCCTGCGCAAGCTGGACATCTGCACCGGGTGCGGCCCGGGCGTGATGAAGGGGCCGATGAAAGGCGCCACCATCGCCCATGCCAAGCAACGCATGCACGGCAGCCGTTATCTGGGCCTGACCGAACCGGGCATCATCGCCGCCGAGGCGCCCAACCCGATCGTCAACGAACTGGTGATCCTGCCGGACATCGAGAAGCGCCTGGAAGCCTTCGTACGTGTCGGCCACGGCATCATCATCTTCCCCGGTGGCGCCGGTACTGCCGAGGAATTCCTCTACCTGCTCGGCATCCTGATGCACCCGGACAACCAAGACCTGCCGTTCCCGGTAGTGCTGACTGGGCCGCGCAGTGCCGAGGCGTTCCTGCTGCAACTGCATGCCTTCGTGGGCGCCACGCTGGGTGAGGCCGCCCAGCGCCACTATCAGATCATCATCGATGACCCGGCCGAGGTGGCGCGGCAGATGGTCGAGGGGCTGAAGGAGGTCAAGCAGTTCCGCCGAGAGCGCAACGACGCGTTCCACTTCAACTGGCTGCTGAAGATCGACGGCGGTTTCCAGCACCCGTTCGACCCGACCCACGCCAACATGGCCGAACTGGCCCTGCGCCGCGACCTGCCGCCGCATGAACTGGCCGCCAACCTGCGTCGGGCGTTTTCCGGCATCGTTGCCGGCAACGTCAAGGACAAGGGCATCCGCCTGATCGAGCAGCATGGGCCGTACCAGATCCGCGGTGACAGTGCGGTACTGGAGCCACTGGGGCGCCTGCTGCAAGCGTTCGTCGACCAGCACCGGATGAAGCTGCCGGGTGGCGCGGAGTATGTGCCTTGCTATCAGGTTGTGACCTGAAGAAAACCGGGCCGCTTTGCGGCCCATCGCCGGCAAGCCGGCTCCCACAATGATGTGGAATGCCTCCAGGAAGTTGGGCACTAATCCAATGTATTGAGGCAGTCCAGTAAGTTGAAGCCCCCGCCGCACCGGTGGCTGGCTTGCCAGCGATGGGCTGCGTAGCAGCCCTAATGAAGCTGACTCACTGGCATTGGGATGACTGCACCTGTAAGGGCCGGTTGACGCGCTACCTGGCGGGGTTCATCTCGCTGCGCTCGAGCAGGCGAATACTGTTACGCCCGCCACGCTTGGACTGATACAGCGCCACATCACCCTGCTCGATCAACGCCGCCAGGCTCGCCGGTGGCTGGTCGAACAGGTTGGCGCCGATACTCAGGGTCACCGCCTGCGGGGTCGGCATTGCCTGCTCGGCAAATTGCTGGAACTGGCTACGCAAAACACCACCCAGCTCCACCACCCGCTCACTGCTGGTATCGCTGAGCAGGATGACGAACTCATCCCCACCCAGCCGCGCCGCCAGTGACCGCTCTGGCAACACCGCACGGATCATCTCGCTGAGCGTGACCAGCAGCCGGTCGCCGGCCGCGTGGCCATGCAGGTCGTTGACCAGCTTGAAATTGTCGATATCGATCAGCAGCAGCGCCCCAGGCCGGGCCGGGCTCACGTCTTTGAACAGGGGCGTGGCGCGGACCTCCAGCGCGCGGCGATTGTACAGCGCCGTCAACGGATCGCGGGCAGCGAGCCGGGCGATCCGCTCTTCACGCCGATAACGCACGGTACCGGTCATCGACAGGGCGATCAGCATGATTGCCATGGCCCCCTCGACCAGCGACACCTGGATGATCAGGCCGCCAAAGGTCGCCAGGTCGATCAGCGTGCCAGGCGTCACCGCGATCCCAGCCTTGATCACATAGAACAGGCCATGGATGAGCAGCACATAGCGCAACTGCACGGCCCCCACGCTCAGCGACTTGCCGTGCGGGCGCAACAGCAGGCTGGCCTTGAGCGTGAGCAGCGCCACCAACAGCGAGTTGACCATCAGCATGACCTTGGACCACTGTGGCCCTACGGGCAGCAGCAGCAAGGCGAACCAGGCAACGACGATCAGTAGCCAGGCCCGCGACAGGCGGGCCTGGGTAAAGCGCAGCACCCCCAGCAGGAAGAACGCATGCGCTACCACCAGCAAACCGTTGGCGAACCAGATACCGATCAACAGCAGGCCGATCCCGCGCAGCAGGGCCAGGGTGGAGCCGACGGTGATGGTAGCGAAACCCGCGCTCCAGAACAGCAGCGAGGGTTCGCGGACGCTGCGCCACTCTATCGCCAGGTACAAGGCTGCAGCGGCAGCCAGGGCAATCGTGATGGTCAGCATCGTGGGTGGATCAAGCGCCATGAAAGTTTTGGCCTATCTGGTTAACGTGGAAAACGGCTGATTGTATTCGTTTGCCATGACTTTTCAGAGAGGTAAAAAACGCCTTACAACACCCGCTTGATCAACGGCTCCAGGCGGCTGTAACGCAAGCGGCGCAAGAACCTGCGCACCTCTTTGGGGTGTTCGGCCTTGACCCCCAATGCTTGCGCCGAGTCGATCTTCGGGGCATGCCGGCGAATACCCTCCAGCTCCACCTCCCGCGGCACCGTCCACTCGCCCAGCGGGTCGTCGATCAGCAGCCCGTTTTCCAGGTCCAGGTTGAACCCGCGTGGGTTGAGATTGTTGCCGGTCAGCAACGAGTAACGCTGATCGACCCAGACGCCTTTGGCATGAAAGGTGTGCCCAGGGTCGCTCCAGATCCGAACCACCAGTTGGCCGCTGACGATACCGGCATGGCGCCGCCGGACGAACGCACGCAGGTTGTCCTCGTACAGGTAGGGCAAGGCGCCACTGGCGCTGAACGGCTCGCCCGGCGCGATGTAAAAGTCATTGGCCGTCCGATGGCCGATAATCAGTTCCACCCGCACGCCACGCTCCAGGGCGTGGTCGATCTCACGCATCAATACTCGCGGTGGGTTGAAATAAGGCGTGCTGATGATGATCTGCGACCGCGCCGCGGCCAGCAGCGCGCACAGCGTGCGGTTGAGCGGGTTGCCGCGGCCAACCCCGAGCAACGGCATCACCCGCATGCCCTGCCCTGCAACGGCAGCCGGTGCGTCATACGCCATGCGCCGCAACCGTGCACGCAAGCGGCGAATATCGCCGCGCAGGCTGCGGTTGGTCGGTGGCGCCGGCAGGTCCAGCCGCGGCGTCGCAGTGTGGTGCAGCAGCCGGCGTACCAGGCCGACCATGGCATCAGCCAGCGCAGGCGACTGGAACAGGTGGTAACGGTCCAGCCGGTAGCGGTCGAAACGGTGCAGGTAGACGTTGTTCAAGCTGGCGCCGGTGTAGATCACGCAGTCATCGATGACGCTGCCCTTGAGGTGCAGTACGCCAAACAGCTCACGGGTTTGCACCGGCACGCCATGGATGACCACGTCCAGCCCACGCAACTGGCGCTGGGCCTGGTACCAGGCGGCATTGCCCGGCTGGCGCCCGGCGCCGAGCAGGCCACGGCGTGCGCGAAACCAGTCGACCACGATAAGGATCTCCAGACTCGGCCGCGCCGCTTTGGCCTGGTACAGGGCATCCAGCACTTCCTGCCCAGCCTCGTCCTCCTGCAAGTACAAGGCGACGATGACGATGCGCCGGGTCGCGGCGCCGATGCGCTCAAGCAAGCAGGTGCGATAGGCCGCAGCATCGGGCAACACCTGGATGGCCTGCGGCGCGATGGCGAAACCCGGCAGCGCCGCCAGCATGGATTCGGGGTTCAAATAGTTTCACCTTCTGTCTGCATTGAGGTCCATTCCTGGCTATCGCGCCGGGGTGTAAGATCGACCCGGCAACGATCCATAACAACAAGAAACATGCGAGGCCTGCTTTTCACTGCCCCCAACGAATCACGCCTCAGCTTGCACAGGAAGATCGCAATGGTCCACCCCGTATCTGCAATCGTATCGCCTTGCCCAGCCAAGACCTTCGGCTTTCTGGTGCTGCCCAACTTCACAACCATCGGCCTGGCGTCGGCAGTGGAAACTCTGCGCATGGCTAACCTGGCCGCCCGCCGGCCCCTCTACCGCACCGTATTGCTCGCTGCCAGCGAAGCGCCGGTGATGGCCAGTAACGGCATGCGCATCCTGCCTGACCATGCCATCGCCACCGCCCCGCCGCTGGATGCCCTGTTCGTGGTCGGGTCCAACCCGATCGACCGCAGCCGGGGTAACCGGCCCTTGATCGACTGGCTGCGCCAATTGGCCCGCCAGCACGTCCCGCTGGGGGGCATCTGTACGGGCAGCTACCTGCTGGCCAAATCCGATCTGCTCAAAGGCTATCGCTGCACTATCCACTGGGAGGACATAGAGGCCCTGCAGGAACATTTCCCTGGGATCGTCATTTCCAGCCAGCTGTTCGAACTGGACCGCGACCGTTACACCTGCTCCGGTGGCATTGCGGCCATGGACATGATGTTGCAACTGGTCGCCCGCGAAGTCGACGGCCCAGACATCGCTGCCAAGGCGGCCGAATTGCTGCTGTGCGACCGTGTGCGCGGCGAGCGCGAGCCCCAGCGCGTGCCGTTGCGCACCTTGCTGGGCAGTGCCCAGCCCAAGCTTAGCCAAGTGGTGGCAATCATGGAGGCCAACCTAGAGGAACCACTGGCGCTGGAGGAGCTGGCCAGCCTCAATGAGGTCACCGTGCGCCAGCTTGAACGGCTATTCCACAAGTATTTGCAGCGTACGCCCAGCCAGTATTACTTAGAGTTGCGGTTGTCACGGGCGCGGGAATTGCTGTTGCGCAGCGACGTGCAGGTGCGGGAGGTGGCGCTGGCATGCGGGTTCAGTTCGCCGGCGCATTTTTCCAAGAGCTACAGCCGATTCTTTGGCCTATCGCCGCTTGGGGAGCGGCGACAGGCATCGTTGCACTGATACCTCAGTCCTTCAGTTCGCCATGAGCTGTTTCCCGGCACATCAACATGGCCACCAGCGCCACCAGAGCCGCCGCCAGCAAGTACCCGGCAGGCGCCAATTTGCTACCGGTCACATGAATCAGCCAGGTAGCAATAAACGGTGCCGTCCCGCCAAACAAGGCGTTGGCCAGGTTGAAGCTCAAGGCAAAGCCACTGAAACGCACTCGGGTGGGGAATATTTCGGCCAGCAGGCACGGCAAGGTGCCGTCGTTCATCGCCAGCATCGCCCCGAAGGAAATCTGGATCGCCAGCACCACCAGCAGGGGCTGGCCATCGAGCAGCTTGAACAGCGGCACGGTCAACCCCAGGAACAGCAACGAAGCAACCACGAGCATGGTTTTGCGGCCAAAGTGGTCAGACAGGCGCCCCATCAGGAAAATCAGGCCAATGTATGTGGTCAGCGAAACCGTCGAGGCGATGAACGAGTCACGCTCGTTCATACCCATTTCGCTCGACAGGTAAGTGGGCATGTAACTGAGCAGCAGGTAGAACGCCACAGCGTTGAGGCAGGTAACCCCAATGCCGATCGCCAAACTACGGCGGTGATGGCTCAGCAGGTCTTGGATCGGCGCCGGGGTCATGCAGGCCTTACTTTCCAACCGCTGTTCCATTTCCAGGAACTTGGGGGTGTCCTGCAGGCTCATGCGGATATAACGCCCCACCAGTCCGAACGGTGCCGCTAGCAAAAACGGCAGGCGCCAGCCCCAGCTGTGCAAGTCCTCAGTACTGAGCAGTTCATGCAACGCCGCGACGAATGCTGCGCCGAACAACAGCCCGGCGGCGGTGCTGGCCGGCACGATGCTGGTGTACAGCCCGCGTCGGCCAGGCGGTGCATATTCGGCAAGAAAGGCCGCCGCGCCGGCATACTCACCCGAAGCGGAAAAACCCTGCACCAGGCGGATCAGCAACAACAGGCAAGGTGCCCACAGGCCGATTTGCGCATACCCCGGCAACAGGCCGATGCAGAAGGTGGAAATCGACATGATCAGTATCGACAGAGACAGGGCATTACGCCGGCCATAACGATCACCAAAATGACCCCACACTATCCCGCCCAGCGGGCGTACGAGGAAGGACAGGGCGAATACCGCGAACGTCGCCAGCAGGCCGCTGGTCTTGTCCGTTTGCGCAAAGAAGGTGGCGGCGATGATGGTCGCCAGGTAGCCATAGGCGGCGTAATCGAACCATTCGACGAAGTTGCCCATGAAACTGGCACGGGCGGCCTTGCGCAGGGCCTGGCGTTCGGCGCCTTGGGCGGCACCGGCGAGGGTGGGAGCATTCAGGGTGGTGCTGGACATGACGGATACCCTCTGATTCTTCTAATTGGAGGCAGGGTCTGAAGGTCATACAGTTGTTATTGTGTGGTTTGCGCCGGCCTGCGCACTCGCAGAGGCCGGCACATGCAGTCACTTGCGAATGATGTTGCGCTCCGGTCCATACGGGAACTTGGTGATGTTCTCGGCCCCCGTTTCATTGACGATCAGAATGTCATGCTCGCGGTACCCCCCTGCCCCCGGTAGCCCTTCGGGCAGCATGATCATCGGCTCTATCGACACCACCATGCCCGGTTCCAGAACCGTATCGATATCCTCGCGCAGCTCCAGTCCTGCCTCGCGGCCGTAATAATGGCTGAGCGTGCCGAATGAGTGGCCATAACCGAAAGTGCGGTACTGCAGCAGGTCATGACGCAGGAAGATTTCGTTCAGCTCGCGGGCGATATCGCAGCAGCGCATGCCCGGGCGCACCAGCTTCAGCCCTGCCTCGTGCACCTCGACGTTGGCTTGCCAGAGGCGCAAGTGCTCGTCCGGGCAGTGGCCTAGGAACAACGTTCGCTCTAGCGCGGTGTAGTAGCCAGCGATCATGGGGAAACAGTTGAGGCTGAGGATGTCGCCCGGATTGACCTTGCGGCTGGTTACCGGGTTGTGCGCACCATCAGTGTTGAGCCCTGACTGGAACCAGGTCCAGGTGTCCATCAACTCGCTGTCGGGGCAACTACGAGCGATCTCGCGGACCATCGCCTGGGTGGCATGCAGTGCCACTTCATATTCCGGCACCTGGTCCTGCAGCGCCTCGACCACCGCAGCACCGCCAATGTCGGCCACCCGGGCACCGTGGCGAATGAGCGCCTGTTCTTCGGCGGACTTGATCATGCGCATGCGCATGCAGGGGGCACCGATGTCCACCAGTTCGGCCCTTGGGTAGCAGGCGGCGAGCTTGGCATGGTTCTGCAGGTTGAGGTGGTCGTACTCCACACCGATACGCGACGCCAGCGGCAGCGCCTGCTGGATCGCCACAAAATAGTTGTCGCGTTGCCAGTCGGTGTAGACGATATTGTCGGTGCCAACCGTACGACGCCAGGGTTGCCCACCGTCTATGTTGGCGCTGATCGACACCACCTTGTCGTGGGTCACCACCAGTGCATAGGGGCGGCCGAATGAGCAGTACAGGAAGTCGCTGTAGTAGTTGACGTTGTGGTACGAGGTGAAGATCGCCGCCTCGATGTCCTGCTCGGCCATGTAGGCCCTCAGCCGGGCATGCCGGGCGCCGTATTCCTGTGCGGAAAATGTCGGCTTGACCTTGTTGCCGTTGTGGATTTTCAGGGTCTGGGGCATTTGCATAGTCGGTGTTCCTTGTCGTTGTGAGCACGCTGTTTCAGGCCGGCCGCCTGAGATGCATTGCAGCAGAACGAACGAGGACGCTTTTGTACCTACCCGACCTGGAATTGGCGCGATGGCCACTTCCCCATTTGCAAACAAGCCGGCCCCCACAAGCACTCCACCGCCGTCAGGCTGGGTGGTGTACCTGTGGGGGCCGGCTTGCCGGCGCTGGGGCAGCAACGCAGCCCTAACCAGTACCTCTATTTCAAATCAAAACGGTCCAGCTCCATGACCTTCACCCAGGCCGCGACGAAGTCCCTGATGAACTTGTCCTTGCCGTCGCTGCTGCCATACACCTCGCTCAGCGCCCTTAGCTGCGCGTGCGAGCCGAACACCAGGTCGACACGGGTACCGGTCCACTTCACCTGCCCGGTCTTGCGGTCGCGGGCTTCGAAGTTTTCGTTGTCGTCCGAGGTGGGCTTCCACTCCACCCCCATGTCCAGCAGGTTACGGAAGAAGTCGTTGCTCAGCGTGCCTGGCTGGTCGGTGAACACCCCGTCCTTGCTGCCACCATGGTTGGCACCGAGCACCCGCAGGCCGCCGATCAGCACGGTCAGTTCCGGGGCGGTGAGGGTCAGCAACTGGGCTTTGTCCAGCAGCAACTTCTCGGCCTTGACGCTGTAGCGCGCTTTGCTGAAATTGCGGAAACCGTCAGCCAGTGGCTCCAGCACGGCAAAGGACTCGACATCGGTCTGTTCCTGAGAGGCGTCGACCCGGCCCGGGCGGAACGCCACGTTGCCCGTGTAGCCGGCATCCTTGGCGGCCTTTTCCACGGCGGCGGTACCGGCCAGAACGATCAGGTCAGCCAGCGAGATGTGCTTGCCAGCGTTATTGAACTCACCCTGGATCTGCTCCAGTGCCGCCAGCACTTTGCCCGTGCCCTGGTTGGCCGGCCAATCCTTCTGCGGCGCCAAGCGCAGGCGGCCGCCATTGGCCCCACCCCGCTTGTCAGAGCCCCGGAATGTCGACGCGGCTGCCCAGGCGGTCGATACCAGCTCACCCACACTCAACCCTGATGCCAGGATTTTGCTTTTGAGCGCGGCAATGTCCTGCTCACTGGGTAACGGTTGAACGGCCTTGGGCAGCGGGTCTTGCCAGAGCAGTTCCTCATTGGGCATTTCCGGCCCGAGATAACGTGCCAGCGGCCCCATGTCACGGTGGATCAGCTTGTACCAGGCGCGGGCGAAGGCGTCTGCCAGCTGGTCAGGGTTGTCCTTGAAACGCCGGGCTATCGGCTCGTAGATCGGGTCGAAGCGCAGGGCCAGGTCAGAGGTGAGCATGGACGGTGCGTGGCGTTTGCTCGGGTCATGGGCGTCCGGCACGGTACCCGCGCCTTTGCCCTCCTTGGGCTGCCACTGGTGGGCACCGGCCGGGCTCTTGGTCAGCTCCCACTCGAAGTTGAACAGGTTGTTGAGGTACTCGTTGCTCCAACGCGTTGGCGTCGAGGTCCAGGTCACCTCCAGACCGCTGGTGATGGTGTCGCCACCCTTGCCGGTGCCAAACGTGTTGGCCCAGCCCAGGCCTTGCAGTTCAAGGCCGGCAGCTTCCGGTTCGGCGCCGACGTTGTCGGCCGGCCCTGCGCCGTGGGTCTTGCCGAAAGCGTGGCCGCCGGCAATCAACGCCACGGTCTCTTCATCGTTCATGGCCATGCGGCCAAAGGTTTCGCGGATATCCTTGCCCGAAGCCACCGGGTCGGGGTTGCCTTCCGGGCCTTCCGGGTTGACATAGATCAGGCCCATCTGCACGGCGGCCAGCGGGTTTTCCAGGTTGCGTTCGGCGCCCAGGTCGCGGTTCTGCTCTTCACCGTGCTTGGCAGGTTCGGCCACCAGGTCACCCTGCCCCGGTGCCTGCGCCTTGACCTGGTCCTTGCCGTAACGGGTGTCGCCGCCCAGCCAGACCTTTTCCGAGCCCCAGTACACGTCTTCGTCCGGCTCCCACACATCTGCCCGGCCGCCGGAGAAGCCAAAGGTCTTGAAGCCCATCGATTCCAGGGCGACGTTGCCAGTGAGCACGATCAGGTCGGCCCAGGAAATCTTGTTGCCGTACTTCTGTTTTATCGGCCACAACAGGCGCCGGGCCTTGTCCAGGCTGACGTTGTCCGGCCAGCTGTTGAGCGGTGCGAAACGCTGCTGACCGGAGCCGGCACCGCCGCGGCCATCACCGATGCGGTAGGTGCCGGCGCTGTGCCAGGCCATGCGGATGAACAAGGGGCCATAGTGGCCGAAGTCGGCCGGCCACCAGTCCTGGGAGTCGGTCATCAAGGCGGTCAGGTCTTGCTTGAGCGCCTGGAAGTCGAGGCTCTTGAACGCCTTGGCGTAGTCGAAGTCCGGGTCCATAGGGTCGGACTTGGCGCCATGTTGGTGAAGAATTCTGAGGTTGAGCTGGTCAGGCCACCAGTCTCGGTTGGTGGTGCCGCCACCTGCGGTTTGATGGAACGGGCATTTCGATTCGTTCGACATCTGCTGTTACCTTTGGGTCGGTTATCCAGATTTCAGGTCTGTGCCAGTTGTTCTTCTGCGCTGAGCACATGGGCTCATGCCTACCCCTCATCAGGTCCGGTCGGTCACGTCCGACAGGGGCTTGCGAAACTGTCACGGCGTGGCGGCAAGGTCTTGCACCCAGGTGCTCTGTCGCCGCCCGCAGGGGAATTCGCAGGGCCACGGACAAGACTAGTCGAGCTTGGGCAGACTTCTAATAGAGTGGCTATTGCAGGGTGATAGGTTGGCTCTGTCAGGTGCCCAGTACGGCCACCTGGCCGCACATCCCTACAAGGCGCGCGGCCCCGCGCCGTGCTTCAATACAGCGCTAACCAACCTTCTGCGTGAGCCAAGCCCCATGAACCGCAACGACCTGCGCCGCGTTGACATGAACCTGCTGGTGGTTTTCGAAGCGCTGATGTTCGAGCGCAACCTGACCCGCGTCGGCGAAAAGCTGTTCATCACCCAGTCCACCGTAAGCGCCGCCCTGGCCCGCCTGCGCGAGCTGTTCGATGACCCGCTACTGATCCGCAGCGGCCGGGCCATGGAGCCAACCCCCCGGGCCGTGCAGATCTTCGCCGAGCTGGGCCCGGCCATGGACGTCATCTCTTCAGCGATCAGCCGCGCCCGGGCGTTCGACCCGAGCAACAGCTGCAACGTGTTCCGCCTGGGGCTCTCGGATGACGCCGAATTCGGCCTGTTCCCGGCCCTGCTGCAAGCCCTGCGCGAAGAAGCACCCAACATCAGCGTAGTGGTGCGCCGCACCAACTTTCTGTTGATGCCGGGCCTGCTGGCCAGCGGCGAGATCTCGGTGGGCGTCAGCTATACCACCGATCTGCCAGCCACGGCCAAGCGCCGCAAGCTGCGGGACATCGGCGTGCGCGTATTGCGCGCTGACAGCCGCCCCGGCCCACTGAGCCTGGACGAATACTGCGCCAGGCCGCATGTGATGGTGTCGTTTTCAGGAGACATGAGTGGCAACATCGACCTTGATCTGGCGCGCATCGGCCGTTGCCGCAAGGTGGTGCTGGCCGTGCCACAGTTCGGCAGCCTGCGCGCGCTGCTGCGCAACACCGAGCTGATCGCAACCGTGCCGGACTACGCCGCCTGCGCCCTGGCTGACGACAGTAGCCTGCGCGCCGACCCGGCGCCGTTCGACATCACCGAGGCGGAACTGTCCATGGTATGGAGCGGCGCCCAGGACAATGACCCGGCCGAACGCTGGTTGCGCGAACGGATTCTGCAGTTCATGGCCAGGTAGTGCGGGCGTGGGCTCTGTTCACTTCCTGCGCTGCATCCAGGCAGCCCCAAGCCCACTCAGGCAGATGATGGCGATGCCCACAAGGGTGGTGCTATCGGGCACCTGCCCATAGATCAGCACCCCCAACAAGCCGGCAAACACGATCTGGCAATAACTGAACGGCGCTAGCAGCGCCGGCGCGGCATGGCGGAAGGCCTGGGTCAGCAGCAGGTGCGCACTCATGCCAAAACCACCCAATGCCAGCATCAGCAGCGCATGGTCCCAACGCGGCAGCTCCCAGAAGAACGGCACCAACGCACTCATCACCAGCGTGTTGCACAGCCCGGCGTAGAAGTTGCTGGTGGTGGGGCTGTCATAGGCGGCGAGTATGCGCGTGAGCAACTGGTAGAAGCAGAAGCCCAGCGCTGAGCCGAGGGGGAACAGGATCGCCGGGGTGAACATCGCGCCACCGGGGTGCACCACCACCAGCACGCCGACGAAGCCCAACACCACCGCGACCCATTGCCCAGGCGTGACCCGCTCCTTGAGCAGCGGCGCCGACAGCGCCGTGACCAGCACCGGGGCCAGGAAGTTGACGGAAGTCGCCTCGGCCAGTGGCAGGTACTGCAAGCCGGCAGTGAAGAACAGGCTGGTGCTGAGCAGGCTCAGGGCGCGCAAGGTCTGCAGCACCGGGCGCCGGGTGCGCAGCACATTGAGGCCGGACTTGGGCAGGAATATGCCGGCCATCAGCAGCGTGTGCACCACGTAGCGGGCCCACACCACCATGATGATCGGGTACAGGCCACCGAGGAATTTGGACAAGGCATCGTGGCTGGCGAACAGGAACGTGGCCACCACCACCAGGGCGATGCCGCGCAGGGGGTGGTTGACTCCGGACAACGGTGTGCTGGAACTCATGGCGTTCTCGATGGCGGCGTTGCGGCATGCGACGCCAGGTGAAGGCAGTGCGACTGCAAGGGATTCTAGAAGAGATACGACGACTTGAGGAAGGCCAATCGGCACGCGCGTGCAGAGCAATGTGTTTTTCGTTCGCTGATCGACCACTTTCTGGAGGCTGCTCATGGTCCCTGACAGTTGAAACGCGCACCATCGGCGCTGGAACCTCAAACCCGGACAAGGAGTTTTCATGCATAGGCTCACCACCCGCAACGGCCTCGACCTGCCCAGCATTGGCCTGGGCACCTGGCCGATGACTGGCGCCGAGTGCACGCGTGCGGTGCACCAAGCACTGGAGCTGGGTTACCGGCACATCGATACCGCCACTGCCTACGACAACGAAGCCGCTGTCGGCCAGGCGCTGCGCGACGGCAGCGTGCCCCGCGAGCAGATTCATCTGACCACCAAGGTCTGGTGGGACAGCCTGGCGCCCGCGGCCATGCGCCAGTCGCTGGAAAACAGCCTGCGTGCCCTGGGCACCGAGCAGGTCGACCTGTTCCATATTCATTGGCCCGGCAAAGACTGGGACTTGGCCCGCAGCATCGAGACGCTGGTAGCCCTGCGCGACGAGGGCAAGGTACGCAGCATCGGCGTGGCCAACTTCCCACTCGGGCTGCTGCGCCAGGTGATCGAAGCGCTGGGCGCGCCACTGGCGGCGATCCAGGTGGAATACCACGTGCTGCTCAGCCAGCAACCGCTGCTCGACTACGCCCGTCAGCATGACCTGCTGCTCACGGCCTATACCCCTCTTGCCCGCGGGCGGGCGGCGGCGCAGCCAGTGATCCAGGACATCGCGCGCAAGCATGGCGTGTTGCCGAGCCAGGTGGCGCTCAAGTGGTTGCTGGACCAGGACGGCGTGGCGGTGATCCCCAAGGCCAGCAGCCGCGAGAACCAGCTGAGCAACCTGGCGGCGCTGGATGTGCACCTGGATGATCAGGACCGGGCACTGATAGCCGGTTTGCCGAAGGATCAGCGCGTGGTGAGCCCTGACTTTGCGCCGGACTGGAACAGCTGAATAGCGGGGCCGCTGTGCGGCCCTTTCACCCCAACGCCCCAGCCACCTGTTTCAACCGCTCCCCCGCCGGCACCGGCCGCCCGTACAGATACCCCTGAAAGTGCGAGCAGCCCTCTGCCGCCAAGCGCTGCATCTGCTCCTCGGACTCCACGCCTTCAGCCGTCGTCTTGATCATCAGGCTGTTGGACAGCTCGGTGATCGCCCGGATGATCGACATCGCCTCGCGGCTGTCGCACATGTCATGCACGAACGACTTGTCGATCTTGATCCGGTCGAACGGGAACGAGCGCAGGTAACCCAACGACGAATAACCCGTGCCGAAGTCATCCAGCGATATCGACACCCCCAAGGCCTTCAGCGCGCGCAGGGTTCGCACGTTTTCCTCGCTGTTGCCCAGTAGTACCGATTCGGTGATTTCCAGCTCCAGGCGCTGGGGCGCCAGGCCCGAGTCCGCCAGGGCCAGCGCCACGGTATGCACCAGGTTGGCGTTCTTGAACTGCACCGGTGAAAGATTGACCGACACCGTCTGCTCACTGTCCCAGCTGGCCGCCTCCTGGCAAGCCAGGTTCAGAGCACGGGTGCCGAGTTCGTGGATCAGCCCGGTCTCTTCGGCAATGGGAATGAAGTCCATGGGCATCACCATGCCGCGGCTGGGGTGCTCCCAGCGCAACAGCGCCTCGTAGCCCGTCACGCTGCTGGTCTGCTGATCCACGATCGGCTGGTAGTGCAGGTGCAACTGCCCCAAGTGCAGCGCGGTACGCAAGTCGGTTTCGACCAGCCGGCGCTGGCGGGCGGCGACATCCAGTTCGACGTGGAAGCACTCGAAGCGGTTGCGGCCATTGCGTTTGGCTTCGTAGAGGGCCATGTCGGCGTAACCGAGCAGCTGCTCGGCCTGTTCATTGTCATCGGGGGCGATGGCAATGCCGATGCTCACCCCCACGGTGAACTGGTGCCCTTCGATCTGGAACGGCGGGCAAATCGCGTCAATCAGGCGCCGCGCCGTGTTGCAGGCAGCCTCGCGGCCATCCAGGCCAGCCAGCACCACGGCGAACTCGTCGCCGCCCAAACGGGCCAGGGTGTCTTGTTCGCGCAGTTCGCGGCGCAGGCGCTTGCCCAATGCACGCAGCAGCTTGTCGCCGAAGGCATGGCCGAGGGAATCGTTGATGTTCTTGAAGTTATCCAGGTCCAGGCATAGCGCTGCGGTCAGCTTCTCGCTCTGGTGGCCGCGCACCAACGCCTGTTTGAGCCGCTCGTTGAACAGCGTGCGGTTGGGCAACCCGGTCAGCGCGTCGTGATGGGCCATGTGGTGGATCTGGGCGTGGGCGGCCAGTTCCTCGGTGGCGTCTTCAGCCACGAACAGCACATAGTCGGCCTGGCCCTCGCGGTTCTGGCTGAGCAAGGCGCGGCTGCGCAGGGTCCGCGGACCACAGGCGGTATCGACGCGGGTTTCAGCGGCATACCCTTTGGGGTTGCGCGCGCCGCGGGCGAGCTGCTGTTCCAGGTAATCGGCCGCAGCCGGTGCCAGGCACTCACCCGGCAACTGGCCGATCATGCTGCGCCCGCCCCCACCGAACAGGCGTTCGGCCTGCTGGTTGGCCAACAGAATACGCTGGCTTTCCAGGTCCTGGACGATGACGCTGGCGGGAATGTTGGCGATCACCGAATCGAGGAACTGCGAAAGCTTGGTCATCTCCTGGCTGTACTGTTCAGCCAGCTCTTTGGCCTGCAGCAGCTCCAGCTCCTGCTGGTGCCGCTCGGAAATGTCGCGAGTGACCTTGGCGAAGCCGACCACACGGCCGCTGTCATCGCGCACGGCCTCGATCACCACATGGGCATGAAAGGTCGTGCCATCCTTGCGCAGGCGTGTGCCGATTTCTTCGAAACGGCCAGTGTCACGCGCCTGTGCAAGGTTCTGCTCGGGCAGACCGGCGACGCGCTCGGCTTCGCTGTAGAACAGCGAGTAGTGCTTGCCGACGATCTCGTCGGCAAGGTAACCCTTGGCCCGCTGGGCGCCCGGGTTCCAGTTGGCGACGATACCGTCAGGGGTGAGCAGGTAGATGGCGTAGTCCACCACGCTCTGGATCAACAGCCGGTACATGACGTCGGGGCTTGCGACTAGCGACATGAAAAATTCCCTGAACCTGCAACGCGCACGAAAAGGACCCCCAGGCCAGAGCGACCGGGTCTTGAATACAAGGTAATGGCATTATGCCGCTTGGCGGGATTTTGTGAAGTAGATCACAATTTTTTGCCCACCCCGCTCAGTGGTAAGCGGACGTTACCTGATAGGTGAGCAGGTCCGGGTCATCACCCAGCATGATTGGCTGCACCGGCCGCGGCAGGTCGGCCACGACGGCTTTGCAGAAGGCGACAGCGATGGGGTCCGGCGCGTAGCAACGCAGCAGCCAGTCACCGGCACCGCTCAGCACCTGCAGCGCGACCGCACGGCCAATACCCTGCCGTCGGTAGCGCTTGAGGATGAACAGGTCGGCCAGTTCACTGGCATCGATGCCAGGCAGCTCACTGCGTTCGACCAGCACGAAGCCGGCAATGAAACCATCCACCAGCACCAGGTTGGCGCTCCAGCCGTCTGCAAGCCAATAGCGCTGCAGGTGCTCTTCGTGAATGTAGAAGCGCCCATCCACCTCAACGTCTTCCTGCTCCCAGTCAGAGGACTCGTAGGCATAGAACTGATAGAGATTGCGGATCAAGTCGGCCTGGTCGGGGGTAGTGGTCAGCAGTTCGATGGGCAGCATGGTGGGCTCGGGGCAAGAGAGTGTTCGAAGGCTTACATCAACAAAGTAGCGGCCCCCGAATTATGGCTCAACTCGCCGCAACAAATGGCATCAGGCGCTGCGCACCTGACGCCGTGCCCCTCACTTTTCCTCCAGTACCGCCCTGCCCTTCACTGCCCGCGGCCCTCGCCAGGCCCAGAACAGCAATCCCGGGAACGGGGCGTAGACGACGAAGACGATCCATAACATCTTGCGCTCCGCGCGCCGTTCGCTGCCGATGATGTTCCAGATGGCGAAGATCTCCAGCAAGATGACCAAGGCCGCAACAATGATCCAGATCGTTCCGATTTCCATGAGCACTCTCCCGTTGGCATGTAAAGGGTTGGGTTACTGCCAGCGGCAAGGGTTCATTCGGATTTGCTTGGCTGCGCCTTTTCCAGGGCAGCCTTCAACGCTGGCGCATCCGCGAACTCCTGCTGGCTGACCAGCGCACCCTGCTCAAGCTGCAACCACAGCACCTTGCCTTCATGCCCAGGGTAACGGCTGGCCACCTGCCCTTCACGATCAAGCATAACCCGGTAGTTGTAATCACGCATGGCGGGGATGGCGAACAGTTTGCTGATCAGCGCAGGCATGCGCTGGATATCCGCCACGAACACCGCATGGCGCGACTCCAGGTAGCCCTTGGGCTGGTCGGCCAGAGCCGCCTTCACCAGCTTGGCGCCGTCCATATCGCGGGCCACCAGCAGCACCTGCGTGCCGGCTTCCAAGGTATAGGGCTGGTCATGTTGATCGAGCAGCGTCCACGGTGCGAGCTTTTCCCCGGTTTGCAGGGCGTTCGCCAGCAGCGGCAGCAGGCTGAACAACAGGGCGACGGCGTATTTCATCGAGGTTCTCCAAATGGGAGGCGCCAGCATAGCCCAGTTGCCTCAATACGACCTCCACTACCACAACCCCACCCGGGCGATTGTCTTTCCACAGGCCACCGGCCACACTCTGCTGGCCAGCCAGGAAGCGGAGTCCAGAGTGCCCAGCCCACGCCAGTTCAGCAAGAAGACCAGCACCACCAACATGCTACGGCTCAAGTCCACCGCGGCCAGCCCCCAGGTGCCCTATCGCGTCGACTTCGTCCTGCTCAAGCACTTCTCCATGGCCAGTTTCACTGTGGCCATGGACGTGCTGGTCACCGCCAACCTGCTGCGCGCCGACAGCTTCAGCTTTACCCCGCTGTCGCTGGACGGTGACCGGGTGCTGAGCGACCTGGGCCTGGAGCTGGTGGCCACTGACCTGGTTGCCAGCGAGCTGAAAGCACTCGACCTGCTTATCATCTGCGGCGGCTTGCGCACACCGCTCAAGTACCCCGAGCTGGACCGCCTGCTGGCTGACTGCGCCGCCCACGGCAAGGCCCTGGGCGGGCTGTGGAACGGCGCCTGGTTCCTTGGCCGCGCCGGGGTGCTGGATGACTACGGCTGCAGCATTCACCCCGAGCAGCGTGCCAGCCTGTCCGAGCGCAGCCCGCAGACACGCATCACCCCGGCCAGCTTCACACTGGACCGTGATCGGCTCAGCGCCGCCAGCCCCAACGGTGCCATGGAGCTGATGCTCGGCCTGGTCCGCCGCCTGTACGGTGACGGCCTGGCAGAAGGCGTCGAGGAAATCCTCTCGTTCTCTGGTGCGCGCCACCGCCAGGTTGGGCCGGGGGCGAAAAAGTCGATGAGCCTGCACCTGCGTACCATCGTCGAGCTGATGGAGAACAACCTCGAGGAAACCCTCAGCCTCGACCAGTTGGCGGCCTACAGCGGCCGCTCCCGGCGGCAGATCGACCGCTTGTTCCAGGCCCAGCTGGGCACCTCGCCACGGCGCTATTACATGGAACTGCGGATCACCAAGAGCCGCCGCCTGCTGCAGTACTCCGACCTGTCGGTGATGGAGGTTGCGGTGGCCTGCGGCTTTGTTTCGGTATCGCACTTCAGCAAGTGCTACGCGGCCTACTTCGGCTACCCGCCGTCACGTGAGCAACGGCTGGGCGAGTGAACGGCACTCAGGCCTGGATGTAACGCATCACCGCTTCGCAGATCATGGCCTTGTGACGCCGTTTTACCTGATCATCGAGCAGATCGATCTGGAAGATGTCGCCGAAGGTGTGGCGGTTCGATACCCGATAGAAGCAGAACGCGCTCATCAGCATGTGCAGGTCGATGACCTCGATGCCCGGGCGGAACACGCCCTCTTGCACGCCACGCTCCAGCGTGCGGCCCAGCGCCTGAAGGACCAGGCTGCTCATTTCGCGGATGGCCGGGGTTTTCTTCACGTACTCGCCGTAATGGATGTTTTCGGTGCAGACCATGCGCACGAAATCGACGTTGCGGTCGTGGTGATCGAAAGTGAACTCGGTCAGGCGCTGGATGGCCTGCTCGGCCGGCAGCGACTCCAGGTCCAGGCGGTGCTCGGTCTTGCGGATGTCGCCGTACAGTTTGACCAGGCACTCGACGTACAGCTGCTCCTTGCTACCGAAGTAGTAGTAGATCATGCGCTTGGAGGTAGCGGTGCGCTCGGCGATGGCATCCACCCGCGCGCCTGCCAGGCCTTGCTGGACGAACTCGTTGATGGCGGCCTGAAGGATGTCCTCGCGGGTTTTTTCAGGGTTGTTCTTGCGCGACTTGCGTGTCCCTTCGATCTCGGGCTGGCCGAGGGGGGCAACGGGATTGCTCATAGCTGCTCACGGGGTATTTATTGGGATTTGGACGGGATTATCCGTGAGTGGAGGGTTGGGGGGAAGCGCGCTGTTGATCGAGCGGGCAGGATTGGCGAGGGCCAGCCTGTGGCCATGATCAGGCGCCGCGCGAGCAGCGCCCGATTTCACAGGCCGTGAACCCTGCGGGGGTTACAACACCGGCTTGCGCGCCGCCCCGCTGCGCCGCTTGGCCATCGCCGCCAAGCGCACAGGCACGTTGGCCGCGCCATAGCCGGCATAGCCACCCTTGCGCTGGATGATTTCAAAGAAGAAGCGGTCTTCGAACGCCTCGGTGTACACGTGGAACAGCTCGCCACCCTGTGCGTCGCGGTCATACAGCACGTTGTAGTACGCCAGCTCGCTGAGAAACTCGTCGTCGAAATCGAAACGAGCCGCCAGATCGTCGTAGTAATTGAGCGGAATTTCCAGCAACGGCACACCGGCCTCCTTCGCCCGCGCCACTTCCTTGAAGATGTCGGCACAATCGAAGGCGATATGATGCACACCCGACCCGCGATAGCTCGACAGCGCGTGGGCGATAGCGGTGTTGCGGTTTTCCGAGATGTTCAGCGGCAGGCGCAGGCTGCCGCACTGGCTGCGCAGCGCACGGCTTTTGACCAGCCCGTACGGGTCGGGCAACACCACTTCATCGTCTGCGGCAAAGTCGAACAGGCTCTTGTAGAACAGCACCCAGCTGTCCAGCGACTCGGCCGGCAAGGCCAGGGCCATGTGGTCGATGCGCTGCAGGCCACCGGTGCTGCTGGCACTGGGCTCCAGGCGGAAGTCGGTGTCGTACAGCGACGGGCCTTCCTTGCCCTGCTCCACCAGGTAGATCAGGCTGCCATCCGGGGCGCGTACGGCAGGCACCTCACATTCGTTGGGGCCGACCAGCCCGCGGAACGGCTGGCCGCGGAAGTCGGTGGCGCGTTGCAGCGCCGCGTGCTCGTCCTTGACCCGCAGCGCGGTGGCGCACAGCGATGGGCCGTGGGCTTCGAAGAAGTTGTGGCCAAAGGAATACGGCTCGGCATTGAGCACGATGTTGATGTCGTTCTGGCGCAGCAGGCGTACGTCCTTGCTGCGGTGCTTGCCCGCGTCGGCGAAGCCCAGGCGCTTGAGCCAGCTGCCCAGCCGCGCGCCGACCGCTTCGTCGACGGCAAATTCGAGGAACTCCACGCCGTTGTAGGCACTGGCGGCGGGCGGTGCGAACAGCACACCCGGCTCGATGGCGGTACCTTCCTGCTGCAGGCGCAGACGGGTCTGTTCCTCCAGGTACAACAAAGAACGCAGGCCATCGGCGGCGTTCTGGCGCGGCGGCGCCGCGCGGAAGCCGTCGTTGAAGATTTCCAGCGACAACGGGCCGCGATAACCGGTAGCCAGGATCGGCGCGAGGAAACCGGCCAGGTCCATTTCGCCCTGCCCCGGGAAGCAGCGGAAGTGGCGGCTCCACTCCAGTACATCCATGGCCAGGATCGGCGCATCGGCCATCTGCACGAAGAAGATCTTGTCGCCGGGGATATCGCGGATCGCAGCAGGGTCGCCCTTGAGCGACAGGGTGTGGAAGCTGTCGAGGATCACGCCCAGCGCGGGGTGGTCGGCCTGGCGCACAAGGTTCCACACTTGCTGGTAGGTGTTGACGTGACGGCCCCAGGCCAGGGCCTCGTAGCCGATGCGCATGCCGCGTTGGCCGGCATGCTCGGCGAGCAGGCGCAGGTCGTCCACCAGCAGTTGTTCGTCGCCCAGGGCGTCGGCCTGCACGTTGCTGCACACCAGCACCAGGTCGGTGCCCAGCTCTTGCATCAGGTCGAACTTGCGCTCGGCGCGGTCGATGTTCTTCTGCAGGCGGTCGCGGCGGCAGCCTTCAAAATCGCGGAACGGCTGGAACAGGGTGATGGCGATGCCGAGGTCGGCGCACATCTGCCGCACTTCGCGGGGGCTGCCGGCATAGTAGAGCAGATCATTTTCGAAGATCTCGACGCCGTCGAAACCGGCGGCGGCGATGGCTTCGAGCTTTTCCGGCAGTGTGCCGCTCAAGGACACGGTGGCTATCGAACGCTGCATGGTGGAATTCCTTGTTATGGGCTACAGGGCTGGAAGCGAGTGGTGCTGTGGGTACCGGCCGCTTGGGGCGAACCTGCGAAGGGCCGGGAGCGGCAGCTCACCATCAGACTTCTTGGCATGATGAATTATTCGCAGGTAAAGTCATGGCAGCAATCACTTTGTACGGAATGGTTAGTTTTGCGTTCGATTATCGCACAAAACCCGTTTTGGCGAATTGATTCACTGCCACCCCTGCGCAACTATGAGACCAGACGCAGGCACACCGACCACCACTTTCTGCCCAGTGGCCGTTCGGCGCAACCTGCGCTCACAAGCCCAGCGCCACAACATAATAAGTTCAATAAAACGGGTACCGACCTATGCACATCTCCCTCGCCTTGCAACCCGCACCTGCTGGATCGTCTTCACCTAGCAGACTTCGCCAGCGATCGCCGGCTTTATAAGCGCACCCCTTACTCCCGATAGCGATCGCACACCCACTGGCTGCCGCCTGACGGCGCCTGCTGTGCGGCGACAAACAAAAACAACGGAGACAACGATGGCTCACTCCAGCTCTCAAGCCAAGAAAGCGACCGCCAGCGGATGGATAGGCTCGGCACTCGAGTATTACGACTTTTTCATCTATGCCCAGGCTGCGGCACTGATCTTCCCGCAGATCTTCTTCCCCAACACCGACCCCAAGATGGCGATCATCGCCTCGCTGGCCACCTACGGCGTGGGTTATCTGGCCCGTCCGGTCGGCGCCTTCGTGCTCGGCCACTGGGGTGATACCCGCGGGCGCAAGAACGTACTGCTGCTGTGCATGTTCCTGATGGGCATTTCCACCATGGGCGTGGGCCTGCTGCCTACCTACCATGATATCGGCATGCTCGCCCCGGCCTTGCTGGTGCTGCTGCGCCTGGTCCAAGGCTTTGCGGTGGCCGGTGAAATCTCCGGCGCCAGTTCGATGATCATGGAACACGCGCCATTCGGGCGACGCGGCTACTATGCCAGCTTCACCTTGCAGGGCGTGCAGGCCGGCCAGGTCATGGCGGCGGCCGTGTTCCTGCCACTGGCCTACTTCATGCCCAGCGAGGCGTTCAACGACTGGGGCTGGCGGATCCCGTTCCTGATGAGCGCCATCGTGCTGATCGCAGGCTTCATCATCCGTAAGGAAGTGCACGAAACCCCGGCCTTCGTGAAAGAAGAGAAACAGGCCAAGGTTGCCAAGTCGCCAATCAGCGAGGCCTTCCGCCACAGCTGGAAGCACATGGTGCTGGTGATGTTCATGGCGTTGATGAACGTGATCCCGGTTGTTGCCACCATCTTCGGCGCAGCTTACGCCGTACAGCCGGCCTACGGCATCGGCTTCGACAAGAGCGTGTACCTGTGGATCCCGGTAGTGGGCAACATCGTTGCAGTGCTGGTGATCCCGTTCGTGGGCAACCTTTCCGACAAGATCGGCCGTCGCCCGACCATGATCGCCGGCTGCCTGGGCTCTGGCCTGCTGGCCTTCGTGTACCTGTATGCAATCAGCATCCAGAACGTACCGCTGGCCTTCGCCACCTCGATCCTCATGTGGGGCATGGTTTACCAAGGCTACAACGCGGTGTTCCCAAGCTTCTTCCCTGAGCTGTTCAACACCCGCTACCGCGTGTCGGCCATGGCCATCGCCCAGAACATCGGCACCATGCTGACCGCCATGCTGCCGGCACTGTTCGCACTGGTGGCGCCACCGGGTTCGGACAACATCCCGCTGGTCGTTGGCGCCCTAGCGTTCTTCATCACCTGCATATGCGCCCTGGCAGCCTATATCGCACCAGAAACCCACCGCCTGGCGATGGAAGACCTGGGCAACCCGCAGGCCAAGCCGATGGACAAGCAAGCCTACGAGGCCAACCGTAAGAGCGGCCTGCAGACAGCAAGCCACTGACAGATGCACGGGGCCGCTCTGCGGCCCCAAGCATTTCAGCCGTTAACCACTGCCTGCAAGCGCTGCCACAACTGCTCGACATGTTCACGCTCAGTGGGCAGCGCCCCCACCGAAACCCGCACCATCCAGCGCCCATTCAAGGTCGCCGGCGTAACATAAGCATCACCGGAGGCATTGAGCCGCTCAGCCCAGGCCTTGGTATGCGCATCCAGCGCTTGCCCCTCCAGCCCCGCAGGCCGGTGCACAATGCACAAGGTCTGCAACTGTACCGGCGCCAACAACGCCCACTCCCCTGCAGCCTCGATCTGCGCAGCCAGCCAGCGGGCATTGTCCATGTCGCGACGCAAGCGCTGCTGCAACGCCTCAACCCCTTCGCTACGCAACATGAACCATAGTTTCAGTGCCCGGAACCGGCGCCCCAGGGGGATGCCCCAGTCGCGCAGGGTCTTCACCTCGCCATCGACCGCTGACTGTAGGTAGCTGGGGTTGGTGCTCATCACCCGAATCAGGTGCTGCGGGTCACGCACGTAGTAGATAGAACAATCGAACGCCACACCCAGCCATTTGTGCGCGTTGACCACCACGGAGTCGGCCAGCTCGATACCGTCCCACATCCAGCGGCATTCGGGCAGGATCATCGCCGAGCCGGCCATGGCAGAGTCGACGTGCAGCCACACCCCCTGGGCCTGGGCGATCTCGCCAATCTGGCGCAAGGGGTCCAGCGCCGTAGTGGTCGTTGTGCCGGTGGTGGCGACCACTGCGCAAGGCTGGTTGCCGTCGGCCAGGTCCTGTTCGATGGCCGCCGACAAGGCCTCGGGGCGCATGGCGAACTGCTCGTCGGTGGCGATCAGGCGGATGTTGGCGCGGCCGAAGCCGGCCAGCAACGCGGCCTTGTCCACCGAACTGTGGGCGTGGGCACTGACGTAGACGATCAGCGGTTTGGCTTCGGCTTGCAGGCCGCCGCGCACCAGGGCGTAATCGGTGGCACGTTCACGGGCACAGATCAGCGCGACCAGCGTGCTGGTCGACGCGGTGTCCTGAATCACGCCGCTCCACTGCCCCGACAACCCCAGCAACTGGCGCACCCAGTCCAGGGTGGTTTCCTCCAGCTCGCTCAGCGCCGGGCTCGATTGCCATGACAGGCCCAGTACCCCAAGGCCCGTGCTGAGAAAGTCGCCGAGCACCGAGGACAAAGTGCCATTGGACGGGAAGTAGCCATAGAAATCGGGGTGTTGCCAATGCGAAAGCCCAGGCATCACCAGGGTGTTGACGTCATCGAGGATCGCTTGGAACGGTTCGCCTTGTTGCGGCGCGCCGGCAGGCAAGGCAGCTTTCAGGTAGCCGGGCTCGACCTGGGCCATCACCGGGCGTTCACCGACCGTCTGGCGGTAATCGGCAATCAGGTCGATCAATTGGTGGCCGTATTGACGGAATTGTTCTGGGGTCACGCGCGGTCTCCTGTGGGTTGTCCGCTGTCGGCGATGGGGCGCCACCAACAGCTCAAGGGCCCCAGTCTAGGCGCGTACCGCCACGCCTATAACCTCGCTTCGCGCATACCTGCTATGGCGAACCCGCATGCCCACCCTGCACGCCGAACTGTGATTGGCGCCACAGCTCGAACACCCGGTTGCGCAACCAGCGGTGCTCGGCCGACGCCTGCAGGCGCTGGTGCCACACCACCCAGTAGCGCTGGGTATGCTCCACAAACCCCAACGGGCGCCAGGCCAGGCCATGCAGCCGGCACAGCTGGCGGGCAATGTGCTCGGGCAACGTCGCCAATGCCTGGCTGTTACCCACCACCTGCACGGTGGCCGAAAAGAACGGCACCTCCAGGCTGATGCGCCGTTGCAGCCCCTGGGCGCGCAGGTGGCGGTCGATGAAGCTGTCCTTGTCGCCACCGCCACAGATGCGCACGTGCTTGAAGGCCAGGTAGTCGTCCTGGCTCAGCACTTCGCAGGCCGCCAGCGGATGGTCGCGGCGCATCAGGCACACCGCCCGGTCCTCGCCGAGCAGGCGGCCGTGCAGGTTGGCCGGCGACTCGTCGAACAGGGTGGTGGCAAGGTCGATCTCGCCGCTGGCGAGCAACGCGTATTGCCCGGCCTGCCAGGTGCGGTAGTCGATACTGACGCCGGGGGCTTCCTGCTCCAGCGCCGCCACCAGCAGCGGCAGCATGTGCTCGGCAACGTAATCGGACGCGGCCAGGCAGAAGCGCCGCTCGCAACGGGCCGGGTCGAACGCGGCGGGCTGGCGCAGGGCCTGGAGTTCTTCCAGCACCTGGCGCAGCGGTTCGACCAGGGCTTGGGCGTATTCGCTGAGCACGTAGCCGCGGCCCTGGCGCACCAGCAATGGGTCGTCGAAGGCTTCACGCAGGTGGGCCAGCTGGCGGCTCAACGCCGACTGGCTGACGCCCAGGCGCTCGGCGGCGTGGCTGAGGTTTTTCAGCTGCAGGAGGCAGTCAAGGGTACGCAGGTGGGCGAGGCTGAGGGAGGCGAAGGTTGGGTTCATACAGGCTTCCCTGTGCTGTATCACAGGCCCAATCGCCGGCAAGCCGGCTCCCACAAGGACGGTGCAAGCCTCAGGTTCCCGCAGGCACAGTGCAACCCCTGGGTTCTTGCAGGCACACTGCGGGCCATGGGCCTGCGAGGTCCCTGTGGGAGCCGGCTTGCCGGCGATTGGGCCGCAAGGCGGCCCCGCTTTTTACTCGGTCAGGCCAACATAGACGTTCTGTACGTCATCGTTCTCGTCGATCGCTTCAAGGAACGCCTCGACTTCAGCCAGCGCCTCGGCACTGAGGCTGGCAGCGCTCACCGGGTTCTTCGGGGTATAGCCGATCTTGGCCGAAGAAACAGTGAAACCATGCTCAGGCAGGGCTTTTTGCACTGCATCCAGGTCGGTGGTGTCGGTGATGAACAGGGTCGAGCCCTCTTCCTCACCTTCTTCAAAGTCCTGGGCACCGGCCTCGATGGCGGCCATTTCCGGGTCGGCATCGCCGTCGGGCATGGCTTCGATCAGGCCCACATGGTTGAAGTCCCACGCCACCGAACCGCTGGCACCGAGTTGGCCCTTGCGGAACAGCACGCGAATCTGCGCGACGGTGCGGTTGACGTTGTCGGTCAGGCACTCGACGATCAGCGGCACCTGGTGCGGCGCAAAACCTTCGTACGTCACCGCCTGGTACTGCACGGCATCACCGTCCAGGCCCGCGCCCTTGCGGATCGCCCGGTCCAGGGTCTCGCGGGTCATGGAAGCCTTCTTGGCTTGCACGATGGCCAGGCGCAGGCGTGGGTTCATGTCGGGATCGGCGCCCGACCTGGCCGCGATCTGGATTTCCTTGGACAGCTTGCCCATGATCTTGCCCTTGGCATTGGCAGCTGTTTCTCTATGCTTGGCTTTCCACTGTGCGCCCATGTCGACTCTCTTGTTTCAGCGGCCGGTTCAGGAAGCGACCGGCCAAAAAGTGGGAGCAGTTTATACGCCCTCGGGCCAGTGTTCGACAAGAAATCTCATGCTTTGTCGGCCTTGCCCGCCGCCGCGGCGAAGCGGGCCAGCCGTACGTCCAGGTGGCGTGGCCGCAGCCCCCGGTCTTCGGCGCGCTCCTTGCGGCGAATGGCATTGCGCACCATCAGCGAGCCCAGGTAGCGGATCGGCTCCGGCGGGAACAGCCCCAACGGGCCCTTGACCAATGGCGAGCGGGTCCACGGGTTGTCCAGCCCCAGCGCCAGGGACGAGAGGATCTGCCCGCCCATGTGGCACGGCCCTACCCCGCTGCCAGAATAGCCGAAGCCATAGAACACGTTGCCCTGCCCGTCCAACCGCCCAAAGAACGGCAGCCCGGTCACCGAGCGGTCCGAGGGGCCGTTCCAGCTGGCCGCCAGCGGCACATCGGCCAAGGCAGGGAAGAAATCGGCCAGGCTTTCGCGCAGCAGCGGCTGGTACGGCGAGGGTTGATCGAACACCGGCAGCATGCGCCCGCCATAGGCGAAGGTGTTGCCACCCTTGCCGAGCATCAGCCGCCCATCAGAAGTGTTGTGGTAGTAATGCACGAAAATCCGTGAGTCCAGCACGCTGATGCCGTTGTTCAGGCCGATCTCGCGCAGCAGCTCGGGGCACGGCTCGGTGATCACCATGTCACTGGAAACTATCGCCACGCTGCGCTCGAACTGCGGGAAGGCTCGCGCCATCCAGGCATTGAGGCCGAGCACGACACGGTCGGCACGCACCGTGCCATGGGCCGTGCGCACCTGCACCGGGGCGCCGTGCTCCAGGCCGGTCATGGCTGTGCCTTCATGGATGCGCACGCCGCGCTGCAACGCCACCCGCCGCAGGCCGCGCACCAACCGGCCTGGCTGCACGGTGGCGGCGGCTGGCGAAAACCAGCCTTCCAGGTGCCGCGCTGAACCGGCCAAGCGCTGCACCTCGTCCAGCGGCAAACGCTCGAATGAATTGATCCCCTTGTGCTCCAGCGCAGCGATCACCGCATCGGTGGCGCCCACCTGGGCCTGGTTGGTGGCGGTGTACAGGGTGCCGTCCAGGCGGTAGTCGCAATCGATGCCATTGGCCGTGCAGAATGCGCCAATGGCACCGATGCTGCGCTCCGACTCGCTTACCAGGCGTACCGCTTCGGCCACCCCGAACAGACGTTCGAGGGTGAAGTACTTGGCCGACCACGACAACGCACACCCCCCATTGCGCCCACTGGCGCCCGCACCGCAGATGTCTGCCTCGATCAGCAGCACGTCCAGCGACGGTACTGCCTCCTTGAGCATCAGCGCGGTCCACAGGCCGGTGTAGCCGCCGCCTACGATGCACACGTCGCAGCGGGCATCGCCTTGCAGCGGCGGGCATACCACGTCCTGCTCACAATCCAGGGCCTGTTGCAGCCAGAAGGGTCTCATTCGCTCGCTTTCCTTTAGGTACGCAGTGGCTTGATCGCCATGCTGGTGTTGGGAGCCACATCATTGGCCTGGGCTGCACTGGCCGGCCGGCTGTTCCAGTGCGGCAGCAGCACCAGGGCCGAGAACAGTGCGCAACCAGCGAACACGATGAACACCGTGACGCTGTCGAAGTAACCGGGCAGCAGGCCGCCAAGCACCGCGCCCACCGAGCCGCAGCCATTGACGAAACCTGCTGCCGTGGCACCGGCCTTGGCCGTGCCGAAGTCGATGGCCGCCGCGCCGCTGATCATCGAGTCCGGCCCGTACAGGGTCAGGCCCATGAAAAACAGCAAACCCACCACCATGACGATGCTCCCGCTGTGCATGGCTGCCATGAACGCCGCCAGGGCCACGGTCAGCAGCACCAGGCTGATCACACAGGCCGGCATGCGCCGTGCGCCGAACAGCTTGTCCGAAGCCAGGCCAATGATGATCGGGCCCAGCAGCCCGGCCAGTTCAAAGGCCGTGGGGATGATCGCAGCGCCTACCTTGCCCACCGAGGGCATCTGCTCGAAGACGATCACCGGCCCCCAGAGCAGGATCGCGTAGCGCGCCGGTTTCAGAAGAAAGTACGCCAGGCCCAGGGTCAATACCGTGCGGTTGTGCAGGATCTCGCGCAGCGGCGCCCAGACACTGCACAGGCTACCGGCCGGCGCCATGCTCTGCGGCTCAGGCTCGACCGCCGGCAAGCCTACATCTTCGGGTTTGTTGCGCTGCAGGAAGAAGAACAGCACCGCCACCGCAGCAACCACCGCGGCACTGGAGAAGAATGCCGCATGCCAGGTGCCGATCAGGGTGTAGGCCCACCAGCCGGCGAACGGCGAGGCGACCAGGCCGCCAAAGGCATAGCAGGAGCTCCACAACCCCAGTACCCGGCCGCGCTGCACGGCGGGGAAGAAGCTGCCGATGTTCTTGCACAGCCCGGCCCAGCCCGTGGACTGCGCCAGGCCTTGGATCAGCATGCAGGTGGCGAAGATCGGGAAGGTAGCGTAGCTGCCCATCACCACGGCTGCCGCCGCCGAAATCAACAGGCCCCCTAGCACCACCACGCGCGGGCCGAAACGGTCGGCCAGCATGCCCCAGGTGAACTGGCCGACCGCATAGGCGGCCAGGTAGATGGCGTCGAGGTTGGCCATCGATGCCTTGTCGAGCATGAATGTCGGGTCTTCACCAATGCCTAGCTTGGCCACCGAGAAGGCCTTGCGGGTGAAGTAGAAGGCGGCGTAGGCCAACCAGGTGATCGCGAAAATCTGGATGCGCCAACGTTTCAACGCGGATAGAGAGTGATTCATGTGCGTCTGACCTCTTGCTCAAGTGTGCCGGCAGAATGTGAATAAACGCCTGTCTTGTTTTTGTGTTGCGCACTGCATGACGTGGCTCGTCATCTGGTCAGATGGCGCGGGGGTGCGCGCCATGTCCCGCAGCTGCTCGTGGCAGCGCCGGGGTTGATGAATATGGAAACAGCTGGTGACTGATAAATAAAATCGATTTATCGTATTTCAAACATAAGCTCAGCTTGTTACTGGAGTCGACATGTCGGTGTCCCACGCTCAACTCAAGGCTTTCCATGCAGTGGCCGTGCACGGCAGCTTCACCCGGGCGGCAGAAAAGCTGTTTCTGACCCAACCGGCCGTCTCCGACCAGGTGCGCAAGCTCGAAGAGCGCTTCGGGGTGTTGCTGTTCCACCGCAACAAACGCTCGGTGCAGTTGACCGACCTGGGCGAGCGCCTGCTGGGCATCAGCAAGCGCCTGTTCGCCTGTGAGGCCGAAGCCCACGAACTGCTGCAAGACTCCCGCGCCCTGCACACCGGCAGCCTGGTGCTGGCGGTGGATGCGCCGGTGCACGTGCTGCCCCAGATCGCCCGCTTTTGTCAGCGCTACCCGGGCATCCAGGTCAAGGTCGAGACCGGCAACACCGATGAATCCCTGGCCCGGCTGTTCAGCTACCAAGCCGACCTGGCACTGTTGGGGCGCGATGTTGACGATGAGCGCCTGCACTGCCTGCCGCTGCGCCGCGACCCGATGGTGGCGTTCGTCTCGCACAACCACCCCTGGGCCAGCCGTGGCTCGATCAGCCTGGCAGACCTGGACGACACGCCGCTGGTGCTACGCGAGCCTGGCTCGGTGACCAGGCAGACGCTTGAGGAAGAAATGCAGCGCGCTGGCTTGCGAATTCGCCCCGCCATTCAGGTCGAAGGCCGCGAGGCGGCGCGCGAGGCGGTGGTGGTCGGGATTGGCGTGGGGGTGGTGTCGGCCGCCGAGTTCGGCGCCGATGCGCGGGTGTGTGCACTGCCCATTGTCGATTGCCAGCGGCACCTCACCGAGACACTGGTGTGCTTGAGCGAGCAGCGTACCCGGCGGGTGGTGGCCACGTTCCTGCAGGTGGTACAGGAAAGCTTGTAGCGGCCATGCCGGCGATTGGGCCGGTAAATCCAATGCAAGACTCAAGAGAAAGCCCCGCAAAAGCCATCCTGGCTAGAAAACGCCCAGCACCTCCAGTCCTGAGTGCCGTGTTCAATAGGCCAGTGAAGCCTTCATAACTATGCTGGGTATACATCCCTGTCAAAATGCATACCCCATGCTCTACCGTCTAGCCGCCGACACCCTGGTGCTGCTGCACCTGGCCTTCATCCTGCTGGTACTGTCAGGCGGCCTGCTGGTGCTCAAGTGGCGCCCCGCCCTGTTCATCCACCTGCCCGCCCTGGCCTGGGGCCTGGCGGTTGAGGGCCTGCACCTGGAATGCCCGCTGACCGACTGGGAAAACCGCATGCGCTTCGCCGCAGGCGGTGCCGGCTACCACGGCGGCTTCGTCGAGCACTACATCTGGCCGCTGATCTACCCTGCCGGGTTGACCCCGCAGATCCAATGGCTGCTGGGCGGCGTCGTGCTGGTGGTCAACCTCGTGATCTATGGCTGTGTGATCCGGCGCTGGCGCCGCTCACCTACCGGGTAGCGATGACGAACAGCCGCGGGAACGGCAGCAGCACCTTGCCGTCGGTGGCCGCCGGGTAGTCGTGCTGCATGGCCTGCAGGTACATCTGCAGGAAGTCCGCCTGCTCTTTCTCGTCCAGCCTGGCCAGATAAGGCCGCAGGGCCGACCCCTTGAACCACTCCACCACCGCCTCGGCGCCACCGGTCAACGGGTGATGATAGGTCGTGCGCCATACGTCCACCCGCGTACACAGCGGGCTGAGCAGGTCGTAGTAGAACGCCGCGTTATGCCGGGGCGGCAAACTCAGGTCGGCGAATTTTTCGGCCCAAGGGCCACGACCGGCAATCTCGCGCAACTGGCGGTGGGCCGGCTCGTCAAGGTTGTCCGGGGTTTGCACAGCCAGGCTTGCACCCTCACTGAGCTGGCGCACCAGGTGCGGGTAGAGCGAACCGTGGTCAGGCAGCCATTGCAGTGAAGCGTTGGCCAGGATCAGATCCTGCGGTTCGGGGGCGGCCCACTGGGCGATATCGGCGATTTCGCAACGCACCCTGGGGATGCGCAAGCGCTGGCGTGCACGGGCCTTGTCGATCATGTCCGGGTCACTGTCCAAGGCCGTCACCTGGGCGTCGGGGTGGCGCTGCAGCAGTATTTCAGTGGAATTGCCTGGGCCGCACCCCAGGTCGGTGGCATGGCGCACCGGGCGTGGCGGCACCGCGGCAAGCAGGTCGCGCACCGCACGGGTGCGTTCGTCTTCGAACAGGGAATACTGGGTGGCGGACCAAGCCATGAGGGGCTCCTTTTGGCGGGCAATGTGCTCAGCATAAGCCATCTGTCGCCTGTACGGGCCCTGTCGAGGGAACTGTTCGCGGATACTTGAAGTCAGTCCTCATATGCGTATGCCGATGAAACCCTTCCTGGCCCTGGCCCTTCTGGCCCTGATGGCTGCCGCCGCCCTGCTCGGCTCACCCTGGATGAACGGGCGCTTTCACATGCCGGATGAGAAAACCCCCGCCCATCAACGCGAAACGGCCGGGTCCACGAGGGAGCCGGCCGCTTCGGGCAAGCACTAGCGCTTAGTGCTTACGGGCGCTGCGCATCTGGTGCACCACACCCATGGCCACAACGACGGCCGCGGCAATACCGGTGGAGATCACCAGGATCTGGTAGTCAGGCATGAAAGCCATGGTCACCAGCGCGGCGACGATGAAGGCGATCACCAGGTAGGTCAGCCACGGGAACAGCCACATCTTCAAACGGACTTCCTTGCCCTCGGCAATCAGCTTGCGGCGCATGCGCAGCTGCGAGAAGGCAATGACCAGGTACACCAGCAAAGCGATCATGCCGGTGGTGTTCATCAGCGTATCGAGCACGTCTTTCGGGCGCAGGGTCTCGCTGAAGTTGATCAGCGCGCACACCACGGCCACGGCGCACGAACCGATGATCGCGTTCACCGGCACGCCGGTACCAGGGCGGGTCGACTTGAAGAACGACGGCGCATCGCCACGCTGTGCCAGCGAGAACAGCATGCGTGAAGCGGTGTAGTGGCCCGAGATCAGGCAGCTGCTCACCGAGGTCAGCACCACGAAGTTCATCAACAGCTCGGCATACGGCACACCCAGCAGTTCCAGGGTGCGGCGATACGCGCCATAACCGGAAACGCCCAGGTGCGGGTCGTTCCACGGCACGAGGCAGACGATCAGGAAGATCGAACCGACGTAGAACAGGCATACCCGCCACACCACAGAGTTGGTGGCCTTGACGATCTGAGTGGCCGGGTCCTTGGCTTCGGAGGCGGCGATGGTGACGATTTCAGCACCGAGGAAGGCGAACATCACGCCAAGCAAGGCACCGATCACCGTGGTGATGCCATTGGGCATGAAGCCTTCGGCGGTCAGATGAGTGATACCGCGCACTTCACCGAACTGCCAGATGTTCATCACCGCTGCGGTACACACGATCAGGAAGCAGACGATCGCGATCACCTTGATCAACGCGAACCAGAACTCGAACTCGCCGTAGTGTTTGACGTTGAAGAAATTGACGGTGATCAGCACCAGGGTCGTGGCCAGCACGAACACGTTGACGCTCACATCAGGGAAGAAACCATGCAGGATCTTGCCCGCCACATAAGCTTCCCAAGCCATGAGGATGACCCAGTACCACCAGTACAGCCAGCCGATGGTGAAACCGGCCCAACGGCCGATGGCGCGGTCGGCGTAGGTGGAAAACGAACCGGTGTCGGGCGACGAAGTCGCCATTTCACCCAGCATGCGCATGATCAGTACCACCAGGATGCCGCCTGCCAGGTAGGCCAGGACAGCCGCCGGGCCGGCGCTGTGGATCACGCTGCCGGAGCCGACGAACAAGGCGCCGCCGATAACCCCGGCGATCGACATCATCGTCAGGTGGCGCGACTTTAGCGAGGCACTGAGTTTGCTCTCATGCCCGCTGTTCGCGGTGGTGGTTGTGGATGTTGCGTCCATCAGTTGTGTACCCCGTGCTTCTTTTTATCCAAGGAAAACTGTAAAGCCGCGATGGTCATCGGCCTCACCTGTACATCAGTGCTAATGCGGGCAGGAGGTGTGCGGTTACACACGCAGGCCTTCCATGGCGGCCTGCTGACGCGCCCCAGGGTTTGCCCCTTGGGCGAACTGAACATGCTTTATGTGGCGATATCTGACACCTAATGTAAAAATGTCCGGCACATAGAGCCATGCACAGTGGCATGAAAGTCGCACTGCACTGTACAGGTCGCCGATGCAATACACCCTGCAGGCGCCTGCCGTTACGCACCCTCAAGGCCCCCGAATGCTTGAATTACACCCAGACTCCTCGACGCCGTTGGTCAACCAGATCATCGACGGGCTGCGTGAGCTGATCGACAACCAGACCCTCAAGCCAGGTGCCAAGGTCCCGTCGATCCGCGCGTTTGCCGCGACCTACTCGGTGAGCACCTTCACTGTGGTCGAGGCATACGACCGCCTGGTTGCCCAGGGGCTGCTGGTGAGCAAGGGCAATGCCGGGTTCTTCGTCAACCGCGCGGCGGCGGAACTGCTGGAGAACCACGGCGCCGAGGCCGATGCCAGTCGGCCCTCGTTCAACTCCGAGTGGTACCTGCAGCAGATCTTCGAGACCCGCCAGTTGCCATTCAAGCCGGGCTGCGGCTGGCTGCCCAACGACTGGATGTACGAAGAAGGCCTGCGCCGCGGCCTGCGCCAGGTTGCCGGCAGCCCGCTGGAGCTGTCCGGCTATGGCGACCCGATGGGCCTGCCGGAACTGCGCGCACTGACCGCGCAGAACCTGCAGCAGGAACTGTCGATCGTCGCCAACCCGGCGCAGCTGATGCTCACCCACGGCGCCAGCCAGGCCCTGGACCTTGCCGTGCGCACGCTGGTGCGCCCGGGCGACGTGGTGCTGGTGGACGATCCCGGCTACCCCAACCTGATGAGCATCCTGCGCACCCAGGGCGCCACCCTGATCGGAGTGCCACGTACCCCCAACGGCTACGACCTCAACCACCTCGAACAGCTGTTGGCGCACCATCGCCCGACGGCTTTCTTCACCCAGCCACACCTGCACAGCCCGACCTGCTCGCGCACCCCGCTGCCGCAGTTGCACCGCTTGCTGCAACTGGCCAGCCAGCATGGCTTTCGCCTGGTGGAAAACAACCTGTACGCCGACATGGTCGCCGAGCCACAGCCGTGCCTGGCAAGCCTCGACCACCTGCAACAGGTGGTGTACGTGGGCAGCTACTCCAAGAGCATTTCGCCCAACGTGCGGGTCGGCTACCTGTTAGCCAACCCGGACCTGGCGCAGAAGCTGCTGCACCTGAAGATGCGCTCGGGCCTGACCACCTCGCAGGTGATGGAGCGCGTGGTGTATGCCGCGATCATCGACGGCCGCTGGCGCAAGCACCTCAAGCGCCTGCGCCAGCGCCTGGCCGAGGCCCACCAGGAAGTTGGCCGGCACCTGCACCGGCTGGGTTTCGAGCTGTTCATCGAGTCGGATGAAGGCATGTACATATGGACCCGTCACCCGGCGCTTCCCGACAGCGCTGCACTGCTCGATGATGCGCTGGAGAAAGGCATCATGCTCGGGCCCGGGCAGTTGTTCATGGTCGATGCCAAGCCGACCGGGTGGATGCGGTTCAATGTGGCGTTCAGTACCGACCCTGCGATGTGGGAGTTGTTGGAGAAGGTGCTGGTCAAGCACGTGCGCCGGGCGGGCATCTAGGGCTTACGGAGGGTGCTGCGGGCCTGCTCGCCGCGGCATTTTCAGCGTCTGCACCTCAAGCGCCGCGCGCGGCGCTCTATCCGATGGGGGCTATGAGCACGCAACCTCTATGCCGTAACCCCCGGCCCCGCTAACCACGGCACTGGCCATGCCACTGATCCTGCTGAACTTGGATCCGATCCAATGAACGGGTATGCTCGCGGCAATAGCCAATTGCCATCATTCAGGCACGCACCACGCCTGAACTTCAAGGACGAGCCCTTTGCCCAGCAACTCAACCCGCCATACGATCGCCCGCCAGTGGCAACTGCTCAAATTGCTGCCAGACCGCCATCCAGGCATGAGCTCCACCCAGTTGCAGGCCGCATTGGCCAAGGTCGGCTTCAAGACCAGCAAACGGACAGTGGAAAGAGACCTCAACGAGCTTGCTTCGCTGTTCCATTTGCGCTGCAACAACAAGGGCATGCCCTACGGCTGGTACTGGCAGCCAGGCCGCAGCCCGGGTGCGGCTCAAGTGCTGCAGCCGGATGCGCTCTGCCCTGCCCGGCAGATCGAATTGCGCGCCTGGGTGGATGATGCCCTCGCACGGCGCCTGGAAGATGAGCCCTTGTCAGCTGACATGCGCCTGGCCCCGCACGGCGACGGCGGCGCGACACTGGATGCCACCGTCGACGACAGCCGCGCGTTGATGGGCTGGCTGCTGTCCCAGGCGGGTTCGATACGTGTACAAGCGCCAGAGGCATTGCGCACAGCCGTGATCGAGCAGTTGCGCCAAAGCCTGGCCTTGCACGACACCGGCCACTAGGGGCCAGCTGGCACCCTCAGGAAGGCAATACGGGCTTGCGCGGCCGCGCCAGGCAGGCATAGCCCAGGCCCAACACGCTGAGCACCAGCATACCAAGCAGCACCATCAACTCCCGGCTGTAGCGCGCCACCAGCGCCGGAAAACCGATGAACTCTCGGTACACCTGCACATCCGCCACACCCTCGGCATGGGTGATGCTGATACCACCCTGGCGGATCTGCGAGTAGTCGGCATCGAAGTAGACCCACACCTTGCACGCCCTGCCACGTTCGATCACAGGGATCTCGATCATGGCCGTGGGGGCCTCGTAGAGGGTGTCGTTGCCCGAGCCGTCGCGCACTTGCACCAGGCCCTTGGCCGGCAAGCGCACCTTCACCTCGCGCACCTCGGTGTCACCTGTGTTGCGCAGCTCGATGAGCAAGCCGGTACGGTGATCCACCAGGCCGGCCTCGAACGGTTTGGCGAACAGTTGCGCGTAGGGCGCCTGGGCAAGGTCGATCAGCCTGTCGACCTGATCCTGGCTCAACGCCCCCTGGCCGATGCTGGTGATGCGTGGCTGCAACCGCTCGTACTTGAGCTGGTCGTTGGTCTTGCTGATACGCTCGCTGAACTGGCTTGGGTAAGTGAGGTAGGCGTAGGTCAGGGAAGCTTCAAGGCGGGCGTCGCCCTTGAGCGCCACATAGGCCACCAGCCAGACCATCAGGCCAAGCAACAGGGCTACGAGAAGTTTCCCGATTTTGTCCCAACTCAAGGGTAAATTTCCTTCTGTCACGGCATCGACGGTTCAGAGGCCACAAAGGGTGCCAAGTTCAACACCGCCAGGCAAGCACTCAGTGGCCCCTTAACCCTTCAGGCAAAGCGTTCGACCTGCGCCTGGGTGCGGCGCATCAGCACCTTGCCCTGCCGGATCGACACCAGCGCATGGCCTTGGCTGCGCACCATCTCATAGTCGTCCGGCGCCGACAGCAGCAACAAATTCGCCGGGCGGCCCACCTCGATGCCGTAGCGCTCGCCAAGGTTCAGGGTGCGCGCGCTGTTGTCGGTGATCAGGTCCAGGCAACGTTGCAAGTCTTCGTACCCCAGCATGTGACAGATGTGCAGCCCGGCTTCGAGGATGCGCAGGATGTTGCCATTGCCCAACGGGTACCAGGGGTCGACGATGGAATCCTGGCCGAAGCACACATTCATCCCTGCGCGGTCGATTTCGGCGACACGCGTCAGCCCGCGGCGTTTCGGGTAGCTGTCGAAGCGCCCTTGCAGGTGGATGCTTTCGGTCGGGCACGAAACGAAGTTGATGCCCGACATTTTCAACAGGCGGAACAGTTTGGAGCAGTAGGCATTGTCATACGAGCCCATGGCCGTGGTGTGGCTCGCGGTGACCCGTGCCCCCATCCCGCGTACCCGCGCCTCTTCGGCCAGCACTTCGAGGAAGCGCGACTGCGGGTCGTCGGTTTCGTCGCAATGCACGTCCACCAGGCAGCCCGTGCGCTCGGCCAGGTCCATGAGGAACTTGATCGACGACACGCCCTGGTCGCGGGTGTTCTCGAAATGTGGAATGCCACCGACTACATCGGCGCCCATCGCCACCGCCTCGGTCATCAGCGCCCGCCCGTTGGCGTACGACTCGATGCCCTCCTGCGGAAATGCGACGATCTGCAGGTCGATGAGCTCGCGCACCTCTTCACGCACCTCGACCATCGCCTTGAGCGCGGTGAGCTTGGGGTCGGTCACATCCACGTGGGTCCGCACATGCTGTATGCCATGGTCCACCAGCATGCCGATGGTCTTCTTGGCGCGGGCCTTGATGTCATCGTGGGTGGTGATTGCCTTGCGCTCGGCCCAGCGCTCGATACCTTCGAACAGCGTGCCACTCATGTTCCAGTTCGGCTCGCCAGCGGTGAGGGTGGCATCGAGGTGAATGTGCGGCTCGACGAAAGGCGGCACCACCAGGTTTTGCTGGGCGTCCAGGTCATCGGGGCCGGCGGCCATGACGACATTGGCCTGGGGCACGATGGCGGCGATACGCTCGCCGTCCAGCTCGATGCGCACCAGGCCGGCCTTGCCGCGCAGACGTGCGTTGATGATGTTCATGGAGTTACTCCTTGCCTTGGGCTTCGGTCATGCGCCATATCAGCATAGCGACCGCCGCGTTCATACGGAAAAGCGGGTCGTCCAGCGACTGCCCGCTCAGTTGTTCGATGCGTTGCATTCTTTGATTGATGGTGTTGCGGTGCAAACCCAGGCGCTGACCAGCCTTGAGGCCATTGCCGTTTTCCTTGAGCAGCGCATCGAGGGTGTGCAGCAGTGCATTGGGTTGTTTACGGCCGGGGGCGCGCAGCGGGCCGAGCGTCTGGGCGACGAAGTCATCGAGCAGCGAACGGTCGCCAATACCCTGCAACAGGCGCAATACCCCCAGCTCGCTGAAGTCGCACAGGCCGGTGGCTGGGCGCAGGTTCTGCGCCACCTCCAGGGCCTGGCGCGCCTGGTTGAGGGCCTGGCGGTAATGGCCGCAGTCCTCGGCGGGGCTCGACAGCCCCATGAACAGCCCCATCTCGCCTGCCTGCGCGGCCAGTTGCCGGTGCAGGGCAGCCAGGGCTGCACGCAAGTCCGGGGTATCGGGCAGCAGCAGCACGAACAGGTCACCGGCCAGTTGCGCGGTGACCGCGCCGGCCCGGGCCCGGCACCAGGCTTCAAGCTGGTCTTCCAGGGTTTGGCGGGTGTCCTGCCACAGGCGTTCGCCTTTGGCCAGGCCATGCCGTTCGAACAGCCCATCGACCGCAGACAAGCGCAACGCTACCAGACGCCGTGGCCCGTCCAGGTCGAGCTGCAGGTGCGCGGCCCGCTGCCGGGCGATCGCCAGGCTTGGATAGTCACCGCTCAGCAGCTGCCCGAGGATGTCGTCGCGCGAGCGACGCACCTGGGCCATCTGTACCAGCGCGGTACCGATCAGGTGGGTGACCACCACCATCTTCAGGGCGTAGGGCTGTTCGATCAGTGGCAGCCCCAACTGCTCGGCGCGCTCGATTACCGCGGCCGGAATGCATTGGATGAAGGTGCCTCCCGTGAGGATCACCAGGCCGGCGATACCCACCGCATCGCCGTCTTCGACCAGGCTCAACAGGTTGCCCTCGCCGCGTGGGTGGTTGATGCCGGTGACGAACACCAGTTCGCCGCCCATCACCCATTCGGCGATGCCCTCGTTCTCCGCCACATAGGGCCAGCGCACCCGCCGCTGCAAGTTGCGTGCGCCCGCCCGCACGCTCATCTCGTGCAGGCCGGGCAGGTGCAGGATCTCTTCCAGGGCCAGGCTCACGGCTCGACCCGCGCCTGGCCCAGGGCCCGGCGTCGGCCGCCCAGCTCAAGCAGCACGATGTAGCACAGCGCCGAGGCCCCGATGCCCACCAAGGGCGCCACCCAGGGCGAGGCATAGGCCGCCACCGCACCGACGCCATAGGCGCACAGCCCCAGCAGGTTGTAACGCGGCAGGCTGACCGTGGCCAGGGCCGGATACTTGCCACGGTGGCGGTACCAGAAGTCGGCCATGATCACACCACCCACCGGCGGGATGATCGAGCCCAGCAGTACCAGGAAGGGAATCAGCAACTCGTACATGCCACCGATCGCCAGCACGATGCCCACCCCTGCCGCTACCAGCGTGGCCGTGCGCCGGCGTTCGCTGCGCACCAGGTGGCAAGCTGCGGCGGCAACGTTGTAGAGGGTCGGCCCCTGGATGGTCCACAGGTTGAGGCAGAGCATTACCACCGCTGCGAACGACAGCCCTTGCAGCATCATCACTTCGACGATGTCGGCCTGCTGATAGACCATCGCGCACCAGGCGCCGGCCACGACCATCAGCCCATTGCCGAGCAAAAATGCCACCACACTGGCCGTCACCGCCACCCGCCCACTGCGCGACAGGCGCGTCCAGTTGGTGGCCTGGGTGGCGCCGCTGGCAAAGGTGCCGAAGACCATGGTCACCGCCGCCGAGAACGTCATGGTTTCATGCGGCACCAATGCCGCCAGTTGCTGCAGGCCACCCACGTCGCGGGTGGCGATTGCCATGGAGATGATCAGCAGGGCGAACATCAGCGGTACCGATACCCGCGACAACAGGTCCAGCCCCTTGAAGCCGACCATTGCCGTGATGCTGAAGCCCAACCCGAACAGCACCATCAACGGCACGGTGAACCCCTCGGCCAGCCCAAGCAGCTTGACCAGCACGATCGCCACAGTGGCCGTACCCCACGCATACCAGCCCAGTTCGGCGAAACCGAGCAGGAAGTCCGACAGCCGGCTGCCGGCCTCGCCGAAGCAGAAGCGCCCCATCAGTACAGTGTTCAGCCCGCTGCGCGAAGCGATGAACGCCAGCGCGGCGGCGTAAAGGGCCAGCAGCGTATTGCCAAGGGCGGCGATCCAGAGCATGTCGACGAAGCCGAAGGCCATGCCCAGCTTGCCCCCGGCGAACATCGTGCCGGTGAAGAAGGTGAAACTGAACAGGACCATGGCGATTGGCAACAGGCCCTTGCGGGCGTGCTGCGGCGCCTCGCAAAGCGGGAATTCTGAAGGGGAACTCATTGTCGGGTGCTCCGGGTTGAAGTTGGAGCAGGCAGAGCAATATGCGGGCCGCTTTCTGGCGGGCGCCTGTACCTCGAAATAGCGGGCGCACGGCATGGCAAATAGTGTGCAAGGTGCACAGATGTGCACGTTCCTGATGGTTTTTTATGTGCCAGATGACTCAATTTGAGGCCGCCGCGCACCAAAGCGGGACGCGGCTGGGTAGTTTCCACCCGGCCGCGCTGAAGGCCGACGCGGCCGGTCAGGCCGAAGCGGTGCGTGGCATCAGTTCATAGGGATGCTTCCAGCCCGGGAGCGCCTGGATACGCGCTTTCCACGCCTCGATATGGGTGAACTGAGCCAACGGAATGCCGGTATCTTCCGGCATGAACACATAGCCGGCCAGCGACAGGTCGGCGATGGTCAGGCGCCCACCGACCATAAAGGGCGTTTTCGCCAGGTGCGCATCGACTACCTGGTAAGCCGCCGTGGCGCGCTCTCGCAGAAACTGAGTCACCGGTGTTTCGCCAGCGTTCTTCAGGCAGAAGATGAAGCGCAGCGCCGCGTAATAGGCAGTGAACTTGTGGTTGTCGAACAGCATCCAGCGCCAGATTTCGCGCTTTTCGTCGTCATCGCGCGGGCCGAACTGGCCGGTGCGTTCGGCGAGGTATTCGAGAATGAGCGCCGATTGGGTGATCGTCTTTCCCGCATGCTCCAGCACCGGCACTTCGCCCTGCTCGTTGACCTCATCCCGCCAGCGTTGGTCGCGGGTCTGGCCGTTGAAGAAATCGATGAACACCGGCTGCCAGGCCTGGCCGGTGAGTTCGAGCATAAGTGCGGCTTTATAGGCATTGCCGGATTCGGCGAAGCAATGGAGCGTGTAGTCGGGCATGGTGATCCTTCATTTTCCCAGGGGCGATAGCGCTGTTGGTCAGGGCCGTAAAGGGGCCGCCAGCCCGAGCAGACCATGCCGGCTCGACACGGTCAATGCACACGCGCAAAGTAGAGCGCTACCCCCGCATGCCAGGACGGCCCCTATGCCCTACCCCACACTCCCTCGCACCCTGACCACCCCGCGCACCCGCCTGGTCCGCCCCGACCCGGCGCTTGCAGGGCAATTGCGCCAGGCCCTGCTCGATAGCTATAGCCTGCACCAACCCTTCCTGGCCTGGGCCAAGCCAGACTGGACGCTGCCGGAGGTGCGCGAGAGCCTACAACTGAGTGCCCGTGAGTTTCTCGACCCCGCAGCCGAAAAGCGTTACTTCGTGCTGCACCTGGACAGTGACGCAGTCATTGGCTGCATCGGCCTGCGCCCGGGCAACGCTGAGTACGAGGTGGGTTACTGGGCCAGCCAGGCGTTCACTGGCAAGGGGCTGATGCGCGAAGCATTGACGGGCTTGCTCGATGCCATTGCAACCCCGGTGTGGCTGACCACCGACATCGACAACCAGGCCAGCCAGCGGCTGGCGGAGCGTTCCGGCTTCGTCCGGGCCGGCGCCAAGCTCACCGAACTCGACCCGAGCACGCCGCGCCCGCTCTATCGACGCCCCTGAGCCCCGGTGCTGCTGGCTTTGCGAACGGTGCGCGACGGTATCGATGCATCAAGGGAACTACCGCCTCAGTTCTGCCATCTTACTCACTGAGTGGTATTTCCCTTGGGCTTCACGCTATTGGAGAACACGCTATGCGCCACCTATTGCTCGCCCCTGCGCTGCTGCTCCTGCTTCCAGCCGGTGCTGCCATGGCCCGCGTCGATGCGGGCGACGTCGCTACCTCGGCCGGTGTATCCGCCTCGCTGTATTCGACCTTCAAGGATGACAAACGGATCATCCCCGCCCGTGACGAGCTGTCTGCATTCGTCGCCAGCGGCGGTGCCATTCGCGGCGCCTATGTAGAGTCGGCGTTGGAACAGGCACGCAAGGACAATCCTGGCTTGCAGGCCAGCGATGAGGAGCTGGCTCGAGCCATCTTGTCCCAAGATGACCCAATGGCTCACCACTGAGGCCTGTATGGCGTCAGGGCCACCCAGGTACACGCGTGAGGGGGGCTAGGTTCAGCGGTTAACCCTGCCCAGGTTGAACCGATGCCTATGCCCCGCCCTCTCTACGCCATTGCCTGACGTTCTCGATAGCCTGGGTCCAGGCAACCGCTGCCCAACCCCTTCCCTAAACTACAAGCGCCGTGTTCTGGTCGACGCCTCAGGCCTGTCTCACCCCCACCCGTCCATGCGCATCGTCGCCCGCACCAGCCGCTGCTCCTCCTGCTCGATCTCGCGCAAACTGTCACGAATTCCGTTGATGTGCTCACGCGCCGCCCGCTGCGCCTGCTCCGGCAACTGCTCCATCACGGCGTGATACAGCCGCGCATGCTGGCGGTCGATCTGGCGTTTCTGCGCGGGGCGGCAATACAGGTTGTTGACCGATGCGAACACCGTGCTCAAGGTCAGATCACTGAGCGACTGCAGGGTGTGCACCAGCACCGGGTTGTGCGAGGCCTCGCTGATCGCCCGGTGGAAGGCGTGGTCGCGGTGGGCGTGCTCACGCGCATCCAGCCCTTCGGGCGCGGCGTGGGCGGCGAGCATGTCCTCATAGCGGCGGCGGATCAGCAGGCGGTCCACCTCGGTGGCCCGCAATGCCGCCAGGCGCGCCGACTCGGCCTCGAGCAGCGCGCGCACTTCCAGCAGGTCGAACAAGGTGCGCGGCTGCGAGCTGAACAGGTGCATCAGCGGCGTGATACCCACCTGCTGCCCGGTCAGGTCGGCGACGAACGAGCCACGCCCCTGTTCGGTATCGATGATGCCGCGCCCACGCAGGATGCGCAGGCCCTCACGCAGCGCAGAGCGCGAACAGCCAAGCTTTTCCACCAGGCGCCGCTCCGAAGGCAAGGCCTGACCCACCTTGAGCACACCCTCGACGATCAACCGTTCGACCCGCTCGGCAACCTGGTCGGCGACCTTGGCTTTGCCTTCAGCAACCATGCGCACCCCTCCACTGGTAGGACCACTTCCATAGCTTGCGCCAATCTATACGCCTGAACGGGTAAATAAACAGCAGCAGGCACAAAAACTGGTAGGACCAGTGTGCTTCGCACTCGACCTGGTGCGACCGGGCGCGCAGGCTGCGGGGGTAAGCGGTTTACCCACAACAACAAAAATTGCCGTTGAGTGAGCCTGATGAACATTCTCTACGACGAACGGGTCGATGGGGCGCTGCCTGCCGTTGACCAGCCTGCACTGCTGCAGGCCTTGCGCGAAGCGCTGCCCGACCTTGAGATCCTGCATCGCCGCGAAGACCTGGCACCTTACGAGTGCGACGGCCTCTCTGCATACCGCACCGTGCCCCTGCTGGTGGTGCTGCCCGAGCGTCTGGAGCAGGTGCAGACGTTGCTCAGGCTCTGCCACCTGCGCGGCGTCCCCGTCGTGGCTCGCGGGGCCGGCACGGGGCTGTCAGGCGGCGCATTGCCATTGGCCAAAGGCATCCTGCTGGTCATGGCACGTTTCAACCGCATTCTTGAAGTCAACCCGTTAGGCCGGTTCGCCAGGGTTCAGCCCGGGGTGCGCAACCTGGCCATTTCTCAGGCCGCGGCGCCACACGGCCTGTACTACGCGCCAGACCCTTCTTCGCAAATCGCCTGCTCCATCGGCGGCAACGTCGCGGAAAACGCCGGTGGCGTGCACTGCCTGAAGTACGGTTTGACCGTGCACAACCTGCTCAAAGTGGAGATCCTCACTGTCGAAGGCGAACGCCTGACCCTGGGCAGTGATGCCCTCGACAGCCCTGGTTTCGATCTGCTGGCGCTGTTCACCGGTTCCGAAGGCATGCTCGGCATCGTCACTGAAGTGACCGTCAAGCTGCTGCCCAAGCCTCAGGTCGCTCGGGTCCTGCTGGCCAGTTTCGCCAGTGTGGAGGACGCCGGCCGCGCCGTGGCCGAAATCATCGCGGCCGGGATCATCCCCGGTGGCCTGGAAATGATGGACAACCTGGCGATCCGCGCCGCCGAAGACTTCATCCACGCCGGCTACCCGGTTGAGGCCGCGGCGATCCTGCTATGCGAGCTCGATGGGGTGGAGGCCGACGTGCAGGACGACTGCGAACGCGTGGCAGCGGTACTGCAGCAGGCCGGTGCCGACGAGGTGCGCCTGGCCTGCGACGAGGCCGAGCGGGTGCGCTTCTGGGCTGGCCGCAAGAACGCATTCCCTGCCGTGGGGCGCCTCTCGCCAGACTATTACTGCATGGACGGCACCATCCCGCGCCGCGAACTGCCGCGCGTGCTCAAGGGCATCAGCGAACTGTCCGAACAGTACGGCCTGCGCGTAGCGAACGTGTTCCACGCCGGCGACGGCAACATGCACCCCCTGATCCTGTTCGATGCCAACCTGCCCGGGGAGCTGGAACGCGCCGAAGCCATCGGCGGGCGCATCCTGGAACTGTGCGTGGCAGTGGGCGGCAGCATCACCGGCGAGCATGGTGTGGGCCGCGAGAAAATCAACCAGATGTGCGCGCAGTTCAACAGCGACGAAATCACCCTGTTCCATGCCGTGAAGGCCGCGTTCGATCCCCAAGGGCTGCTCAACCCAGGCAAGAACATCCCCACCCTGCACCGCTGCGCCGAGTTCGGCGCCATGCATGTGCATCACGGCCAACTGCCCTTCCCTGACCTGGAGCGCTTTTGATGAGCCTGGACCGTGACATGAGCCAGGACCTGCTCGAACAGGTCAACCAGGCCTTGAGCCTGAACACCCCGCTGCGCATTCAGGGCAGCAACAGCAAAGCCATGCTGGGCCGCCCGGTGGCCGGGGAGATCGTCGATACCCGCCGCCACCGCGGCATCGTCAGTTACGACCCGACCGAGCTGGTGCTCACTGCTCGCGCCGGTACGCCCCTGCAGGAAATCGAAGCGACGCTGTTCGAGGCCGGGCAGATGCTGCCGTGCGAGCCGCCCCACTTCGGCGCCGGTGCGACCTTGGGTGGCGCGGTCGCGGCGGGGCTGTCCGGGCCGCGCCGGCCCTGGGCCGGTTCGGTACGCGACTATGTGCTCGGCACGCGGGTCATTACCGGCCACGGCAAACTGCTGCGCTTTGGCGGTGAGGTGATGAAAAATGTCGCAGGCTACGACGTGTCGCGGCTGATGGCCGGCAGCTTCGGCTGCCTGGGCCTGCTGACCGAGGTATCGCTGAAGGTGCTGCCACGGCCGCGCCAATGCCTGAGTCTGCGCCTGCCGATGGACCGCCATCAGGCCCTGGCCGAGCTGGTTGAATGGGGCCAGCAGCCATTGCCGATCAGCGCGGCCTGCCACGACGGCGAAGCGCTGTACCTGCGCCTGGAAGGCGGAGAGGGCTCGGTGCAATCGGCCCGTCAGCGCCTGGGCGGCGACGTGCTCGACAGCCGGTTCTGGAGCGAGCTGCGCGAGCAGCGCCTGGCCTTTTTCGACGGCGACGAACCGCTGTGGCGCCTGTCGGTACCGATCGATACCGCCGAACTGGACCTGCCGGGGCGCCAGTTGATCGATTGGGGCGGTGCGCAGCGCTGGCTGAAGTCCAGCGCGCCGGCATCGGTGATCCGCGAGCAGGTGGCCAAGGCCGGCGGCCACGCCACTGGCTTTACCCCAGGCGAGCATAGCAGCGCCCCCCTGCCCGCCGCGTTGATGCGCTACCACCACGCCCTCAAGCGGCAACTCGACCCCCAGGGCCTGTTCAACCCTGGCCGCCTGTACCCGGACCTGTGAGGCCACAGCATGCAAACCAACCTGAGCGAAAGCGCCAAGCGCCTGGCCCGCGCCGAAGAGGCCCAGAGCATCCTGCGCGCGTGCGTGCACTGCGGCTTCTGCACGGCCACCTGCCCCACCTACCAGCTGCTCGGCGATGAACTGGACGGACCGCGCGGGCGCATCTACCTGATCAAGCAAGTGCTCGAAGGTGCACCGGTCACCGCCAGCACCCAACTGCACCTGGACCGCTGCCTGAGCTGTCGCAACTGTGAGACCACCTGCCCGTCAGGGGTCAAATACCATGACCTGCTGGACATCGGCCGCGCCGTGGTCGAGCAGCAGGTGCCCCGCCCGCTCGGCGAGCGCCTGCTGCGCCAGGGTTTGCGTGCAGTGGTGCCGCGCCCGGCGCTGTTCAAGGCGCTGACCCGCGCAGGCCAGGCCCTGCGCCCCGTCCTGCCGGGCACCCTCAAGAGCAAGTTGCCCGCCCAGGTGGCCTCCCCTGGCAAGCGCCCGCCGGTGCGCCACGCGCGCCGCGTGCTGCTGCTTGAAGGCTGCGTGCAGCCGGCCCTGTCGCCCAACACCAACGCCGCCACTGCGCGGTTGCTGGACCGCCTGGGCATCAGCGTCGAGCCAGCGTTCGAAGCCGGCTGCTGTGGCGCGGTGGATTACCACCTCAATGCCCAGGAGCAGGGCCTGCAGCGTGCCCGGCGCAACATCGATGCCTGGTGGCCCGCCATCGAAGCGGGCGCCGAAGCCATCGTGCAGACGGCCAGCGGCTGCGGCGTCTTCGTGCGTGACTACGGCCACCTGCTGGAAAAGGATCCGCTTTACGCGGCCAAGGCTGCACGGGTCAGCGCGCTGTCACGCGACCTGGTGGAAGTGCTGCGCGATGAACCGGTCGAGCAATTGGGCGTGTGCCACGAACAACGCCTGGCGTTTCATTGCCCGTGCACCCTGCAGCACGCCCTCAAGCTCGGTGGCCAGGTGGAGCGCCTGCTGGCCCGGCTGGGCTTCACCCTCACCCCAGTGCCGGACAGCCATTTGTGCTGCGGCTCTGCCGGTACCTACTCGCTGACCCAGCCAGCGCTGTCGCGGCAACTGCGCGATAACCGACTCAACGCGCTGGAAAGCGGCAAGCCGCAAGTCATCGCCACCGCCAACATTGGGTGCCAGACCCACCTCAATGGTGCCGGGCGCACACCGGTACGGCACTGGATCGAAATCGTCGAAGCAGCCCTGAACCCGGAGAACAGCCATGCATAGCAAGCCCGTGATAGGTCAGACCGAAGTTGCCCGCCTGCTTGCAGCCGCGCGCCAGGAGGCTCTGGCGCATCAGTGGAATGTCACCATCGCGGTAGTCGACGACGGCGGCCATCCCCTTGGCCTGGAGCGCATGGATGGCTGCGCGGCAGCCAGCGCCTACATCGCCGTCGAAAAGGCCCGCAGCTCGGCCTTGGGGCGCAAGGAAACGCGTGATTACGAACAGATGGTCAACGGTGGGCGTACCGCGTTCGTCACAGCGCCGCTGCTGACCAGCCTGGAGGGCGGCGTGCCGTTGCGGGTGGATGGCCAGGTGGTTGGTGCCATCGGTGTGTCCGGGGTCAAGCCTGAGCAGGATGCCCAGGTGGCCAAGGCCGGGGCAGCGGCCATCACGTAACCCGCGCCTTGACGACTCACCGCCAACAGAAGAGCCGGGCCGTGGTTGGCTTTCGCAGGTCGACCGCTTGCAAACCACCCGGCCGTCCCTACATGTTCAGAAAATTCCTACCCAACCTCTCGGAAGCGTCCTACTTGCCGCCCACCATCATGGAAAACATGATCGGCTCTTGTGTCCCAGAGGAAGCAGCGCATGCATCCACACACCCGCACCACTGCCGAGCTGCGCAGTACCCTGCGCGAGCTGCTGGCTCATGATGTCAGCAACCCTGACGATGACCCGCACCTGTCGGGCGTACTGTTCTTCTGTGCCACCGACGAGCGCACGCGAGGGCTGATCGAACGCATCGAGTTGCTGGCCAGCGACTTGTTCTTCGACGCCTGCGGCCGCCTCATCGCCCACCGCATCCGCGCCGTTGCCGTCGAGGGTGTGTCCATCAAGCAAAAACGCAAAGCCCCCGCCGACGAGACCGTGATCCGCATTTCGCTGCTAAACAAAGGGTACATCACGGTAAGTACCGCACGATTCTGAAGCTAACAGCCAACGGCGACACCGCCGCAACGCTGTCGCTCAATGCTTACTTTGCCTTTGCCTTTGCCTTTGCTTTTGCTTTTGCTTTTGCTTTTAAAGCGCGCGGTAGCTCAGTCACCGCAAATTGCGACTTCAGGAGGCCGAGCGCAGGTCTTGCGGAGGGAGGTGACGGGCATGGATGCCCGTCAAGCGCTTCGGCCCATGGATGGGCCGTGAGCGCGGTCCTCCCGGGAGCAAGGCCGGAGCGAGGGAACCCCGAAGCGAAGCGTAGGGGCCGGATGACGGGAGCCGGCGGTTTTTGGTCCCTTTTTGCCAAGACAAAAAGGGACCCGCCGTAAGGGCGGAAAGGTGAGTAAGCGCCACCATGGCAACCGGATATGCCCACCCGAATCAAAGCCCCCCCCAACTTCTATCTTGCAGCTTGCAGCTTGCCGCTAACCTAGTGCCCAACCAACCTAGCCCGATACCTCCCCGGACTCTCCCCCGTCCACTTCTTGAACGCCCGATGAAACGCACTAGGCTCCTGAAACCCCGCCTGCTCGGCAATTTCAGCAATGCTCATCACCCCCTCCCGCAACCGCTCGAACGCCATGGCACGCCGCACCTCATCCTTGATCTGCTGATACGAACGCCCTTCGCGCTCCAACTGCCGACGGAATGTACTGGCACTGATACCCTGCCACTGCGCCATGGCCGCCAACGTCGGCCATTGCCCATAGCGCCGGGCACGCAGATGCCGGTACACCTGCGCCACCAACCCATTCTGATTGCGAAACCGGATGACCAACCCCTGCGGCGCACTCCGCAGGAAAGTTTTCAGACCCGCCAAGTCCTGAACCACCGGCAAACGCAAGTAGGCACTGTCGAACTCCACCTCGGTACGCCCGCTGCCCAGCCGCAAGTCCGGGCCCCACAGCAACAAGTCGTCGTCCTGTGCCGGGCGCGCCACGGCAAGCTCAGTGCGGTCGATGGCCAGACGGCGCCCGGCCAACCAGCACAGCAGGCCCACCACCAGTACAAGATAGGTCTCCTCGGCATACACCCGGGTCAACGGGTCGGCAATGTCCGAATGCACACTGATCACCGCCCGCCCCGCGCGCACCGTCAGGTTGCCCCGCAGGTCACGCAGAAACAGGCTGAAATTGCCCAGGCATTGGCGCAGTGCCTTGTCCAGGTTCGGTTCCTGAATAAGGCCGCGGCAGATCAAGGCAAAGCTGCCCAGCGGCATGCCATGGCTGTCCAGGCGAAAGAACTCATCGTCCAGCAGCTGGATCTGCGTCAGCCATAGCTGGGCGAACGCCTTGGCCGGTACCCGGGCCTGCGGCTGGTCGAGCACCGCCGGGTCGATGCCCACTGCACGCAAATGCGCATCACGCACCCCGGGCTGGTCGCGCAGGGCATGGAACATGGCATTGAGAAAGTACACCGCGACCGAATCGCTATCGCGCATGGCGTTATTCGCTGTCTATGCTGAGTGGCAAAAAGTGCCAGGTTGACTGAACAGATCCGGCATAGGCTGGCACAGGGCCTTTGCCTAGACTCGGACTCAACGAGGGAGCGCCAACCATTCTCGCAGAGCCTGGCCCGCTCCCGCCATGCCTTCGCAATCGGAGCTTCTATGAGCAGCGCAGAAATCTACGTCGTCAGTGCCGTCCGTTCCGCCATCGGTGGTTTTGGCGGCTCGCTCAAGGACCTGCCCCTGGCAGATCTTGCCACCGCCATCAGCCGCGCCGCCCTCGAGCGCTCGGGCGTAGCCCCTGAGCAGGTCGGCCATGTGGTGATGGGTAATGTCATCCCTACCGAACCACGCGATGCCTACCTGTCGCGGGTCGCCGCGATGAACGCGGGTATCCCCAAGGAAACCCCGGCGTTCAACGTCAACCGCCTCTGCGGTTCGGGCCTTCAGGCCATCGTTTCCGCCACCCAGTGCCTGCTGCTTGGTGATGCCGATGTGGCCATGGCCTGCGGTGCCGAGTCCATGAGCCGTGGCCCTTACCTGCTGCCGCAGGCCCGTTGGGGTGCGCGCATGGGCGACCTGCAAGGCATCGACTACACCGTCGGCGTGCTGCAGGACCCGTTCGAACACTTCCACATGGGCATCACCGCTGAAAATGTCGCCGCCAAGCATGGCATCACCCGCCAGATGCAGGATGAACTGGCCCTGACCAGCCAACGCCGCGCTGCCCGCGCCATCGCTGAAGGCCGCTTCGCCAGCCAGATCGTGCCGCTAGAGCTGAAAACCCGCAAAGGCACCGTCGAATTTGCCATTGACGAACACGTGCGCGGCGATGTGACCGCCGAACAGCTGGCCGGCATGAAAACCGTGTTCAAGAAAGACGGTACCGTGACTGCCGGCAACGCCAGCGGCATCAACGACGGGGCTGCCGGCCTGGTGCTGGCCACCGGTGACGCCGTACGCCGCCTGGGGCTCAAGCCGCTGGCGCGCCTGGTGGCCTACGCCCATGCCGGCGTCGAACCGGAGCTGATGGGCCTGGGCCCGATCCCGGCAACACGCAAGGCGCTGGAAAAGGCCGGCCTGAACATCAGCGACCTGGACGTGATCGAGTCCAATGAAGCCTTCGCAGCCCAAGCCTGCGCCGTGGCCCAGGCGCTGGATTTCGACCCCGAGAAGGTCAACCCGAACGGGTCCGGCATTTCCCTCGGCCACCCCGTGGGTGCCACCGGGGCGATCATCGCCACCAAGGCCATCCATGAACTGCAACGCATCCAGGGCCGTTACGCGCTGGCCACCATGTGCATTGGTGGCGGCCAGGGCATCGCCGTCGTCTTCGAGCGCGTTTGAGGGGGCTTGCAGCATGAGCATTGAACAGATCGCCGTGATCGGCGCCGGCACCATGGGCAACGGCATCGCGCAAGTCTGCGCGGTGGCCGGCTATCAGGTGCTGCTGGTGGATGTCGCCGAGGCCGCGCTGGCGCGCGGCGTAGCCACCCTGAGCAAAAATCTGGAGCGCCAGGTCAACAAGGGCACCCTCGATGCAGCGCGCGCCAGCGCAGCGCAAGCGCGCATCCACACAAGCACCGACTATGCCCGCTTGAGCACTGCGCAACTGGTGATCGAGGCGGCGACCGAAAACCTGCAGCTCAAGCAACGCATCCTCCAGCAAGTGGCTGCCAACGTGGCGCCCGATTGCCTGATCGCCACCAACACCTCGTCACTGTCGGTGACCGAACTGGCGGCCAGCATCGAGCACCCCGAACGGTTCATCGGCGTGCACTTCTTCAACCCGGTGCCGATGATGGCCCTGGTCGAGATCATTCGTGGCCTGCAAACCAGCGAGGGCACCTATGCCCAGGCGCTACTGGTCACCGAAAAGCTCGGCAAGACGCCGATCACTGCCGGTAACCGCCCGGGCTTCGTGGTCAACCGCATTCTGGTGCCGATGATCAACGAAGCGATCTTCGTGCGCCAGGAGGGCCTGGCCAGTGCCGAGGACATCGACACTGGCATGCGCCTGGGTTGCAACCAGCCTATCGGCCCCCTGGCGCTGGCCGACCTGATTGGCCTGGACACCCTGCTGGCGATCATGGAGGCGTTCCATGAGGGCTTCAATGACAGCAAGTACCGCCCGGCCCCCCTGCTCAAGGAAATGGTCGCGGCCGGCTGGCTGGGGCGCAAGAGCGGCCGCGGCTTCTTCACCTACTGAGGAGCGGACAGCATGCCCCCGGTCAACGCCGCGATGCGCTGTGCCAATTTTGAAGAGCGGCGTGACCGTGCCATGGCGCTGTTCGCCGAGAAAGGCTTCGGCCAGGTGAGCATGCGCGAACTGGCGGCACACATTGGCTTGACCGCCGGTTCGCTGTATCACCACTTCCCGAGCAAGCAGGACTTGCTGTACGACCTGATCGAAGAGTTATACGAGGAGCTGCAGGCAACCCTGGAGCCTGGCCGCCGCGCCATGGCGAGCGGGCGGTCAGCGTTGGCCTGCCTGATTGCAGCGCACTGGCAACTGCATGCTGAACGCCCCCTGCAGTTTCGCCTGGCTGCCCGGGACTTCTGCTGCCTGAGCGAAGCGCAGCAAACGCGCCTGGCGTTGTTGCGCAAGCGGTATGAGGCCGGGTTGCTGCGGTTGATCGCACCACAGGCGAAACTCCCCGACGCGGCATTGGCGGCGACGGCGCAGGTGGTGGCGACCTTGCTCAACCAGTTGCCTGGGATGCTGAAGGCGTTGCCTGAGGACCAGGGGTTGGGCTTGATGGAAAGCCTGCTGGTTGGGGGGATAGAGCGAGCATTGCGCTAGGCTTTGTACGAAAAGTGCCTGCGCGACGATCATGCTGCGTTGAAAGCAGGCTCGGAATGCTCATTTACACCCCGTAAACTCCGCTTCCTCGCCGGCTTTCGCCTTGCCTGATCGCCGCTCGGCGACTTTTCGTACAAACCCAAGGCGCTACCTCTTCACCACCTCAGCACACGCGGACCAAGCACTGCTCCGATCAGGGTGGGCACCGACATCCCCAGCACGTACCAGGTCGCCCAGAACGGTACCTGCATTTCCGGGCAGTGCAGGCAGTAGACCACCGTTGCGGTCGAACCGGCGAGCAGGCCGGCTGCGGCGCCAGCCTGGCGCAAACGCGTCGGCGCCAGGCCACGCAATGCCCAGAACAGGGTGATGAACACCGGCACGCACAGCAGGGTGATATTCAGCGCACAGGTGCGCCAGGTACGCCCAAAAATCAAATCGGCACGGGCTTCGACCGGAGCCCCGAACAGGCTGATCGCCGCGCCCAGCCAGACCACCAGCAACGGCAGCCCGAGCAGCTGCCACGCTATCCCGCCGCGCACACCGGGCCTGGCCAGACGCTGGGTCAGCCACAGCCCGAGCAGCGCCAGGCTGGTGGGCAAGGCCAGCTTGGCCCAGAACAGCGGCGTACGCACCACTTCGCCCAGGTCGCTACGCACGCCATAGAGGGCGACCGTCATCAGCACCGCAGCCAGTGTGCCTGCAAGCAACGCCAGCGCCAGGCGCCGTGCCAGCGCGTGACGGTCCACCGGCCCTTCACCGGCGGCCAGCAGGGTAATCAGTTCTTCAGTCTTCATGCTCTTCACTGCCTCGAATCAGCCTGGCAAGCGCCTTGAGCCCCCGGTGTATCCCCACTTTGACCGCCGAACTGGATAGCCCGGTAATGCGAGCAGTCTCCTCCACCGACAACCCCTCTAGCTTGACGTGGACGATCGGCAAACGCTGGCGCTCCGGCAACCGCCCCAGCAGCTTGGCAAGGTCGCGACTGGCCTCGGCCGGCGCCTCCTCGCTGACGGCGAACAGGCCACTGTCGTCCTCCAGCAGGTCATGCAACGCGTCGTGGCGCGCATAACGGCGCAGGTAATCTGCCAGCTTGTAGCGGGCAATCGCCTGCACCCACGCCGTCAGCGGCTGTTGCGGCTGGTAGGTGTGACGTGCGTTATGCACGGCCAGCAACACTTCCTGCAGCACGTCTTCGATTTCGGCCGGGCGCTGGTACAGACGCCGCCGCAGAAACCCGCGCACATGCAGCGCCAATGCCGCAAGAAACTCGCGGTAAGCCTGCGCATCACCCGCCAGCCCGCGCAGCAGCAAAACCTGCAACTGCCTCTCGCGTGCGCCGAGCGTGTCTTGAGTGTTAGTTCGTTGCATGGGGCGCCAAGGTTACACCGTCTGAAGTTTTTTCTTTCATCGAACCTTAGCCGCTGCTGCGCTTTTCAGCGCCCCGCTCAGGTCAGATGCAGCACCCTGAAAATATTTTCGCGTGCCTGTAACCCGAGCAGCGGCCAGCGCGAACTAGTCCATGAGCCTGGTACATCACCACGGCCCCATCCTCTGGAGACACCCCCATGAATAGCCTCGCCCTTACCACTGCCGCCCTGGCCCTCGCTTCCATGGCCAGCGTCGCCACCGCCGCCGATACCACCAGCAATGGTGCGGCCATGGAGAAATGCTACGGCGTTGCCATGGCCGGCAAGAATGACTGCAAAGCCGGTGCCGGCACCAGTTGCGCAGGCAGCTCCAAAAAAGACTACGACGGCATGGCCTGGAAAAACGTGCCGGCAGGCACCTGCACCTCGATCAAGACGCCTAACGGCATGGGTTCACTGACCCCGATCAAGTCTTGAGCAGAGGCCGCCGACCATGAACTCGACTGCCTCTCTGGGCGCCGGGCTGGGGCTCAAGGCTGAACACTTTGCCCAAGCCTTAGCCTGCAACGCCGATGGCCTGTGGTACGAGGTGCATCCAGAGAACTACATGGTCGGCGGGCCGCGCCTGGCGTGGCTGCAGCGCATGGCCGAACGCCATGCGCTGTCGCTGCACGGGGTGGCGCTGTCACTGGCAGCGGACGCCGAACCCGACCTGCCCCACCTGCGCCGGTTGCGTACGCTGATCGACCAGGTGAAACCGGTGCTGGTCTCGGAGCACCTGGCCTGGTCCACCTGGCGTGGTCAGTATCACCCCGACCTGCTGCCGTTCCCCCGCAGCCACGAAGCCCTGGTACGCATCAGCGACAACATTCTGCGCACCCAGGATGCCTTGGGCCGTGGCATCGCCATCGAAAACCCCAGCCACTACCTGCACCTGCAGGGGCACGCGCTGGACGAAATCGACTTTCTCGGCGAACTGGTGCGCCGCACCGGTTGCACGCTGTTGCTGGACATCAACAATGTTCATGTCAGCGCCCACAATCTGGGCTTCGACGCCCAGGACTACCTCGACCGCTTCCCGGCCCATGCCATCAGCGAAGTGCACCTGGCCGGCCACAGTCACGACGACCAAGGCGCACTGCTCATCGACTCGCATGATGCAGCCATCGCCGAACCGGTCTGGGCGTTGTACCGCCGGCTGATCGCGCGCATCGGCGCGCGCCCGACATTGATCGAGCGCGACGGCAACCTGCCGGCCTTCGACGAACTGCTTGCCGAACGGGCCATTGCCCAGGCGGCACTCGACCACGCAGGGGCCTTGCCATGAACCTGCCCCTTGCCCAGTTCCAGGACGCCTTCATCGAGGCCCTCTGCCAGCGCCCTGCCCCGCTGCTGCAGAGCCTGACCTGCCAGCCGGCGTTCGCGGTCTACCGCAATACCGTGATGGCCGGTTGCGTGGACGCATTGCGAGCCAACTTTCCCAGTGTCGAAACCTTGGTCGGTACCGACTGGATGCAGCAAGCGGCGGCGGCCTACGCACAGCACACGCCACCCGACGACCCGCGGCTGATTCGCTACGGCGCCACGTTCGCAGCCTTTTTGCAAGACAGGCAAGCCAGCCACGGGCTGCCGTACCTGGCTGACGTCGCGCGCCTGGACTGGCATTGGTGTGAAGTGTTCTGCGCCATCGAGCAACCTTGCCTGGCCCTGACCGACCTGGCAGGCATGACGGCCAGTGACCTGGGCCGTAGCCACCTGCGGCCGCGCCAGAGCGTGCGCTGGCAATGGTTCGACGCGCACCCGGCACTGAGCCTGTGGCGCTGCAGCCGCCAAGGCCTGCCATGGCCCCAGTCACAACCCTGGGTGGCAGAAGGCGCACTGTTGAGCGCCGACCAGGATGGCGTGAACCATCAGCCACTCGAGGCCGGTGGCTGTACCTTCCTCGATGCCTGCGCGGCCGGTCACTCACTGGAAGGCGCCTCGCAGCTCGCCCTGCAACGCCAGCCTGACCTCGATTTCACCAGCCTGCTCGGTCGCCTGATGCAGGCCCGGGTCTTTCTCCCGCTTTCATTCGAATGAAGGAACGGCCATGGACACCCTACGCCCACCTGCTCCCCCCATTGGCCTGCGCCAACGCTGGAACGCCCTTGCCGACGGCCTGCAACGGCTGCTCAGCGACAGTGCCGTGTGCCTGATAGCGCGGCTGGGTATCGCCGCGATCTTCTTCCTGTCAGGCCGTACCAAGGTCGAAGGCTTGCTCAGCATCACCCCCAGTACGTACGACTTGTTCCACACCGAGTATGCCCTGCCGCTGCTTTCGCCCTGGCTCGCAGCCCACCTGGCGACCTACGCCGAACACGTGTTCCCACTGCTGCTGGTGCTGGGCCTGTTCACCCGGCTTTCGGCCCTTGGCCTGCTAGGCATGACGGCAGTCATCCAGGTATTCGTCTACCCGGATGCCTGGCCTACCCACCTGTCCTGGGCCGGCCTGCTGCTGTTGCTGGTAGCCCGGGGTGCCGGCGCTTTGTCACTGGACCGATTGCTAAGGCTGCATTGAACCCAACCGGCCAGCTACCGTTGGGCGGCGGCAGGGTGTTGTGAGAAACACACTTGCAGTGAAGCCCCCCAAGCCGCGGATTTCCAGCCTTGCGGTGTCGCCCCACAGGCGCGCCAGGTGACCGCAGACTATCGCCTGCAGATGCAGATCCTCAGGGAGCAGGCAGGGCTGAACAGGTAAGGAACGAACCGCGCATGGCACGCTGCGGCGCCCTTGCCGGTTGCATGTGACCGGGCATACGTGCAAGGGTAAAAAAGGAATACCCGTCAAAACAAAGGAAGCGAAGCACCCCATGCCAGGAATCACACGTATCCATCGCTATTTGCGCTCACTGTCTGCAAACCGATCTGCAGCCAGTGGGCGTGAAGTCAAACAAGGCGCCCGAGCTGCCTCGAAGCTCGCAGACATCCTCTGCACTCCCCGCTCTGTCCCCCCTTACTTCTACGTCGCGCCGGTGCGCGGCCCTGTCGATCGCCTGCCCCCTACCTGACAACTCAAGCCGCGTTTTTTCGCAGCGCTCGCTTGTACCCGTGTGCAAGCCGAGATGAATCACGACTCACCAAGGGGCAATAGCAAATGATCTTTTTTCAAGGCAAACGCATTTTCAGCGCCATCTTCGATATGGATGGCACCATGTTCGACACCGAGCGCCTGCGCTTCAAGACGCTCAAACAAGCGTCTCTGGAAATTTCCGGCAAGGCGCTGAGCGAGCAGACACTGATCGGTTCGCTGGGCCTGAGCGCGAAGAAGGCCGAGGCCCTGGCCAAGGCGCACAACGGTGACGACTTCCCGTACGCGCAGATCCGCCAGCGCGCCGATGAGCTTGAACTGGAGTACGTGCGCAACCACGGCGTGCCGATCAAAGCCGGCTTGCTGGAAGTGCTGGAGCGGCTGCGCAAGTCTGGCCTGACCATGGCGGTCGCCACCTCCAGCCGCCGGGCCATTGCCGAGGAGTACTTGATCAACGCCAATGTGCTCAAGTATTTCGACATCACCGTGTGTGGCGACGAAGTCAGCCAAGGCAAACCCCACCCCGAAATCTTCCTGCGCGCCGCCACCGCCCTCAACTGCGAGCCGAGCCAGTGCTTCATGGTCGAAGACTCGGAAAACGGCATGCTTTCGGCCATCCGTGCCGAAGGCCAGGCGATCCTGATCGAAGACATCAAGCCGCCGGCCGCTGAAGTCAAAGCCGGCGCGCTGAAGGCCTACCGCAGCATGACCGAATTCCTCGCCGACTTGAGCGAATGCGTGCCTGACTTGGGCATGCCGCAGCTCGAGGAGCCCTTTCCAGCGTCACTGAACCAGTTCCGTGTCGGCATTCACGGGTTCGGCGCCATCGGCGGCGGCTACCTGACCCAAGTGTTTTCCCATTGGGACGGCTACACCCGGCCGTGTGAAATCATCGCCGCCACCCGCTCGCGCATGCTCCGCGAAACCGTCTCTGCGTTTGGCCGCTACAGCGTGCGCTACGGCGCCACCTCGTTCGACCAGACCATCGAGAATGTACGCATGATCGACATGGACGATGCCGAGGCGGTGATCGACATGTACAACGCGGCAGAAATCGTCGGCCTTAGCCTGCCGGAGCAGGCCATCCGCAAACAGGCCAAGGTGATTGCCCAAGGCCTGCTGCGCCGCTTCGAGCGCCGGGGCCGTGACCTCACGATCCTGATCGTGCTGAACAAGATCGGTGGCGCCGCGTTCGTGCGCTTGCACGTACAGGCGGAGCTGGAACTGCTGTGCGCGCCAGACATCACGCAACAGATCCTGCAAAAAACCCATTTCGCGGAGACGGTGGTCAGCCGCATCGTGTCCAAACTCAGCAACGAGGCCCTGGTCCGTCAGTTGCGCATCAAGTCGCAGATGTTCCAGAACAGCCTTGACGACGAGCCTGCACCGGTCAGCAAACCCTCCGCACCCGTACCTGAATACGAGCGGCTGATCTGCCGCTTCCGGCCTTTCGCGCAATCGAGCAACGCGATGAGCCAGTTGCACCTGATCCTGTTCAACAGCGAGCCGGACATGCCGTTGTACGTGGAGCGCGGCAGTGACCTGCTGGAACGTCTGCGCCAAGTGAAGACGGTCGCTGACATCGCCCAGATCCAGGTCATCAAGAACCGCCTGTGGAACGGCCCTCACGCCATCATTGCCTGGTATGCAAGCGTGCTGGGCTATGACTGGGTTGGCCAGGCCATGGGCGATGAGCGGGTCAGTGAACTGGCCGAGCGCTTGATTAGCCAGGAGGTCGCACCGGCACTGGTGGCTGAGAATGCCGACATGGCAGAGGCAGTCCGCGATTTTGCCAGCACCTTTCTGGAACGCTGCAAAACGTCGTTCAAAGACCCCTGCTCGCGTGTCGGGCGCGACCCACTGCGCAAACTTCAGCGCAACGAGCGCATCCTCAGCAGTATCGACCTTGCCCACAAGCACGGCATCGAAACCCCTGGCCTGACGTTCGGGGCTGCGCTTGGCATTCACTATGCGTTGCGTTGCAGCGACAGCAAGGACCTCGAAGCGCAGACCATCAAACGCATCTACCAGCAGAACGGTGAATGCGTCGAGGCTGTGCTGACCCATAAGGGTGATTACAACGGCAAGCCTTACCCAGGGATGGACCCCGTTGCCGACGCGGCGCTGATCGAGGCCATTGCAGGGAATTTCAGGCAATTGCAGCAGGAAGAGAATGCGGTGATGTCCGCGGTGAATTAAGCCCAGGCTTGTGTCGCCTGTGAGATCGGCAGTGCGTGATCTCACAGGCGTCCAGGCGCCCGGGGGCTGCAAACGCCGACAAAAAACCAAAATCCGATCGACCTCTTGCGCCCACTGGGCGTCCGATGCACTGCACGTGCGAATTCACTCAAGGGCAACCAGGAGGCCAATCGCTCATGAACGATCGCATCATCGAATTTTTCACCGACACCACTGTGTTCGGTATTTCCATCCTCAACCTGCTGCTGGCGGTCGCGGTCGCCGCACTGACCTTTGTGGCCGCACGGGCGGCCATCAGTTTTCTGCTCAGGCGGGTGCAACGCTGGTCCGTGCATGACGGTGCGCTGAGCCATGTCATGGCCAAAGTACTGTCCGGCACCAGTAACTCCCTGCTGTTCCTCGCTTCTGTGCTGGTGGGCCTGAGCATGCTCGACCTGCCCGAGCGCTGGCTGAGCCGGGTGGGCAGCCTCTGGTTCGTGGTGGCAGCGCTGCAGATCGGCCTGTGGGCCAACCGCGCCATCGGCCTGGGCCTGGGCCGCTACTTCGCCCGGCACGGCACCCCAGGCCTGAACCAGGGCAGCGCCCTGGCTACCCTGGCCGGCTGGGGCGCACGCGTGCTGTTGTGGTCGGTGGTACTGCTGGCCATGCTGTCGAACCTGGGCGTGAACATCACCGCCTTCGTCGCCAGCCTGGGCGTGGGCGGCATTGCCGTTGCGCTCGCTGTGCAGAACATCCTCGGCGACCTGTTCGCCTCGCTGGCGATTGCCGTGGACAAGCCATTCGAGGTGGGCGACTTCATCGTCATCGGCTCATTGTCCGGCACCGTCGAGCAAGTCGGGCTGAAGACGACGCGCATCCGCAGCCTGGGCGGTGAGCAGATCGTCATGGCCAACGCCAGCATGATCAGCAGCACCATCCAGAACTACAAACGCTTGCAGGAGCGGCGCATCGTCTTTGAGTTCGGGCTGTCTTACGACACCCCGACCGAGGCCGTGAAAAAAGCCCCGGCCATCGTCGAGGAGGCGATCAAGGCGCAGGACCAGGCGCGCTTCGACCGCGCCCACTTGCGCGGTTTCGGCAAGGAGGCATTGGAGTTCGAGTGCGTCTACATCGTCAAGGACCCAGGCTACAACCTCTACATGGACATTCAGCAGGCCATCAACTTCCGCTTGCTCGAACGGTTCTCCAGGATCGGCGCCAAGTTCGCCGTACCCGTGCGGGCAATCAAGGTCACAGCGCTGCCGCAAGGGGCCGAGACCTTCGGCCACAGTACCGAAGAGCGGGGTTTCAGAGAGGCTTGAGCTCCAGCCCCTATCGACCCAGCCCACGCAGCGCTTCGACCAATTGTGCCTTGGTCATGCTGGAGCGCCCCTTGATGTCCTTGCTGCGGGCCTCTTTCATCAGGCTTTCCTTGGTCTGGGTCTCCAGGGAAGCGCCTGATGTGCGGGCATGGCCCTGACGGGTTTTGGCGGCACGCCTGGCAGAGTCGGAACGCGCGGTGCTTTTTTCGCCGGGCGTGGTCTTCTTGCCTGAGCCGCCAGCTTTCTCACCACCCCCAGACTGCTTGTTGACGGTAGCCCAGGCACGCGCCTCGGCCTCATCCTTGGAGACCCCCTTCTGCTCGTAGCTTTCTTCTATATGCTCAGCTTTGCGTTTCTGCTTTTCGGTGTATTTGGCTTTGTCTCCACGTGGCATGGCATTCACTCCTGCGGCAGTTTGCTAGGTGGGGTTGGGCGGCGAAGGCCCGTCATCCGTTTGGACGAGGCTTGCTGGCGGATGTTCAGCCTGATACGCCACAGTGCCTCGGTTGCCTGCACAGAGCGAAGCCAATCAAACTTTTTCATGCCCATGGGCTCTTTTGAAAGACATACCTTCAAGCGGGAGCAAGCCATGAAGCACACCGATCGCAACAACGGCGACAGCGCGGACAAAGTCCCTCGCCCGATATCCTCGGAGCACGCCCAGCAAGGCGAGCCATCGCCCGACCCTGTGCTGGAGCGGCCGGACCCCGACACCGAAGCCGTGGACAAAGTGATCACGCCGACGTCGATCAAGGAACAACAGGCGCAGACCGAGGCCATCAAGCGGCGCCTGGCTGAGGTCGAAGACAAAAAACGGCGATAACGGAGCTGCCCACCCGCCAGCCGACAGGACGCGCCATGACGACCCACGCCCTGCAACCACCCGCCGGCGCCTGTGCGCAGGAGCGCTTCTACAGCACCGACATACCGGCCCGGCTCGACCGGCTGCCGTGGACGCGCTTTCATACCCTGCTGATCATGGCGCTGGGCATCACCTGGCTGCTCGACGGCCTTGAAGTGACCTTGGCCGGTTCGGTGGCGGGTGCGCTCAAGGCCAGCCCGGCCCTGGCAATGACCAATACCCAGATCGGCCTGGCAGGGGCGGCCTACATCGCCGGTGCCGTATTGGGTGCATTGCTGTTCGGCTGGCTCACCGACCGCCTGGGGCGACGCAAGCTGTTCTTCATTACGCTGTTGCTGTACATCGGCGCAACGGCGGCCACGGCCTTCGCCTGGGACCTGTGGAGTTTTCTGCTGTTTCGCTTTCTCACCGGGGCCGGCATCGGCGGTGAGTACACCGCCATCAATTCGACCATCCAGGAATTCACCCCGGCGCGCTATCGCGGCTGGGTCGACCTGACCATCAATGGTACGTTCTGGCTCGGTGCCGCACTGGGCGCGGTGGGCGCAGTGATCCTGCTCGACCCAGCGGTGCTTGGCGGTGAACTGGGCTGGCGCCTGTGTTTCGGCATCGGCGCCGCGCTGGGTTTGCTGATCCTGCTGATGCGCCTGTGGATACCCGAAAGCCCACGCTGGTTGATGATTCACAATCAGCCTGAAGAGGCCGAACGCATCGTCGCCAGTATCGAACGCCATTACCACCAGCGCGGCATCGCCATTCCCCCGCTGCAAACCCCTGCCCTGCAGCTGCGCGCGCGCGACCATACGCCACTGCGCGAGGTGTTCCACAGCCTGTTCAGGGTGCACCGGGGGCGGGCACTGGTGGGGCTGACGCTGCTGACCGCCCAGGCCTTTTTCTACAACGCGATCTTCTTCACCTATGCCTTGGTGCTGACCGACTTCTACGACGTGCCGCCTGCCCAGGTGGGCTGGTACATACTGCCGTTCGCCCTGGGCAATTTCTGCGGGCCGTTGCTGCTGGGCCGGCTGTTCGACGTGGTCGGGCGGCGCATCATGATCAGCTCCACGTACCTGCTGTCCGGCCTGTTGCTGGCGGTCAGCGGTTACCTGTTCCAGCAGCAACTGATCGATGTGACCGAGCAGACCATCGCCTGGATGGTGATTTTCTTTTTTGCCTCGGCAGCCGCCAGTTCGGCCTACCTGACCGTGGCTGAAACCTTCCCGCTGGAGATCCGTGCGCTGGCGATTGCCGTATTCTATGCCTTTGGCACGGGGCTTGGTGGCTTGATCGGCCCGACCTTGTTCGGCGCGCTGATCGAGACCGGCGAGCGCCTGAATGTCCTGTACGGCTACCTGATCGGCGCGGCGTTGATGATCATCGCGGCACTGGCCCAGGCGCTGTGGGGCGTGGCGGCAGAGCGACAGCCACTTGAACACGTAGCCAGGCCCCTGTCGCAAGTGAGCGACACCTGACCCATTCGGAGACTTTATGCTGCGCGCGTTTGAACAACGGCTCGACCCCTTCCCACCCGACGAGGCGCCCCCACCCCCGGTTGGCCTGCTGCGCTTCCTGTGGGCCTGCACGCGAGGCGCGCGCGGCTATGTGCTGGCCCTGGCGCTGCTCAGCGCCGGGGTGTCGATCTACGAAGCCTGGCTGTTTTCCTTTCTGGGGCAGGTCGTCGACCTGCTCTCGGCCTGGCAGGCGGGCGGCGCTGCCGATGGGCAGGAAACCCGGGTGTTGTGGGGTATCGCCATCGTATTGCTGACCAGCATCGGCCTGGTGGCGCTGCGCACGATGGTTCAGCATCAGGTACTGGCGATCAACCTGCCACTGCGACTGCGGTGGGACTTCCACCGGCTGATGCTGCGCCAAAGCCTGTCGTTCTTCTCTGACGAGTTTTCTGGCCGGGTTACCACCAAAGTGATGCAGACGGCGCTGGCGGTGCGCGAAGTGCTGTTCACCGTCATCGAGATCGCCCCGGGCATCGGCGTGTATTTCATCGCGATCATCGCCCTGGCCGGCGGCTTCGACCTGAAACTGATGCTGCCTTTCATTGCCTGGGTCGCGTTGTTCGGGCTGGCCATGCTGTACTTCGTGCCGCGCCTGGGCCAGGTGGGGCAGGAGCAGGCCCACGCGCGTTCCTCGATGACCGGGCGAGTGTCGGACGCCTACACCAATATCACCACGGTCAAGCTGTTTTCGCACTCCAAGCGTGAAGCGCATTTCGCGCGGGCCGCAATGGAAGACTTCAAGCTCACCGGCTTTCGCCAGATGCGCTTGGTCAGCCAGTTCGAGATCGTCAACCAGGCGCTGGTGGTCGGCCTGATCGCTGGCGCGGGTGGCTACGCCCTGTGGCTCTGGCACCAGGGCGAAGTCGGCACTGGCGCGGTCGCCGCGATCACCGCCATGGCACTGCGGGTCAACGGCATGTCGCACTGGATCATGTGGCAGATGACCTCGCTGTTCGAGAACATCGGCACCGTGCAGGATGGCATGGAGACCCTCACACGCGGCCCGAAAGTGCAGGATGCGCCGAACGCCGGGGTGCTCAAGACCACGGGTGGTGCGGTGGACTTCGACAACGTCAGCTTCAACTACAACGGCGAACGCCAGGTGCTCGATGGGCTGACGCTGCACATTCGCCCAGGCGAAAAAGTCGGCCTGGTGGGGCGCTCCGGTGCGGGTAAATCCACGCTGATCAACTTGCTGCTGCGCTTTTACGACGTGGACAGCGGCGAAATTCGCATCGATGGGCAGAACATCGCCAAGGTTACCCAGGACAGCCTGCGCAGCGCCATCGGCATGGTCACCCAGGACACGTCCCTGCTGCACCGCTCCATCCGCGACAACATCGCCTACGGTCGCCCCGATGCGACCGAGCAACAGATCCGCCACGCCGCGGCCAACGCCCAGGCCGATGCATTCATCGAGCAGCTCAGCGACCGGCAAGGCCACAGCGGCTACGACACCTTGGTGGGTGAACGCGGCATCAAGCTTTCGGGTGGCCAGCGTCAACGCATCGCCATCGCCCGGGTCATGCTCAAGAACGCCCCGATCCTGCTGCTCGATGAAGCCACCAGCGCGCTGGATTCGGAAGTCGAGGTCGCCATCCAGGAAAGCCTCAATGAAATGATGCAGGGCAAGACGGTCATCGCCATCGCCCACCGACTGTCGACGATCGCCGCCATGGACCGGCTCATCGTCATGGACCAGGGGCGCATCATCGAACAGGGAACCCACAGCGAACTGCTCGCCAGGAACGGCACCTATGCCCGGCTGTGGCAGCACCAGAGCGGTGGCTTCCTGGGTGAGGATCAGGGTGTGGCCGAGGCCATGGAGTAAGCCATGGGCCATCCACGCATTGCCCTTGCCCTGGCGCTGACGCTGGCGGCCAGTACCCCTGCGCTCGCCGAGCAGCCGTTACGCCTGCAACAGCTCAAACGCTGCGGCGACTTGATGGACAGCCAGCAGCAAACCTGGTGCCTGCGCGTGCAGGGGCTTGGCCAGGCCACGCCGCAGCTGCTGCTCAACGGCAACGCAGTGGCTCCGGCGCGTATCCAGCGCCAGGGTGACACCCTGCGCCTGCAACTGGACAGCACGGCGGTGCGAAGCGGCCCGCTGTGGTTGCAGGACGGCCCGCGTGCCAGCAACGCCGCCTGGCTTACCCTGCGCAACAACCATGTGCTGGCCGCAGGGCCCAAGGAGGTGGCCAAGAACATGGATGGCCTGACCACCTATGTCGACCTGGTCAGCGTGTTGATCGAAGAGGACCACGACGGCCGCCAGGAGGCCGAACGCTTGGCGCGCAAATACGGGGCCAAGGTGGTTGGCAGCATCGCTGCGCTGAACCTTTATCAGCTGCGCCTGCCCGCCCGGGACCTGGTGCAGCGCGACGCGCTGGTATTGCGTCTGGGTGGTGAAACCAGCGTGGATGCGGTGGTGGTGGAGGAATCAGCGGCTGAAGAGGCAGAGCACGCCGCCCGCGAGGCGCCGGGGACCCGCAAGCCTGCGCAAGACTCGGACGAGTGGGCTGCCAACCGCTTTCTCGATGCGGTGCACTACTACCAGCGGCGCATCCCGGGGCGCCAGGCACCGGTGCTGCCCACCCCCATTCGGGTCGGCGTGATCGAACGCAACGTCGACTTCGACAGCGCAGACTTTGCCGACTACCTGGGCGCCTGCGAGGGGCGCCGCACCTGCGTCTATGCCCAGGATGCCAGCAAGCCGGACAACCACGGCACGACCGTGGCCGGCATTCTCGCCGCCGCCTGGGATGATGGGGGCAATACCGGCTTCCTGAAGGGGCTGGACAAGGCGGCAGGTGGCTTCGAGGTGATCGTCGAGCGCAACTCCGATGCCGGCATCACCGCCAACATTGCCGCATCGGTGAACCTGGTCGAGGACGGCGTGCGCGTACTCAACTGGAGCTGGGGCATTCACCGCGTCGGGGCGCGCAACGTGCAAGGCGACGAAGTGGATTCACTGCTGCGCTCCGGGATTGCCATGAGCGGCTATGAAGAGCTGCTCGAAGAATTCTTTCTCTGGCTGCGCAAGGCCCATCCGGACGTGGTCGTGGTCAACTCGGCCGGCAACGGCGCCTCGTTCTCGGGCACCGACGAATACCGCCTGCCCTCCTCCTTCATCACCGAACAACTGCTGGTGGTGGGTGGCCATCAACGTAGCGGGCAGGCGTCAGTCCCCGTCGAGTCGCCAAACTATGCCGTCAAGCGCAGCACCTCGAACGTAGACATGCGCGTCGACATCACCGCCGCAGCCTGCGCCCACGCCTCTACCCCACAGGCAGGCCAACCCGGCGCGGTGCATTGCGGCACGTCCTATGCTACCCCGATGGTCACAGGCCTGGTGGCGGCAATGCTGTCGATCAACCCGCAGTTGCAGCCCGAGCAGTTACGCATGCTGCTGCGCCGCAGCGCCATGACCATCGGCGGCAACAACGACTTCGAACGAGAGGACGCCGAAGACCTCACCGCGCCAATCCTGCCGTCGGAGCGCAACTTTCAGTTGCACGACCAGGACGTGGGAAGTTCGGCGCGGCTGGACATGCAAAATGCCCTGCAGCTTTCGGTGCAAAGCCTTGAGCGGGTGCGCTGAACAGCGTCCAGAACCTCCGCGCTCACGGCCTCGGTCAGGGTGCCTTTTTCTCCACATCCCTGGGGGGCTTGGCCGGCCCTTGGGGATCGACCTGCGGGTCGTCCAGGTCCGGTGAGTCCGGGTCGAAACCCAGGTCATCCTGGCTGTCGGCGTGGTCGGACGAGTGCGGCCCCTTGTCTCGCGCGGTTCGTTGCGCGGTGGAATCATGCGCCGTACCGTTCGAGCCGTCTGGCCGATGGGCATCATTGTCCCGCTCTACTTCCCCTTGGCCCTGGGCCTGGCTTGCTTTCTCAGGCGCTTGCGTGGTGTGCGTCTTCATTGCCCCTCCTGAACCTATGGCGTGATACAGCACTGGCTGCCCCACGGGGGCAGCTGCTGTAACAGAGGAAGCCTGGAGGCCTGATAAAGTTCACCTGGCCATCGCTGCGCCGGGATGGGCGGCCAGCACGGCGGCTGACAACCCGCCGGGCTAATCGAAGATGGCCACTGCCCGGACGAACCCCGCGGACGCCTGGCGGATCTTGTAGGGGAAACAACTGACCATGAAACCGTAGGCCGGGAGCTGATCCAGGTTGGCCAGTTTCTCCATCTGCCCATAGCCGATGTCACGGCCGGCCTTGTGGCCTTCCCAGATAATCGATGCATCGCCTGTGGCACTGAAACGTTCACGGGTGTACTTGAACGGCGCATCCCAGCTCCAGGCATCGGTGCCGACCACCCTTACCCCCCGCTCCAACAGGTAAAGCGTCGCTTCGCGGCCCATGCCCACCCCGGCTTCCAGGTAGCCCGGCTGGCCAAACAGGCTGCCTGCGCGGGTATTGACCAGCACGATGTCCAGCGGCTGCAGTTGATGGCCGATGCGGGCAAGTTCGGCTTCCACCTGCGTCGCCGTCACCACGTGCCCATCGGGCAGGTGGCGAAAATCCAGCTTCACACCCGGCTGCAAGCACCACTCCAATGGCAGCTCATCGATGCCGAAGGCCCGCTCACCGCCATTGGTGGTGGACGCATAATGCCAGGGCGCGTCCATGTGCGTGCCGCTGTGGGTCGTGATCTGCAACCGTTCAGCTGCCCACGACTCATCACCGGGCAGGTCTTCCTTGCGCAGGCCCGGGAACATCGCGGCCATTTCCGGCCAGCCCTGCTGGTGGTCCATGTAGTCGATCTTTGGCAGCAAAGGCGGTGGGTCGGTGTAGGGGTTGTTGTCCAGGGTGACGGAAAGGTCCAGCAGGCGACGCTTGTTCACATTCATGCACAGATTCCTTTACGGGTTGCCGCGGTGCCGCGGCGCGGTGGCAGATCAAGGGCGTTGCGCAGCAGGCCAAGCACTGAGCCGTCATGGCAGAAACCCAGCTTGCGAGCTTGGGTTGTACGCAAGGCCGGATAGCGACCGAACAGCGCTTCGAGCTGTGGCTCGGGCTCGAAGCTGATGCAGGCGCGGGTCTCTTCGCCCAGGCTGGCCTGCAGCCCGGCAAGCACCTGGGCGATCGTCAGCTGCAGCACCGGTAGCTGCCAGACACGACGGTCACCCGGGGCTTGCAGTTCGGCGGCATGCAGCAGGTTGTCCACGCAGCAGCGGGCCGACATCCACCAGGCGCTGGCTTGAGGGGAAACCGGGCATGTGTAGGCCTCACCGGCTGCGTAGGCGTGCAGCAAGTCACTCATGAAGGCCGAGCGAAGGCCGTTCGGCTCGCGCGGCCGGGCGACAATGCCGGGCAGGCGCAGCGCGCGGCCATCCACCTCGCCGCGACGCGCGAGGTCCTGCAGTGCGATTTCCACCATGCGTTTGTGGGCCGCGTAGGACAGTTGCGGCGAACAGGGTTGGTCCTCATCCATGCGCAAGGGCAGATCGCCGCCGTACACCGCGACACTGCTGGCGTACACCAGCACGGGCGGTCGCCTTGGGTTGCGCAACTGGTCGAGCAGCTCCAGGCTGCCCTGCAGGTTGACCTGGTAACCCAGCTCGTACTGCGCCTCGGCGGCGCCCCCGGGCAGGCTGGCCAGGTGGAACACCACATCCACACCATCGGCTAGCGCCCGGCGCAACAACGCAGGGTCGGTGACACTGCCGTAATGGCGGCGTAACCGCGCATCGTCGGGCAGCCCGTCCAGTTGCCGGTCCAGTATCAGTAACGCCTCGATGGGCCGCCCACGCACCTCGCCGGCCTCCAGCAGGCGCATTACCAGTTGGCGCCCGACAAAGCCGTTGGCCCCGGTGACCATTACGCGCATTGCCAACCTCCCGGCACCACACGCTGGTCGATGGCACCGAACAGCACCTCGCCTGCACGACTCCGGGCTTCCATGCGCACGCGGTCGCCAAAGCGCATGAAGGCCGTGCGCGGTGCACCGTGGGCGATGGTTTCAATGGCACGGCGCTCCGCGATGCACGCCGACCCTACAGAACGGTCCGCGTTCGACACAGTACCCGAGCCGATCAAGCTACCGGCGCTAAGGCGCCGGGTCAGCGCCGCGTGAGCGATCAGTTGGTGGAAGCCGAAATGCATGGCCCCGCCATGTGGGTGGCCAAACCATTCGCCGTTCCACGCCACGTTCAGCGGCAGGTGCACGCGGCCGTCGCACCAGGCGCCGCCGAGTTCGTCCGGGGTCACCGCCACCGGAGCGAAGCTGGTGGCAGGCTTGGCCTGGACAAAGCCGAAGCCGGTCTTCATCTCCCTGGGCGCCAGGGCGCGCAAGCTGACGTCATTCAGTTGCAGTACCAGCCGCACATGCTGCAAGGCGCGTTCCGGCGGGCAGCCCATGGGCACGTCATCGACCAGCACCGCGAACTCGCCCTCGAAATCGATGCCGTGGGCCTCGCTGGGCAAGGGAATGTCCGCCCGCGGCCCCAGAAAGTCGTCGCTGGCCCCTTGGTAGATCAGCGGAATGTGCTCCACACCCTCGATGGGGTCCAGGTTGAAGGCTTTCTGCATCAGCTCGCCGTGGCTGAGGAACGATGAAGCGTCCAGCCACTGCCTGGCCTGGGGCAGCGGCGCGGCGAGTTGTGCCAGGTCAAGGTCGAACGCACCCGCGGCCTGGCCGGCGTTCAGCTGCGCATACAACTGCTGCAGGCCGCCCTCGACCTGCGCCCAGTCGTCCAGGGCAGCCTGCAACGTAGCGGCGATGGGGCTGGCCTGGACCGCCCGCTGCAGGTCGCGGGCAACCACCAGCAGGCGGCCATCGCGGCTACCGTCATTGAGTGTGGCCAGCTTCATGGCAGCACCTCCTTGAGCTGCTCGGCGTAACGGCCGTCGAGCAGGATGAATACCATGCGCGCCATCTGCTCGGTACGGTTGCTCCAGGCGTGGTTGGTGCCGCGCTGCACGACGATGTCACCGCGCTTGAGGTGTACCTCGTCGCCGTCCAGCACCAGCCACACCTCACCTTCAGTGACGATCCCGTAATCCAGGGTCTCTGTGCGGTGCATCAGCTTGTGCTTTGAATCGGCGTTACCCGTGCCGGCATGCGCTTCGCCGATTTCGGCGAAGGCAGCCGCTGCCTGCTCAGCGCTGACCTGGTTCTGCAGGCTGTCCGGCGGGATATCCACCACGCGGATCACACTGCCCGATGGGGCGGGGCTCAATTGCAGGGGCCGGGCGGTCGGGTCGTCGCCATTGTCCAGCAGCGCGGGGCTGCTGGCACTGTTCCACACTTCGTAGAACACCGTGCCTGGCACCGCTTTGAGCGCGAAGTCATGTGCCGTGGGGCCACAACTGGCCACCACCGCCTGCCCCTGAGGATCGTGGCCGGTGACGACGCGTTTGAAGGTTGGAAGTGACTGCATGTTGTCTCCTGTCAATTACCGTGGCCAGTGCCAGGGCCGGCACCTGGGCCTGTGTTGCAAAGCTGATCGCTCACAGCGCACCCACTGCGCCCGCGCCACGGGCGCGCCGCAACAACAGCAGGCACAGCGGCGCCAGGACCAGTTGGCTGAGCGCAACCAGCAGCAACGCCTGCGGCAGCTGCGGCGGCGCGCCGCCAGTCAGCGCGAGCACCAGCAGCGGGCTGATGAATTCACCGGCGAAGATCGCGGCGGTGAACCCGCCCGTGGCCCGGCCGCGCTGGTCGAAACCGACGTGCTGCATGACCTGGCTGATGAGGCTGGGCAGCAGCAGGCCAACGCCCAGGCCATTGATCAGCACGGCCACCACCACCACTGCGTGGCTGGTGGAAAGCGCCATCAGGCCACCGCCAAGCCCCGCCGTGGCAAACCCCAGCGCCAGCAGACGCCCCGCTGGCTGGCTGGCCAGCAAGCGGAAGGCCAGTGCCCCGGCCAGCACGCCGAGTTGGTTGGCGCCCATGGTCAGGCCCACCTGCTGCGGTGCATCCACATGCAGCAGTTGCAGCAGGTAGCCGACTTGCACCGGAACGATGAACAGGCTCACACCCGCCAGGCCGGTCAGCAGGTAGATCGGCGCCAGGGCGGCCCAGGGGAAGCGTGAAGCCTGGCCATGTCGAGGTTCGACACGGCGCGCCTGCGGTTCCCATAACAGCCAGGCCATCAGCGGCAGGCACAGCACGCCTACGGCATACAGCGCGAACGGCGTACGCCAACCGTTTTCACCCAGTGCTCCGCCCAGGCCCATGAACAGGGCGGCTGACAGCGAGGTGGCCACCATTTGCAGGGCAAACAGCCGTTCCCGGCGTTGGCCCTCGAAGTAGTCCCCCATCAGTGTGGTGCAGCAGGTCATGATGCCGGCTTCGGCCAGGCCGATGCCGGCGCGGCTGGCGATGATCAGGCCAAGGGAGTCCAGCCACAGCGGCAGCACCCCACAGAGGCTGTAAAGCAGCATGCTGGCCAGCAGCAAGGCCCGCCGGCCGACACGGTCCGCCAGCATGCCGGCCCAAGGTGCCGCGAGGGCAATCACCAGTGCGGGCAAGGTCAGCACAATCGGTACCAGCACCGCCACGCCGGGCGCTGCGCTGAAATGCAGCTGCATGCGTGGCAGCACAGGGGCGATCAGCACGGCCCCCAGCACCGGCAGGCAGCTGCCGAACAGCAATAACAGCGCCTGCGCACTGCCGGGCGTACGTTCAGCGGCCATGGCTCACCTCCTCCAGCGAATGCAGTCGCGCGCCGCGCGGGGTCAATTCAGCACCGGGTTGGCGCTGTTGCGACAAAGGCTCATGAGCGGGCAACACCGGCGAACGCACCTGGCCTTGCGGCAGCAGGAAGTAGGCCAGTGCCGGCAGCAGGACCAGCGCCCCGACCATGTTCCACACAAACATGAAGGCCAGCAGCACGCCCATGTCCGCCTGGAATTTGATCGGCGAGAAGATCCAGGTACCCACCGCGATGGCCAGGGTCACGCCCGTCAGCATCACCACCTTGCCGGTGAACAGCAGCGCGCGGTAATACGCCTGGGAAAGGCTCGCCCCCTGTCGCAGCTGCGCCAGCACGATGCTCATCACATACAGCGCGTAGTCCACACCGATGCCGACGCCGAGCGCGATCACCGGCAACGTCGCCACCTTCACGCCGATGCCCAACGCCACCATCAACGCCTCACACAGGATAGAGGTGAGCACCAGCGGCAACACCGCGCAAAGCACCGCACGCCAGGAGCGGAAGGTCACCAGGCAAAGCAGGATGACAGCCCCGTACACCCACCAGAGCATGTCGCGGTTGGCCTGTTTCACCACCTGGTTGGTGGCAGCCTCGATGCCGGCGCTCCCGGCAGCGAGCAGGAAGGTAGCCTGCTCGCTGTCGTTGCCCTGGGCAAAGGCCTGGACGCTGTCCACCACCCGCGCAAGGGTGTCGGCCTTGTGGTCGGTGAGGTAGGCGTAGAGTGTGAGCAGGCTGCAGTCATCGTTGTACAGGCCGCGCGGGGCGTTGGCGGTGACCATGTTCAGGGTCGCCTGGTTGTTCACCAGCTCGTACCATTTCGGGCTGCCTTCAGAGAGGCCAACCAGTACCCGGCGGTTGAGCAGCGCCAATGAGTTGGTCGAGTCGACCCCCTGCAGGCCACGCAACTGCCAGTCGAGGTCGTCCACGCGCTTGAGGGTATCGTAGGCCGAACAACCGCCAGCGGGCGTGCGCACCATCACCGCAAACACGTCACTGCTGGCACCGTAGTGCTCAGTGATGAACGCGTTGTCGCGGTTGTAACGCGAATCGGCACGCAACTCGGGGGCGCCAGCATCCAGGTCACCCACTTTCAGGTGCAGGCTCACGGCGAAACCGCCCGCGGCCATCAGTAGCGCCAGTGCAATGCACCACGCAGCCCAGCGGCGGCGGGTGAAGTGGTCCAGCAGGCGCCACATCGCGTGCTTCTGCGCCCCGCTCGCCTGCGCCTGTTCGGCGCGCAGGCTACGGCGCGCACCTCGGGCGCTGACCCCGACATAGGAAAGCAGCACCGGCAGCAGGATCAGGTTGGTGAAGATCAGCACCGCCACGCCGAGGCTGGCGATGACGGCAAGGTCCTGGATCACCTGGATACGGATGATCATCAGCACCGCGAAGCCCACCGCATCGCACAGCAGTGCAGTGAGCCCGGCCAGGAACAGCCGGCGGAAGGTGAAGCGCGCCGCCACCAAGCGGTGCATGCCGCGGCCGATGTCCTGCATGATGCCGTTCATCTTCTGTGCGCCATGGCTCATGCCGATGGCGAACACCAGAAACGGCACCAGCACCGAGTACGGGTCCAGTTCGTACCCCAGCAGCGGCAGCAGGCCCATTTGCCAGACCACTGCCACCAGTGAGCAGGTCACCACCAGCGCCGTGCTGCGCGCACACCGGGTGTACCAGTAGAGCACCACAGCGGTGATGGCGATGGCTGCGGCGAAGAACAGCAGGATCTGCCTCAAGCCATCGATCAGGTCGCCGACGACCTTGGCGAAGCCGGTGATGTGAATCTGCACGCCCTGCTGCTGGAAGCGTTCACGCAGGCTTTCCAGTTCGCTGGCGAAGGCGTTGTAGTCGAGCGCCTTGCCGTCCGGTGTCGTTTCCAGCAGCGGCACGTAGACGATGCTCGAACGCTGGTCGAAGGCCACCAATTGGCCGATCTCGTTGGAACGTTCGACGTTGCGCTTGAGCGCCTCGAGGCTCGCGGGGCCGCCGTCGTAGCCGTCGGGGATCACAGGGCCGCCTTCCAGGCCCTCCTCGGTCACCCCGGCCCAGCGGGTGGAGGGGGTCCAAAGCGACTTCATCGCCGCACGGTCGACGCCCGGCAGCAGGTACACCGCGTCGTTGAGTTGCTGCAGGCTGTGCAGGTAGTCCTTGTCGTAGATGCTGCCACTGGGGTTGGCCACGGCGATGCGCACCGCGTTGCCCAGCCCGGCAAGTTCCTGGCGGTGTTCCAGGTAGTTGTGGACGAATGGGTGGTCGCGGGCAATCGTCTTCTCGAAGCTGGCGTTGAGCGTCAGGCGCGTGGCCTGCCAGCCAAGCAGCACGGTCGCGGCCAGGCACAGCAGCAGGACCAACGCCCGATGGTTGAACAGTGCACGTTCCAGCAGCGACCCGGACATGTTGTCGAAGTCATCGAGACGGCCGCTGCAAGGCGCCGGCGGATTCATGGCATGCATGGCTCAGTCCTTCGTGAAAGAGGAAGAGGAAGGCGCCAGGCGGCGTGCACCGGCCATGCCGACGGCGACGATGGCACCGTCGGCGGCAGTGGTGGCGGCAGTCAGTGGCAGGCCATCGGAGACCGGCACGGGGTGCGCGGCAAAGTCGCTCAGGCTGCTGTGCAGCAACATCCCGGCCTGGTTGGCCAGCAATACCTGATCACCGGCGACACGGATGGCGTTGAGCGAAGCAGCAATCGGGTTGACCAGCGCCTGGAAACTTGCACCGCCGTCATCGGAGGCGAACAACGAACCGCGCAACCCGCCGACCAGCAGCCGTCCGTTGGGCAGCACGCTGGCAGCGAAGTAGCTGCCCTCATAAGGGCCTTGCAAAGCCTCGAAATGAGCCCCGCCATCACGCGAACGCAGCAACAGGCCCTGCTCGCCAGCGACGTACAGGTCAGCGCCCTGGCGGGCCAGGGCATACAGGTGCAGGCCGCGGCGGTTGGGCAGCAGGCCCATGGCGGACTGCCAACTACGCCCGCCGTCGGCCGTGATCATGGCCAGCCCGTAGGCACCCACCACCAGGCCGTGCTGCGCATCGGCGAAGCTCAGCGCCAGCAGGGGCTTGTCGGCGCCGTCGGCCAGCAGCCGCTGTGCGGCGGCCAGGCGGCGCTGATCCGCAGAGGCCTCGGCTGCCTGTAACTCCAGGGCCGCGGCGCGCTTGCCATCGAGCTGCAAGGCCCAGTGCTCGCCACCGTCCTCGCTGCGCAGCACGACGCCAGCGTGGCCGACCGCCCAGCCGTTGCGCGCATCGACGAACTGCACCGCGGTCAGGCTGACGCTCACTGGCACGGTCGTGGCCTGGCGCCAGGCCTTGCCATTGTCGTCCGAAAGCAGCACCACGCCACGTTCGCCCACCGCCACCAGGCGCGCGCCGGCACGGGCCACATCCTGCAGCACCGCTCGCAAGGCCTGGGGGCCATGCACTGCGGGCTGCGAGAGCACATCCACACTGCCGCCGGCGTAGGCCGGAGGCAGCGTGCAACAGGCGGCCAGCAGCCAGCCCTGGAGCATCTTGTTCATCGCACGCAACCTTTTTTCTTGTAGTCGATACGGCCCAGGTGCAATGCGCCTGCTCAGCGCACGCCCTCACCCGCCATGGCATCGGCGGTGAACACCGAGTCCTTGTAGGGCGGCACGATGCGGTACTGCTCCTGCTTGCCGGCAAACAGGTCGCCAGCGAACCATGCGCCGGACAACAGGTCGTAGAAGCCGTTGGTCAGGGTCACCACGCCTGGCAGGTCAGGCAGCACCACCGGCGAGGTCCAGACCACCTTGGCCAACTGGTTGCGCGCGTCGTATCGCTCGCCCAGCACTGCTGCCCAGGTGTCTTCGTCCAGGTAGTAGGTGCTCTTGGGCATCACGTGGCGCTGGCCCTGCTTGAGCGTCGCCTCCACCACCCACACCCGGTGCAGTTCCCAGCGGATGGCTTGTGGTTTGAGGTGGTGCGGGTCGAGCAGCGCTTCAGCGTTGGCGGCGGTGAACACCTTGTTGGCGTTGTAGGGGATGTACATCTCTTTTTTGCCCACCAGCTTCCAGTCAAAGCGGTCCAGGCGGCCGTTGAACACGTACAGCTCGTCGAAACTCATCACCCCTGCGGTGGCTGGGGTCGGTGTGTCGCAGCAGGCATTGGGCAGGCGGCGGACCCGGCGCTGCCCGGGCAGGTAGGTCCACACCGCGGCTTTGTCGGCATTGAGGTTTTCAAGTCCGGTGATGGCCTCGCCCGCCCGCAGCGGCGGCCCATCGTTGGTCATGCGGATCGAGAAGAACACACCCTTGTCACCACTGCCCCCAGGCAGATACCAGGGCATCTGCAGATCGGCGCGCGAATCGTTGGTCAGCACGTGCTTGCCGTCGGCGGTGGTCAGGTACTGGTTGAAACTGGCGTGCCATGAAGCCCCGCGCCAGCGCAGCAAGTGGTTCCACATGGCTTCCACGCCATTGGCCGGGATCGGGAACGGAATACCCCCGGAGGCGCCTTCGGGCATGGCGCCGGCAGGGCCGTCCACCAGCTTGCCGCTGGTGGCATTGGCGAAGGTTGCGTCGTACACCGATTGCGGTGCGGCTGCGCTGCGGTGGGTCGGGTAGACCTCCAGCCGGTAGCTGTCGGGGTACTTCTTCAGCATCGCCTGGATGCCTGGGGTCAGCTTGTCAGCGTACTGCGTCATGTTCTGCGCAGTGATGGTCAGCAGCGGCTTTTCAGCGGCGAACGGGTCACCCCGCTTGCCGCCGTCCTGGTAAGCGCTGTCGACTTGGGTGTAGCCGCCGGTCCAGGCCGGGATGCTGCCGTCGGCGTTGCCGGCACGCTCCCCGCCCAGTGGCGTCAGGGTGGTCTTGAGCGTTGCCGCCTGCTCGGGGGACACCGCGGCAAAAGCGCCGTGGGCGAGCAGCAGCGAGGCACTCAGGGCAGTGAACAGGGAAACGACTTTATTGTTGTGTTTCATCGGGTGGTCCTCGGTCAGAAGGTACGGCTGACGGTGAAGGCGATGAAGTCGCGGTCTTTGAGCGACTGTTCGAAGGTGTAGTTGTTGGCGGCATCGAGGAAGGTGTTTTCCGGGCCGTAGTAGTGCGTGTAGGTCAGGCCCAGGCTCCAGGTGTTGAGATAGTTGCCTTTCAGGCCGATGTTCAGGTCGCCGCCATGGTCGCTGCCAAAACCGGTACCCAAGGCCATCGAGGCACCGTTGGTGTAGCTCGCACCGATCGGCACGGAGAGGTCCAGGCCAGGGTAGATCTGCCGGTACATCGGCTCGAACACCAGCCGCAGGCTGGTGGCATCGCGGTCGGCGTTGGGGTCGACGGCGTCGGCGTTCTTGCTCACGCTCATCACCCGGTTCCAGGCTATCTCGCCCAGGAAACTCGACTCGGCGGCAATGAAGTTGGGCTCCAGGCTGGCCAGCCAGGAGACGTTGGCATGCAGGGTGCGGCCGGTGGCGTAAACCGGGTTGTCATCGTTGTCGATCGGCTCGTCCGTCGCTAGTGCATGCTGGTTGGTCGAGGCCAATGGCTGGTTCCAACGGGTGGACAGCTCGCCAGCGACGTTGAAGTTGCCCAGGGTGGTGGAAAAACTGCCGCCCAGTGCCTCGATGCCCTCCGGATACACCCAGTAGAACTCGCCGGCCTTGCCACTGACCGGGTCGAGGTTGGCGAAGTCGGGGCGTACGTTGAGCTGCGGCGACTTGTCGTGGAAGCGAATGGCGTAGAGCCCCCAGTCCACGGTTTCGCTGCGCCAGCGCAACTGCACACCGCCCTGCCCCGAGTCTTTGGCCTCCTTGTCGTTGCCGTGGTAGAAGGCCAGCGGCTGGCCGCCCGGGAACACCGGCGCGCCAACGAACATGCGCTCTGCGCCGTCGCCAAAGAAGTCGTCGGTGGAGAAATAGCTGCCAGCTGCCGGCAGGCGGTTGGCCTCCCACTCGAACTGGTAGTAGGCGCCAAGGGATACATCCGGCGTCAGCTGCAACTGCCCGGAAATCTGCTGCACCGGGCGGATCAGCTCCTTGAACTGGGTGTTGGGCACTGACAGGCCCTTGACCACATCCACCGGGGCCATGCCCCCGGCGATGCCGTTCATGCCATAGAACAGGCTCTCGCCCCACTGCATGGCGTAACGGCCCAAACGGCCAGACACCGGCAGCCCACCGATCTCGGTCTTGCCAAAGATGAACGCGTCGAGCAACTCGCCTTTGCGCCCGTGCAAGGTGCGGGTGTCATCGGTGAACTCATCGTAATCGACCGAATAGCTGTTGGCGCGGCTCGGGTCGCCGTTGTCGGTACCCTGGTTATAGACATCGTCATACCAGGCCGCACCGCTGACCCGGGCGCCGACGTTGCCGTAGGTCACATCCAGCTCTGACAGCAGGTCCAGGCGGTTGGAAATCAGGCCTTTGTCGAAATTGCGGTCACCATCATCCAGGTTCAGGGCCGTCTGCCCTTCGGTGAGTTTGCTGCTGGCATCCTGGGTGCGCCAGGCGGCGCTGTACTTCAGGGTATTGTCCCAGCGCACCCGCAGGTCCGGGATGCCAGTGTCGAATTGCATGGCCTGGGCCTGGCTGGCCGCCAGGGCGAAAATCGCCAGGGTGATGGGTTTGAGCGGCGGCAACGGCCGGGTGGTTGCACCTTTGCGAGTCAACATCGGGGTTTCCTCTTTCTTGTTCTTGTGTCGGTGTTGGCATGCGCCACGGCGCGCCGGCAAGGCAGGGTGCGCCGGGCACAGGGATCAAATCGGCCGAGCGGTGACCTCGAGCATCTGCTTGACCAGGCCGATGCGGTCGAAGGACCGGTCCCGCTGGACCTCTTTCTCGCCCGCCAGCAGCGACATGTCGCTGATGTACTTGCAGCGCTCGAACCGGCGCCCCATGAAGCACTGCAACTGCTCGTCCAGGCTGCCGCCGGCGGTCAGCGCCTCGGCCAGCACCACGGCGTCTTCGATGGCCATGCCCGCGCCCTGCCCCAGGTGCGGCGTGGTGGCATGGGCCGCATCCCCGATCAGCAGCACGCGGCCGCGATACCAGGGCTCGTCGACGAACACCGCTTCCAGTGGCTTGTAAACGACCTCTGCGCTGTCACAGACCTGTTCGCGCAGCTCACCGATCAGCCCGCCAAACCCCGCCAGGCGCTGGCGCAGGCCCGCGGCAAGCCCGGCCGGGTCCATCCACGGGTTGCCCGGTTCGTGGGAGGTGGTGAACAGGTACATCAGGTTGTCGGCCAGCGGTACCAGCCCAGCATTACCCGAGGGGCCCTGGAAGTTGGCCAGGTGGTCGATACCGGCTGCGCGCGGGAAGTTGTGGCGCCACACCGACTGGCCGGTGAACCGCGGCTGATAGGCATCACCGAACAGCAAACCACGGATCTTCGAGTACAGCCCATCGGCGCCGACCATCAGCGCATAGCGCCCCTGGCGGCCATCGCTGAACAGCACGTCGATGCCAGTGGCATCCTGCTCGAAGCTCTCCACAGAGGTGCCCAGGCGTACCTGGGTACCGAGTTCGATGGCGGTTTCGCTCAGCACCTTGTGCAAGGCGCGGCGGGAGATGCCGACGTTGGCCGGGTACTGCGGGCCGGCCAGGCGCTGCCCCGGGATCCGCGCCAATGGGTGGCCTTCAGTGGTGTAGATGGCCACGTCTTCGAAGGCGTAGGCCGCGTTCAGGTAGGCGTCGAGCACCCCCAGGCGGTGCATCTCGCGCACCACGTTGCTCTGCTGGATGATGCCGACGCCGTAGACGGTCCACTCGGTCTTGAGTTCGACCAGGTCGACCGCTATCCCCTTGCGCCGCAGCGCGATGGCAGCGCACAGCCCGCCAATCCCGCCGCCCACGATCAGTACGTTGCTCACAGTATTCATGGCATCCCTCACGTCTTGTTCTTGTTGTTCGCCGCAGCGTGGGCGGCGGGCATGTCCTGTGCCTTGGGCACAGCTTCCCGGCAGCGCCGGGCTTTGACCAATCGAGTCCTGGGATGCGACCTATCACGCGGCGCGATACCTCAGGGGTGCAACTGTTCCAGCGGCACTACCAGCCAGCCGTCCACCTCACGGTGATCGAGCGCCTGCAGTGCATCGCCACGGCACGGGCCGTGCACGCAGGTGCCATCGTCAGGCCGAAAGCGCGCGCCATGGGCGTAGCAGACCAACCACTGGCCATCGGCACTGAGAAAGCGGTCCTTGCGGTACTCCAGCGGTACCCGCAGGTGCGGGCAAAGGTTGCGGTACACCCGCACGACCCCGCGGTGGCGGAGGGCGAACAGGCTGTCTGCCCCCCTGCTCTGCGGGTCGAAGCCGCGGGCCTTGCCCTCGCCCAGCTCCGCGAGCGGACACAGCGCCACACCAGCCATTGCTCAGGCCTGTTTTGGCGGTGGGCCACCGGGCGCCCACTTCTCCCGCGCAGCGAAGAGGAACAGCTGCGAGTTGTCGGCCGACATCGGCGCCTGGCGCGCCGCCCACTGGTCGTCATGCTTGTCCATGTCGGCGTCGTACTCGATGTGGCAGCCCAGCGGGCTGTTGAAGTACCAGAACCAGTTCGAGCCCAGCAGGTGACGGCCTGGGCCCCAGAAACTGGTCCAGCCTTTTTGCTGGAAGCGATTGCCGGCCAGCAGCACTTCCGTGCCGCTGCCCATATGGAAGGTGAAATGCTCGCAGCCCTGCATGTGGGGCGGGGTCTGGATCATGAACAGGCAGTGGTGATCGTCCATGCCCGCGGTCCGCATGAACGGGCCGACGCCGATGAAGCTGTCGGTGGTGACGAAACCCAGGCGGTCGCGATAGAAGGCTTCGCCTTTGGCCGCGTCCGGCACGAAGTACACCACATGGGACAGGGTGCGCGGCTGCGCTGGCATGTCCAGGGTGATGCCCAATTGGTTGAGTGGCCGCTGCGGCGTGCTGCCGGGCGCGTTGGTGAGGTCGGCCGGCGCCTGGAAGCTGCGCCTGCAGGTGACCTGGAAGGCGATGGCAAAGCCCAGGTCGTCGACACTGTGCAGCACGCCCTGCGCGTCGCGGCGCACCTCGCGGTCGCGCCCCAGCTCGTCGGCGATGGCCTCGAGGTCCTGCGCCGCGGCGACGCCATACACGGTTTCACGCAGCGATGGGGTCGGGCCCAGGGCCGGCGGCAGGTGGGGGTCATCGCCGCGACGGATGATGATCGCCGTGCCGTCGAGCGCTTCGAAACGGCCACCGTCGCCATCCAGTTGTACGGCTGACAGGCCGTAATCACGCAGGCAATCGGCGCAGGCCTGGATATCGTCGACGCCAAACACCAGTGCGTCGAGTCCAAGAATGTTCATGGCTACCACTCCATTGAAATTATTGTTCGGTGCCAGCCAGGGTCACCGGTAGCAGGTCGTGGCGGCGGGCTGGCCGCTCGACTGGAGGGCAGATTGCTGGCTGATCGGCCAGGCTGACCAATCGTGTGTCAGGATGCGAGGCATCGGTAAACGCGATACCTGTGCGCCAGCCCATGACGCCTGGCGTTGGCTCGGTTCAACGGCAGATTGGCCTTGACGTATCGGCGATGCGGCGGGAAGGTATCGCGAAAATAACTACAAGAACCGTGAGCTATCACCATGCGCTTTCACCACCTGGATCTGAACCTGTTGGTGGCACTGGATGTCCTGCTCGATGAGCAGAACATCACCCGTGCCGCTGAACGCCTGCACATGACGCAATCGGCCACCAGTGGCGTGCTGGGCCGCTTGCGAACGTTTTTCGAGGACGAACTGCTGGTGCAGGTGGGCCGCAAGATGCAGCCCACGCCCTATGCGCTGGAGCTGGCGCAGCCGGTGCGCGAGGTGCTGCTGACCATCCGCTCCTCGATTACCGCCAAGCCGGTATTCGACCCGTCGAGCAGCAAACGGCACCTGCGCCTGGTGACCTCGGACTACCTGATCAGCGTGCTGTTCGCCCAGGTCATCCAGAAAATCCATCTTCAGGCGCCGCACATCACCTTCGAGATGATCAGCCCCGGCGACAACAGCGCCGAGCTTCTGATGCGCGGCGAAGTCGACATGATGATCGTGCCCGAGCGGTACCTCATCGAAGGCCACCCCTCCCAGCTGTTGTTCGAGGAAGATCATGTGTGCGTGGTCTGGCGCGACAACCCGCAGGTCGGCGACAGCCTGACGCTGGAGCAGTACATGCAGATGGGGCATATCTCGGTGGGCTTTGGCCGTAACCGGCACCTGAGCATCGAGGACTGGTTCATGAACCAGTACGGTTTCAACCGCCGCCTGGAAGTGATCACCAACGACTTCAACACCCTGCCGCAACTGCTGGTAGGCACCCCCCGTGTGGCCACCATGCACCGGCGCCTGGCGCAGCTGTATGCCCGCTATCTGCCCCTGCGGATCCTGCCGCCACCGGTGAAGATCCCGGTGATGCGCGAGTTCATGCTCTGGCACCGCAGCATGGACGGTGACCCCATGCACCGCTGGCTGCGTGAGCGCATCAGCGATTTCATCCAGCACCTCGACCAGCGACCTGAGGAGCTGCGGGCCAGCGCCTGACCGGCAGCCATCGCCCCGGCCGGCGCAATGTCGCCGGGGCATCGCGTTTGGCGATACCTCGCATCCCTGTTCACGATTGGCCCCTCCTCGCCCTGTCTGCGTAACTTGCCTTCGGACATCGCCTTGTGTGCCTGGCGCGATGCTCAGGCACCGGATTCAACGACCGCAGAAGGACAACAACAATGTTCCGCTACTTCCCCACCAACTATGTCTGGAACCTCTCGGTGGACCTGGCCATCGAAATGGGCGCCCGCCTGGGCGAGATCGAAGCCATGTGCGCGCCGCTGCAGGAGGCGGCGCGGCAACCTGACGCCGCCGGCACCCAGGCCTTTCGCGAAACCTGGTCAAAGATGGCCGACAAGCTCTGCGCCCTGGCCGATGAAGACGAGGCCGCTGGCCGATGCCTGTCCGCTGGCGAAAAATACAACCGCGCCGCCACCTACTACCTGACCTGCGAACGCCTGCAGGCCCATGGTGCGCCAGGGCGCGAGGCGCTGTACCAGCGTTTCCTGCAGACCTTCGCCCGCGGCATCGAGCTGTCGCGGGAAAACTGCGAGCGGGTGCAAATCCCCTACGAAGGCCAGTATCTGAGTGGCCTGCTGGTGCGCGCCGAAGGCACGACCGGCCCGGCGCCACTGCTGGTGCAGGTCAATGGGCTGGATTCGACCAAAGAAATGAAATATCGCGTCGGCCTGCCGGCGTGGCTGGCCAAACGCGGCGTTTCCTCGCTGATCATCGACCAACCCGGCACGGGCGAGGCGCTGCGCCTTCAAGGCCTGACCGCCCGTTACGACAGCGAACATTGGGCCAGCCGCGTGGTGGACTGGCTGGAAACCCGCCCGGAAGTCGACCCCAAGCGCATCGGTATGGAGGGGGTTTCGCTGGGGGGGTACTACTGCCCGCGAGCGGTGGCCTTCGAGCCGCGCTTTGCCTGCGGCGTGGTGTGGGGTGCCAACCACGACTGGCGCGACGTGCAGAAGCGGCGCCTGGAGAAGGAAGGCGACTTCCCGGTGCCGCATTACTGGGCGCACGTGTGCTGGGTCTGGGGCGCGAAGGACATGGACGAATTCATGACCATTGCCGAACACGTGCACCTTGATGGCGTGCTCGACCGCATTCGCGTGCCCTTCCTGGTGACCCACGGTGAAAAGGACTCGCAGATTCCGCTCAAGTGGGCCCACCGCACCTACGAGCAACTGGTCAACAGCCCCAAGCGCGAACTGAAGATCTTCACTGAGCGCGAAGGCGGCGTGCAGCATTCAAGCTTCGACAACAGCATCAATGCCGGCCAGTACATCGCCGACTGGGTTGCCGAAACCCTTGGCGGGCATACCGCCTGAACCCTTGCTGGCGCGGGCGCCGGCGCAGGTATCGATGCCATCGATGGGTGGCCAACGACAGGATCTGATGGTGCCAGGCGCCGCAGGCACATAGCCTGCCGGAAACAACACGAGGAGTAGAATCCGACCATGAGCGCCTTGCACCTTCACTGCGCCACCCTGTTCGACGGCGCCAGCCTTCAGGCACGCCAGCAACAGACGCTGATCATCGAAAACGGCGTGATACGCCATGTTGGCGCGACCGCCCAGGCACCGCGCCCAGTGCGCGGTGACCGCGAAGTACGCGGCGACTTCGTCATGCCGGGGCTGGTCGATGTGCACACTCACCTGGCGTTCGGCAACGCCCAGAGCGAAGAAGACATCGACATCTGGACCAGTGATGAATTCCGCGCCTTGCGCGGTATGTTCTTTGCCCAGCACGTACTGGCTGCCGGGGTCACCTCGATGGTCTGCCCGGGTGACAGCGGCCAGCTCAGCATCGCCGTGCGCAATACGGTCAACGCCGGGCTCTTCGAAGGCCCGCGCATTGCCGCAAGCAGCCGTGTGATCACCAACCGGCAAAGCCTCAACGACTGGTTTCCCAGCCGCGTCGGCGCCCCCGAATACTTCACCGCTGCGCTGGTTACCAGCCGTACCGAAGCCATCGCGCAGATCCGCAAGCAGGCCAAGGATGGCGTCGACCTGATCAAGATCGCCATGGACGGCACACACCGCCGCCCCAACGGGGAGATCATCGCGGCCTTCACCGCCGATGAAACCCGCGAAATGGTCGACGAGGCGCATCGCCTCGGCTGCCGGGTAGCCACTCACGCCTACGGCCGCGAAGCCGTGATGTACGCGGCCAAGGCAGGCGTGGATCTGGTGTTCCATGCCTTCTACATGGACGACGCCTGCATCGAAGCGCTGCTGGAGGCAGGCAGTGTACTGGCTCCCACCATGACCTTCCCGCAGAACACCGTAGATTTCTGCCAGCCCCACGACCCGGCAGTGACCACAGGCTACGCCGGCTACTGCGCCCGTACCCTGGAAATGGGCACGCCGGTGCTCAAGCGCGCCAAGGCCGCCGGTGTGCCGTTCGCCTGCGGCAGCGACAGCGGTTTTGCCGTTACCCCTTACGGTGAGTGGCATGCGCGTGAACTGGAGTTGCTGGTCACGCGCCTGGGTTTCACCCCGGCCCAAGCGCTGCACGCGGCAACTAACGTCGGCGCACGCCTGATGCCGCGCGGTGAAACGCTCGGCACCCTGGAGCCAGGCAAGCAGGCCGACCTGTTGCTCCTCGACGGCTCGCCGCTCGATGACATCCGCATCGTGCAAGACCGCAACCGCCTGCAGGCGGTGTACAAGGCAGGCCAACCGGTACGCCTGCACCGCACCCCTTACAACCCCAAACAGGTCTCGGACTTCAACTCCCTGAAATGGACCGACCTCTACACCCGCGACCGTGTCGCCGAGCTTGGCAAATGGAGCCAGTGATCATGCAGGCGCTCGATTTCGAAACCGCCACGCGGCTTGCCGCGTCCACGCTGCGACATGCCCGGGCCTTGGGCATGCGGCCCCTGGCAGCCGCCGTGCTCGATGCGGCAGGCCACCCGCTGGCGCTGTTGCGCGATGAGCAGGCCAGCGCCTTGCGCCCGCAAATCGCCACCGCGAAAGCCAGCGGCTGCCTGGGTATGGGCTTCGGTGGCCGGGAGCTGGCACGCCGCGCTCAGGTGATGCCAGCGTTCTTCGACGCGATCAACAGCCTGACCCACGGCCACGTGATCCCGGTGCCCGGCGGTGTTCTGCTGCGCAATGCCGAAGGCGCCTTGCTGGGGGCCATCGGCGTCAGCGGTGACACCTCTGACAATGATGAGCGCTGCGCCTTGCTGGCCATCGCAGAACTGGGCCTGGCCGCTGATACGGGCGACCCTCAGGCGTGATCGACCCCCGCCGCCTGCTCGGTGAGCACCTGCCGGAGCCAGCCCAGGGCCGGGTCGGATGCTTGTTGCGGGTGCCACTGCAGCACTTGCGCAACCACCGGGAAGGCGATGGGCGAAGGCAGTACCCGAAGCGCATGACGACGCGCCAGCGCTTGGGCCTGGCGCCGGAACAACGTCGCGATGCGCGGCGTACCGCTGACGAAGTCGCCCATCAGCGCAAAGCTTGGCACCGCCACGGCCACACGCCGCTCGATGCCGATATCGCGCAGGTGCTGGGTGTCGACCGAGAGGTTCTGGCCATCGGTGAACTCGCGCACGACATGCGCGGCCGCACAGAACTGAGCCAGGCCAAGGCCCGACTGGTAAGCCGCTTCGTGCGCACACACAACGCAGCACAGCTCATCTTCGAGCAACACTGAGTGGGGATAACGCAGGTTGATGCGCCGCTGAGGCACGATCACCAGATCGCTACGGCGGTAGTCCAGGGCCTCGGCCACCACGTCGCCGTCACGCGACACCGGCAGGTCGCGAACCACCAGCGATATGCCGGGGGCCACGCGGTCCAGCACACGGCTGAGGGCAGGCATGACGGTGGCCGCCACATAGTCCGATGCCACCAGGGTGAAGCGCCGCTCACAGCGGCCGGGATCGAAACCCAGGGACGTCTCGACCACCTCACCGACCAGGCTCAGCGCCTCGCGCACCTTGGGTGCCAGCTGCCGCGCCAGGGCACTGGGCTCAAGCCCGCGTCCGAGGGGGATCAGCAGGGGGTCCTGAAAGTGCTCTCGCAGGCGCCCCAACGCAGCGCTGGTGGCAGACTGGCCAAGGTTGAGGCGCTGCGCCGCCCGGCTGACGCTGCACTCATCGAGCAGCACATCCAGGGCGACCAGCAGGTTCAGATCGAGACGTCGGTAGCGCATGGGCAACTTATACCCGACAGCGGTGCGCTCACGGTGCGGGTTTCGCGCTACCAGGTATCGCCAACGGCGATACCTCAGGCCACACCGCAACTGACCCGCTCAGGCCTTGCCGATTTCCGGCGCCAGCATCCATTCAGCGCTGTCGTTCCACACATCCATGCGCACGATCTTGCCCGCCTTCACTTCGAAACGGTCCAGGTAACGGTTGCCGGAAAAACTGCGGCCATCCGGCCACTGCCCGTACAGCGTGCCATTGGAATACACCACGGTGTGGTCCTCGCGCTCACACCAGTCGAACTGCCCCAGCTGCTTCTTCACCCAGGTGTAACGCGCGCCATTGAACGCGGTGATATCGGCCGGGGTGGGCATCGCGCGGCCGCCGGTAAAGGTAATGCGCACGTCGTCGCTCATGAACGTGGCAGCGCGCACCGGGTCGGGGGCCATGGAAGCAGCGAGGAAGTCGCGAACGATCTGTACGGCGCTGTTGCTTTGGGTCATTGCAAGTCTCCGAGGGTGTCCAGAACGGGGCGCAGGCCCCGAGCGATGCCTTGATCCAGTGCACGCGAGGGCGCTGAAGCCGAAGGCGCAAGCCCCAAAACACGGGGTGCCCGAAGTATTTTCCAAATGGCACCTGTTTTGCTAGCACATTTTTATAAATTGCTAGCAATCAGGAGTTCGAACCATGTTCAGCCGTTCCTTGCTACGTCGCTGGCTGCCCTGCGCAGCCTTTTCCCTGGCCTGCTGCACGGGCTGGGTACAGGCTGCAGAGCCGATCAAGGTGGGCCTGGTGGCCGCGTTGTCGGGGCAGTCTGCCAAGTCCGGCGAGGCCCTGACCCGGGGCCTGACCCTGGCCATCGATGAGATCAATGCCAAAGGCGGGCTGCTGGGCCGCCCGGTGGAACTGGTGCGCCGCGATGACGAGAGCAACCCGGCCAAGGGCATGCTGGCGGCGCGCGAGTTGATCCAGCGGGAAAAGGTCAGCGTGCTGTTCGGCGGCCTCGACACCCCGGTGTCGCTGGCCATCGTGCCCTTGGCCAACCAACTGAAAACGCCGTTCATGGGGATCTGGGCGGCGGGCACCAAAATCACCGAGAACGGCGCGAAGGACAACTACGTGTTCCGCGTGTCGGCGGTGGATGAACAGGTAGACGAAGCACTGGTCGCCTATGGCCTGCGCCAGGGCATGAAGCGCCCGGGCCTGATCCTGGCCAATAACCCTTGGGGCGAGTCGAACCTGGCAGGGCTCAACGCCGCTATGGCCCGCCGCGACATGGCCCAGGCGCCGGCCGAGCGCTTTGAAGACAGTGACCTGGACATGGTGCCGCAACTCACCCGCCTGAAAAACGCAGGCGTCGACACCCTGCTGCTGGTGGGCAACGTCGGGCCCTCGGCGCAGGTGGTCAAATCGCTCCAGCAGATGGGCTGGAACGTGCCGGTGGTGTCGCACTGGGGCCCGGCCGGCGGCCGGTTCGGCGAGCTGGCCGGGCCTGACGCCGGGCGCGTGCACTTCATCCAGACGTTTGTCTTCAGCGCCCACAACAGCGCCCGCGGCGATGCCTTGCTGGCCGCCCTCAAGCAGCGTTACCCGCAGGTCAAGACCCTGGCCGACGTGACCCCGGCCGTGGGCATCGCGAACGCCTACGACGCCATGCACCTGGTGGCCCTGGCGATCGACAAGGCCCAGGACACCCAAGGCACGAAGGTGCGTGACGGGTTCTATGCCATCAGCGACTACGAGGGGCTGATCAAACACTACCAGCAGCCGTTCAGCGTTGACCGCCACGACGCCCTGGGCCCTGAGGACTATGTCTTCAGCCGCTTCGATGGCGACACCATCGTGCCCGTGACGCCCTGAGCGGAGGCCCTCGACATGATCACCACCACACTGGTCAGCGGCCTGGGCCTGGGCAGCATGTATGCGCTGCTGGCGCTGGGCTTTCACCTCACCTATGCCGTGTCGCGCACGGTCAACTTCGCCCAGGGCAGCGCGATGATGGTCGGCGCCGTGCTTGGCTACAGCCTGGCCGTGACCTGGGGTTGGCCGTTGTGGCTGGCACTGCCCACTACCCTGCTGCTGTGCGCGGTGCTGGGCCTGGCCATCGAGCGCTTTCTGGTGCGCCCGTTCCATGCCCGTGGCTCGGACGCCTGGCTGATGGCGACCGTGGCGGGCGGGCTGCTGCTGGACAACCTGGCGATGTTCACCTTCGGCAAGGAGCCACGGCAGTTCGGCAGTGCCCTGACCAGCCTGCGCCTGGACCTGGGCGACAGCAGCCTGAATGCCGTGCAGTTGGCCATTCCGCTGGCCGGTGCGGCGGTGGCGGCCGCGCTTTACTGGGTGCGCCGACGCACACAGCTGGGCCTGCGCCTGGAAGCCTGCGTGCAGAACCCACGGGCAGCCCGGCTGATGGGCATCGACGTGAACCGCGTGGTGGCGGCGGCCTTCGCCCTGTCGACCGTGTTCGCGGCGCTGGCGGGCCTGCTGATCGCACCGCTGTACAACGTGCACGCCGACATGGGCACGTTGTTCGGCCTGAAGGCTTTCGCCGTGGCCATCCTCGGCGGCATCGCCAGTGCGGGTGGGGTGTTCGCGGCAGGCCTGCTGTTTGGCCTGCTCGAGGCGGTGGTCACGCTGTATTTCGGCTCTGCGTTCACGCAATTGCTGTGCTTTGCACTGGTGATCGTGGTACTCGCGGCACGTCCTGACGGCCTGTTCGGCCGCAAACTCTGGGTAAAGGTATGACCATGCGCGAGCGACTCGCCCCCCTCGGCCTGGCCCTGTTCGGGGTCGCCAGCCTTGGCCTGGCATTGGGCCTGGACAGCTACTGGCTGTTGATCCTGACCTTGTACGCGCTGGCGGTCACCGTCGGCGTGGGCCTGAACATCCTGATCGGTTTGTCCGGGCAGATGTCCTTCGGGCACATCGCGTTCTATGCCATCGGCGCCTACCTGTCGGCACTGCTGACACTTGCCGGCCTGCCGCTGTCGGGCGCCCTGCCCCTGGCCGGCCTTGGCTGCGCGCTGTTGGGCGGCTTGCTGGCGATCCCGGCGCTACGGGTCAGCGGGCCTTACCTGGCGATGATCACCATTGCCTTTGCCCTGGTGGTGCACAACGGCCTGATCGAGTGGCGCAGCATCACTGGCGGTGCCAACGGACTGATGGGCATTCCACTGCCTGAAGTCGGCACGCTGGACCCGGCCCTGCTGCTGGCACTGGCTGCGGTGCTGCTGATGCTGGCGGCGCTGGCCTTCTACTGGAGCCTGCAGCGCAGCGGCTGGGGCCTGGCAATGCGGGCGGTGAAGGCCTCGGAGATCGCCGCCCGCTCATTGGGGGTCAACCCGGTGCAGACGCGGACCTTGGCCTTTGCCCTGTCGGCAGGCCTGGCGGGCGCAGCCGGGGCGCTGGTAGCGCCGGTGCTGATGTTCATCAACCCGGCAGCGTTCCCGCTCTCGCAGTCGATCCTGTTCGTCCTGGCGGTGATCGTCGGTGGCGCCGGCATGCTGTTCGGGCCGGTGCTCGGTGCACTGGTGATCGTGCTGCTGCCTGAACTGCTGGCCGACTTTGCCGAGTACCGGCTGCTGGCGTTCTCGGTTTTGCTGCTGGCGGTACTGTGGGCGGCACCACGCGGCGTGCTGGGCAGCCTCGCCAAGCGCTTCTGGCGGCCGCGGCACGAGCCGGTCACCGCACAGCCGGATGCGGCGGGGCTGCGGGCGTTCTTCACCGGTGGTGCGCGGCATGGGCTGAAGGTCGAGGGCATCGGCATCCGTTTCGGGGGTGTGCAGGCCGCGCAGCACGTCAGCCTGCAGGCCTTGCCAGGCAGCATCACCAGCCTGATCGGGCCCAATGGCGCGGGCAAATCCACGGTGCTCAACCTGATCAGTGGTTTCTACCGCCCCGACACCGGCTCGATACAGCTGGGCGCGGAGCTGGCCGGGCAGCCGGCCTGGCGCATCGCGCGCGCCGGTATCGCCCGTACGTACCAGACCACCCAGCTGTTCGGTGAGCTGAGCGTGCTTGAGAACCTGCTGCTGGCCCTCCAGCAAGGTGCCATCGAACGGCCCTGGCCGTGCCAGCAGGCCACACGCAAGGCCTTGGCCATCGCGTTGCTGGCGCTGGTCGGCTACCGCGGCAACCTGCACGTCGCCGCCGATGACCTGCCCCACGTCGACCGCCGCTTGGTCGAGATCGCCCGGGCCCTGGCCAGCCGCCCGCAGGTGTTGCTGCTCGACGAGCCGGCTGCGGGCCTTGGCCGGCAGGACACCGACCGCCTGGCCACGCTGCTGCAACGCCTGGCCACCTTCAACCTGGCGATCATCCTGGTCGAGCACGACATGCCGCTGGTGATGGCCGTGTCGCACGGGCTACTGGTGCTCGACGCCGGCAAACCGATCGCCTGGGGCACCCCTGAACAGGTGCGCTCGGACCCGCGGGTGATTGCGGCGTACCTGGGGGGCACCGAGTACCAGGCCCAGCCGCGCGCGCAGGCCTGGGCGGGCTCGCGTGATGCCGTGCTGCACGTGCGCGACCTGTGCATCGACTATGGCGCGGCGCCAGTGGTCGAAGGAGTCGACCTGGTGGTCAACCCGGGCGAGCTGATCGCCATCCTGGGCGCCAATGGCGCCGGCAAATCGAGCATCCTGCAGGCCCTTGCCGGCCTGCACCGGCCACGTGGCGGCAGTATCGTGCTGGACAACCGCAGCATCGAAAGCCTCGATGCCAGCCAGATCGCCCGCCTTGGCCTGGCCCTGGTCCCTGAAGGCCGGCAGCTGTTCGGCCAGTTGAGCGTGCGCGAGAACCTGCTGCTGGGGGCCAACGTGCGCCAGGATGCCGTCGATGCCGACGGCGAAATCGCCGCGATCCTCACGCGCTTCCCCCGCCTGCGCGAACGCATCCACAGCCCGGCCGGGCTGCTCTCGGGCGGTGAACAGCAGATGGTCGCGATTGGCCGCGCGCTGATGGCCAAGCCACGCATCCTGCTGCTGGACGAGCCGTCCCTGGGCCTCTCCCCGGCGATGATCGGCGAGCTGTACGACGCCCTTGCCGCCCTGCGCGACGAAGGCGTGACGTTACTGCTGGTCGATCAGATGGCTAACCTGGCACTGCAGGTGGCCGACCGCGCCTACGTGCTGGAAACCGGCCGCATCGTCAAACAGGGCAGCGCCGAGCAACTTCGCGGTGACCCACAACTGGAAGCCGCCTACCTGGGCGCAGGAGCCGCCGCATGAGCCATCTGGAACTGATCAATGTGCGCCTGGGCGACGGCCCGGCACTGAGCCGCCTGCTGATCGAAGACGGCCACTTCGTGGCCCGGCTGAGCCGGCCGGCGCCCAAGCTCGACCTCGGCGGCCGGCTGGTGCTGCCGGGCCTGATCGAAACCCATATCCATCTGGACAAGGCCTGCATCCTTTCGCGCTGCCAGCTGCGCGAAGGCACGCTGGCCGAAGCCATCGCCCAGACCCGCCTGGCCAAAGCCGCGTTCACCGAGGCCGATGTTTACGCCCGCGGCGCGGCTGTGCTGGAGCAAGCCATCGTACAAGGCACCACGCACATGCGTACCCATGTCGAGATCGACCCGGCTATCGGCCTGACCGGCCTGCGCGCCATCCGCAGGCTACAGGCGGATTACGCCTGGGCCGTGACGCTGGAGATCTGCGTGTTCCCGCAGGAAGGCATGCTCGACAACCCCGGGACCGAAGCGCTGTTGTGCCAGGCCCTGGGCGAAGGCGCTGAAGTGCTGGGCGGCTGCCCTTACACCGACGCCGACCCGCCAGCGCAGATCCGCCGGCTGTTCGAACTGGCGGTGGCCTACGATCGCGATCTGGACCTGCACCTGGATTTCGACCTGCAAATCGCCGGCATGACCCTGGGCGAGGTGATCCGCTGCACCCGCCAGCATGGCTGGCAAGGCCGGGTCACCGTCGGCCATGTGACCAAGCTCTCGGCGCTGCCGCAGGCCGAACTGCTGCGCATGGGCCAGGCGTTGGCCGACGCCGGTGTGCACGTCACCTGCCTGCCGGCCACCGACCTGTTTCTCACCGGCCGTGACCGCTTCCATGACAAGCCCAGGGGGCTGGCACCGCTGGCACAACTGCATCAGTGCGGGGTGACCTGTTCGTTGTCCAGCAACAACATCGGTAACCCTTTCACGCCCTATGGCGATGCCTCCCTGGTGCGTCAGGCCAACCTGTACGCCAACGTCGCCCAACTGGGCACGCCGCAGGAACTGCTGCTGTGCCTGGGCTGGATCTCACGGCAGTCGGCGCGCCTGCTGCGCCTTGCCGACTATGGCCTGGAACCGGGTTGCCGGGCCGACTTCGTGGTGTTCGACGCGCCCTCGCCCGCCGAGGTGATCGGCCGTATCGCCGCGCCGCTGATGGGTTTCAAACAGGGCCGGCAGACCTTCAGCCGGCCACCGGCCGAGCTGTTCCCAGCACCGCTCACAGCCCTGACAGTGCCTGGCGCAGGTTGACCTCAGGCGCAGCCACATCCTCGAGGGCCAACTGGCCTTCGAGTTCGTCCAGGTGCGCGATCATTTCGTCCACCGCCGCCTGGGTATCGCCGGCGCGCAAGGCATCGATGATCGCCTGGTGCTCGTCCGAGGCACAGGGCGGGCTGTCACCGCGCTGATACAGGGCGACGATCAGCGAACTGCGCACCATCAGGTTGCCGAGGATGTCGGCCAGCACCTGGTTACCGCTCACCTCACCCAGCAGCAGGTGAAACTCACTGAGTTCGCGAACGATGGCGCGGCGATCGGTGCTGGCAGTGGCTGCACGCTCGTCGTGCATGTGCTGTTCGATGCGCACCTGATGCTCGGCGACATGCGCCGGGGTGATGGCCTCGACGATCGCCCGCTCCACGGCGCGGCGTGCGGCGAAGATTTCCCGTGCTTCGCGGGCACTTGGCTGGGCCACGGTGGCGCCGCGGTTGGGCTCGATGTCGACGATGCGTTGCATGGCCAGGCGTTGCAGCGCAGCCTGCACGTGGTTGCGGTTGGCTTGCAGGGTCTCGACGATGTGCGCCTCGACCAGGCGCACGCCGGGGCGCAGGCGATGCTGGGCGATGGCCTTGGCGAGCATCTCGGCGATGCGCTGGACTTCCTGTTGCTTGCTGCTGACCGTCTTGCCTTTCATCGCGACCTCGAAACCCTCAAACGCTTTGGGCCGGCATTATCCGCCGGGCCACGCATTGCGGCAATCGGCGTGGTTCAGTCCTGCTGGCCAAGGGCGCTGCCCTGGCTGCGCGGGTCATAGGCAGCGGTGCGCTGGCCGTCCAGGCCGATGGCAATCACGCCGGCCAGGCCCATCAACGGGCTCAACGCAGGCGTGGTCTCGACCTGGTGGCCACGGTCGGCCAGCCCCTGCACCACCGTTGCGCCGATATCGGCCTCCAGCTTGAGGTTGTCGGTGCTGTCGAAGAAGCTGCGCCCAAGCAGAAAGCGCGGTGCACGCAACGCCGCCTCGGCAGGCTGCTGGTAGTCGATCAACTGGGTGGCAAGCACCATCTGCGTCTGGGGCTGGCCGTCGCCCCCTTGGGTACCGAAAAACCAGCGGCGCCCATCATCGGCCAGGTAGGCCGAAGGGTTGAGTGTATGTGCCGGCCGCTTGCCGGGCGCCCAGGCGTTGCAGTGCCCCGGCTGCGGGCTGAAACCTGCCGCACGGTTGTGCCAAAGGATGCCGGTATCGCCCAGGATGCACCCGGAGCCGAAGTCATGGAACAGGCTTTGGATCAGGCAGGCGCTGCGCCCGGCGCGGTCGGTGGCGGCCATCCATACCGTGTCGGCCGGTTGCCCGGGCTCTCCCCAGGGCGTCGCATGTTGCTCGTTTAGGGTTGCGGGAGGCTGAGCAAGCGCGTGCTCGAAGTCCCAGCCAGTGGCGCGTGGGTCATGGAGTTGAGTGTTGCGCTGCAGCAGGCCCTGCTTGATGGCTTCGACCAGCAGGTGGTAATAGCCCGGCGTGCCGTTCTCGCCCAGGTTCACGGCCTGCAGCGCAGCCATGGCACGCAGCGTGTACAGGCCTTGGCTGGGAGGCGCGACATTGTACAGCCGGCCGTTGCGATAACGTACGCAGAGCGGCGCCGCCAGGTCTGCGCGGGTGGCGCGCAGGTCTGCGACGGTCAGGCCGCAACCCAGGGCGTCGAACGCCGCACCGAAGGCCTGCGCCAGTTCCCCGTGGTAGAAGTCGCTTGGGCCACGCCGCGCCAGGTGCTCCAGGCTGTTGGCCAGCGCGGGTTGGCGCAAACGGCCACCTTGGGGCGTACACAATGCCTGCAGGCTGGGCAGTGTCTGGATGAGGCCGGCGCGCTGCCCTTGCCAGAACAGTTGCGAGGCGGATACCTCTACCCCGTCCCGGGCCAGCCCGGCGGCGCCTGTCAGCAGGTCGGCCCAGCCCAGCCGCGACCCCCACTGCTCGCTGATGGCCTTGGCCTGCGCCCAACTGGCCATGGCCCCGGCCGTGGTCGCGACCGAGGCAGGCCCACGCAGGCTGATCGCGCCCGCCGCAGGCAAGCGCCTGCCGGCCTGGCCGATCCCGATGATGGTGCGTACCTGGTCATCGTGGAGCAACCACAGTGCATCACCGCCCAGGCCCGTCATGTGTGGGTACACCGCTGCCAGCACGGCACTGGCGGTGAGCATGGCATCGATTGCGCTACCCCCGCCGTCGAGCACCTCCAGGCCCGCAGCGCTCGCCAAGGGGTGCGGGGTGCACAGCACGCCGCCGCGGGAATGGGCGACCAGGGACTCGTTCATTGCTAGCTCCTTTATGGATATTGCTAGCAGTCAGCAAGGATCGTTCCCAATCGCGTAAACCGCTTTGAACTAATCCACCCGCCCCGCTCCCTAACCTTGTGCGTTCCCATTGCCACTCACTAGGAAGGTTTGATCACTATGAAAAGCGAACAAGTTGAAGGTGTTGCACAGAAAGTCGCAGGCAAGGCGCAGAGCGCGGTGGGTCGGCTTTTCGAGGACCCGGCCCTGGAGGCAGAGGGCGATGGCCGCCAGGTCGCTGGCCAGCTGACCAAAACCTACGGTGACGCACTGAACAACGTCTCTGCCTTCGTAAAGGAGAAGCCCATCACCGCACTGGCAATCGGCGCCGCCCTCACCCTGGTGGTGAGCCGCCTGCTGCGTCGCTGATAAGCAAAAGGTCGGTCCGAGGGCTTCAAAGACCATGAAGCCCTTTGGCGTCCAGCAGAGGCCTCGGCAAAGCAGTCGTGTGCTGATGGCTTGTAAACCCCCACCTCCGATCGCCCACTGGCGATAGCCCAGGCCCCTCCCCGGAACCTGTGCCTGGGCCAATCAATGCGTGAACAGGCGTCGCTCACGCGCCCAGACAATGGCCTCACTGCGGCTGTGAACATCGAGCTTGGAGTACACCGTTGCCACATGGTTGCGCACGGTATTGAGGGCAAGGTTCAACCGCGTGGCGATTTCCTTGTCGGCAAGGCCTTCGCAGATCAGCGCCAGCACATCGCGCTCGCGGCGGGTCAGGTCGGTCAATGAGGCGTCAGGCAAGCGGCCGGTGTTCAGGCGCTTGGCATTGGCCAGCTTCTCGATCAAGGTCTGGCTGAACCACGACGCATCCTGCATCACCGTTTCTATCGCCTCGACCAACTCCAGCTCGGAACGCTTGCGCTCGGTGATGTCCATCAGCACCAACAGGTAACACGGGGTGTCCTGCAAGCTCACAGTGTCCGCCTGCAGCACACAGTCGAGACGGTCATTGCCTTTTTTTCGCAGCTTGAGGTCCAGCCCTTCGATGCGCCCGGTTTTTTCCAGCGCATCGAACACTTGGGTCGCGACACGCCGATCATCCATGAAATCGATTTCGGCCACGGTCTTGCCGATCAGCTCCTGGGCGGCGTAACCCAGGGTGTCGAGAAAGGCTTCATTGGCATCGATCAACTGCTGCCTGTCGGCGCTGCACACCAAGGTGGGCACTGGGCTGAGGCGAAAGGCCTTGGCAAAGCGCTCCTCACTCTGGCGCAGGGCATTTTCCGCCTTGCGCCGGGGCTCCAGGTCGGTGAAAGAAAACAGCATGCAATCTTCTTCGTGCATGTCCAGGGGTTGCCCGGCCACGATGACCAGCTTGGTGCCGCCATCGGGCAAGCGCAGTTCAGCCTGCATCTGCGGGATGGTGGCCCCTTCCATGAGCCGCTCGATAGCCAGTTCCTTGCGTTCGGCGTTTTCCAGCACATCCACTTCATAGACAGAACGGCCGATGACGTTCTCCCGCACATGGCCGGTCATCTCCAGAAAGCCCTGATTGACCTTGATGAAGCGCAAGTCGCTGAGCCTGCAGATGACCGCAGGGGCCGGGTTGGCATTGAAGGTCTTTTCGAAGCGCTGTTCGGCACTGGCCCATTCGGTGGCATCGGCCAGGATCAGCACCAGCGATTCGGCCTCACCCTTGCTGTCTTCCAGCACCATGCTGCGCACCCGGTGCACACGGCTGCGCGCTTCATCGTCGCCAACAGCTAGCACCTCCACCATCACGTCGCTGAACACCTCTCCTGCGGCCACCCGCGCGATTGGGTACTGCTCGGGATCAAGGGGGTGATTGTTGCGGTAGCGCAGGGCAAAGCGTGCGCGATAGCCCTCAGCGTCGCTGCCCAGTTGTTCCAGGCTGTCGACCCCGTGCATGCGCAACGCCGCTTCGTTGGCCCAGATGATGGACTGGTCGACCTCCAGCAGGATCACGCCATCGGACAACCCGGCGATGATTTGCTGAAGTTGGCGGCGGTTGGTCTCGCGGGCAAGCACGGCGTCGCTCATAGAGGTTCTCCAATCGGCAGGTCTGCATGGCCTGGAGCTTAATCGCTGCAGGCCGGCCAGGGTTGGTGCGAATGCACTAATCGATCAGGTGCGGATGCGCCATCACAGCCTTGCATGTGACCTGCAAACTGGCCCTGACGTTGCACCAGGCCTGCGTTGCCGGTGCTACCGGATCTAACCCACGAGGATGCATAGATGACTGAATCGTACGTGACCACCCCAACGAACGCTGTCAGCCCGCTACGGGTATCGTGGAGCGCCGTGTTCGCAGGCGGCGCCATCGCCCTGGTCAGCTACCTGGTACTCAGCGTGCTGGGCACGGCCATTGGCGCCGGCGCCATGAACCCTATGGCTGACGGCAATCCGCTGCAGGGCTTCGGCACCGGTGCGGGGGTATGGCTGTTCATCAGCACCCTGCTCTCGGTCGCGGCAGGTGCCTGGGTCGCCGGGCGGACCGCGCCCACCCGGGGCGGCCTGCATGGCCTGTTGAGCTGGACAGTGACCACCCTGCTGGCTACCTGGTTGCTGGCGTCGTTGGCCGGCACCGTGGTTGGCACTGCCGGCAACATCGCTGGCAAGGGCCTGTCGCTGGCGGCCGACGGCGTCGCTGCCGCCGCGCCCGGTGTGAGCCAAGGCATCAAGGAGCAACTGAACAAGAATGGCATTTCGCTGGACTGGGACAACCTGGAAGCCGAGTTGAACAAGACCTTGGCGCAGTCTGGCAAGGCTGAGCTGGCCCCCTCGACGCTGGAGCAGAAGGCCGAGCAGGCGCAGGCTCAGGGAGAGTCGGCAGGACGCATCGCGGCCGAGAACCCGACCCAGGCCATCGACCAGCTCAAAGCATGGTTCGAGCGCGTGCGCAAGGCCGGTGAACCTGCCCTGAGCGCGGCAGACAAGCAAGCATTGGTCAACATCGTCGCTGCGCGCACCGGCAAGAGCCAGCAGGAGGCCCAGCAGGTGGTCGATAACTACGCCCGTGCCTATGAACAGGCTGCCGAGCAGGTGAAGGTGCTTAAAGAGCAGGCCGAGCAACAGGCTCGCGAGGCTGCCCAGGTCGCCGCCAGCAACGTCTCGAAAGCCGCCTGGGGCACCTTGGTAACCCTGCTGATCGGTGCCGCCTTGAGTTTTGGCGTAGGCCGCTTCGCGCTGTCGTCACGCAAGACGCGCGTTGCCACGGTGTGAGTCGCAACGCCAACGCTGCAGGTACGCTTCACCCAACCCACGTTTCACGGATGTCTGTCGAAGGAGAAAAACCATGAGCAGCACTTCGGACAAAGTAAAAGGCTTGGCCAACGAAGCCATCGGCAAGGTCAAGCAAGCCGTAGGCAAGGCCACTGGCAACACGGAACTGGAGGTCAAAGGCAAGGTGCAGGAGAAAAAAGGCGAAGCGCAGCAGGTAGTCGGTGACGTCAAGGACGCCGTCAGCAAGGATTGACCCTTGCGCTTGAGCCATAACAAACGGCTGCCTGAGGGCGGCCGTTTGCCGTTTCTGGGGGGTACGGTTCTCGTCTTGCGGCCCGGCCATGCCACACACCGCATCCGGCAGGGATCGACCGACCAGATACTGGCCGGGCAAGTATCCTCGGTGGCTTGCCTGCCTGTATAACGATCAGGATGCACTCTCGCCCAAGGAGCAATGATGAACCGCTTCAACCCGGACAAATTGAAACTCTCGAAATGGACAGCGCGACACCCCACGAACCGTGAAAAACACTTCCTGGTGACCGACCTGGAACGGGATGAAGAGGGGCATGTACTGCGTGTGGAACTGGAAGCGGTGCACAGCAAGCGCAGCCAGTGGCTGGACTGGCAGGTGCTGCGTGATCCTGAGGTATGGCTGATGGGCTGGCAGTGAAAACGGCCTGGCCCGCTGCCCTCGTACCTACCCCACGCTGCCCGGTCAGCCAAACACCGGTTTGAGCAGCGCCTGTGCCTCATACAGCGGTGGCAGGTAACGCAGGCGGATCTCATCCATGCTCAGCCGCGATGCATGGGTAGTGATGGTCAGCGTCGCCTTCAACTGCCCCGCCCGGTCCAATAACGGCACGCCGATTACGCGCATGCCGACTTCGAACTCTTGATCGACGATGCAGTAGCCCTGCTCGCGCACCTGCTGCAGCGTCGCGTCCAGCAGCGCCCTGTCGGTCTGGGTGTAGGGCGTCAGCGGGTGTAGCGGATTGCGGGCGAAATAATCATCGCGCTGCGCCTGGCTCAGTGCCGCCAGCCAGACTCGCCCGCCGGCAGTGCAATACATCGGCACCCGCGAGCCGGGCCGTATCGACAGCGAGGCGATGTGGCTGTAGCGGCTACGCACCAGGTGGATGATTTCGTCGTCGTCGCGTGTCCCCACCGAGACATGTTCCTGGGTCTGCCGGGCCACTTGCTCGACGACCGGGCGCAGCATGCGTGGCAACTGCGCCGAGTCCACATAGGCCTGGCCGATACGCAGGGCCTTGGGGGTCAGCCAGTAGTGGCGGTTGTCGGTTTCAGCGAAGCCTTCATGCACCAGGGTCAGCAGAAAACGCCGCGCCGCACTGGGCGTAAGGCCCGCTTGCCTGGCGGCCTGGGGCACCGTGAGGCGCGGCTGCTCGGCGTTGAACAGCTGCATGAGCGCCAGGCCTTTCTGTAAACCGGCAATCAGGTCGCGGGGGTGAATCAGGGGTTTGTCCATGTCTTGCACCCTTGAATGGGAAGTTCGTGGCCGCCAGGCAAGCCTAATTGTGCAGTTGCCGCGATAAACGCGTTATGAGTGCGATTATCGCATCAAACCCCTGGCAAGCGTATTGTGACAACGCCGCCACCGCCTCACCCTGACTTCCACAACAACACCCCTAACGGAAGTCACCATGATCAAAGGTTCGACAGCGCTGGTCGCCATCGTCGGCACGCCCATCGCCCAGGTGAAATCGCCTGAAAACTTCAATACCTGGTTCAGCAACAATGGTCATGACTTGGCCATGCTGCCCATCGACTTGCAGCATGCCGCGCTGGACGCCTTTATCGACACCTTGCGCGGCTGGCGCAACCTGCGCGGTTGCGTGGTGACCGTGCCTTACAAGCAGGCATTTGCCACCCGCCTGGACGGCCTGAGCGAACGCGCAGCGGCCCTGGGCTCGGTGAACGTGGTACGGCGTGAAAACGACGGCCGCCTGTATGGTGACAACGTGGACGGCGCGGGCTTTCTGGGCGCAGCACGCAAGCACGGCTTCGCCCCTGCGGGCAAGCGAGTGCTGATCGTCGGTTGCGGTGGCGTCGGCAGTGCCATCGCCTACGCACTGGGTGAGGCCGGGGTTGCCCAGGTCACCCTCGCCGACCCCGAAACGCCTCGCGCCACAGCGCTTGGCGGCCTGCTGGCCAAGGCCTTCCCTGGCGTCGGCAGCACCACCGCATACAGCACGCTGGACGCCTTCGACCTGGTGGTCAACGCCTCGCCCGTAGGCATGGGCGGCACGGGCGAACTGCCGCTGCCCGCTGCACTGCTGGGCACGCTCAAAAGCACCACGCTGATAGCCGACGTTGTCACTTCGCCCGAAATCACCCCGCTGCTGCAACACGCGCGTGAACGCGGCTGCGCGGTGCAGACGGGCGCGCAAATGGCCTTTGCGCAACTTGGCCACCTGGGCGCCTTCATGGGCGTAACGCCACTGGAGATCTGAGGCCATGCCCCCTATCGAAAACGCGCAAGCGGTGTACGACCTGGTGGTGCTTGGCAGTGGCGCCGGTGGCCTGGCAGCCGCCGCCACGGCAGCGCGCCTGGGCCTGAAGGTGCTGGTGGTGGAAAAGGCCGAACACTTTGGCGGTACCTCGGCGATCTCTGGGGGTGCTGCGTGGTTGTATGGCTCGGATCAGGCGCGCATCGCCGGTGCGCAGGACTCACCCGAGGCCGTCAGGACCTACCTGAAAAGCATCATCGGTGCCGGCTACAACGGCGAACTGGTGGACGCCTTCATCGCGCGCGGGCACCAGGCGCTGCGCTGGCTGGAACACAACACCGAGTTGCGCTACGCCCTGCGCCCGCACTCGCCGGACTATTACCCGGACGCACCCGGCGCCACCGCGTTCGGCCGTGCGCTGGAAATGGTCGAGTACGACGGCCGCCGGCTCGGCCCACGCTTCAAGGACCTGAAAATGCCACCGCCGGGCATGCTGTTGTTCGGCGCGATGATGGTCAACCGCGAGGACATTCAGCACTTTTTGAGCCTGCGCCGCTCCCCGCGGTCACTGTGGCATTGCCTGAAACTGATGGCGCGCTACGCACTGGACCGGGTTCGCCATCACCGTGGCACGCGCCTGACCACGGGGAACGCACTGGTGGCGCGCCTGGCCAGCACCGCCTTCGCCCACGGCGCACAGCTGAGGTTGCGCAGCGAAGCGCAGGCACTGATCGTCGAACACGGCACGGTCACCGGCGTGGTGGTGCAGCATGAGGGCCGCCGCACGCAAGTCCTTGCCCGCGGTGGGGTGGTCTGCGCCATGGGCGGGTTTGCTGCGGGTGCACTGGCGCCGGCCCACCGCCCGGCCCCTGACGCGCCGCACCTGACCATGTCCCCCGCTGGCAACGACGGTGCTGCGCTGCGCCTTGCCCAGGCGGTGCATGCAGCCCAAGGCGAGGGCCTGGCGGCCAATTTCTTCTGGGCGCCGGTTTCCGAGCGGCGCCATGCCAGTGGTGAGCGCGAGCGCTTCCCGCACCTGGTCACCGACCGCGCCAAGCCCGGCGTCATTGCGCTCGACCCGGCCGGGCGGCGCTTCGTCAACGAATCCAACTCCTATCACCACTTCGTACAGGCCATGTTCGCCAGTGGCATCAGCAGCTGCTGGCTGGTCTGTGACGCCGAGGCCATGAACCGCTACGGCCTGGGCCTGGCACGGCCCAAGCCGGTGGACAACACGGCCCTGATCGAAGCCGGCTACCTGCACCGCGCCGGTTCAGTGCAAGGGCTGGCACAGGCCATCGGCGTGCCGGCGCAGGTGCTGCAGGAAACACTGGAGCGCTTCAACGCCGACGCCCGCAGCGGCATCGACCGGCAATTCGACAAGGGCGGCAACAGCTACAACCGTTACATGGGCGACCCGCAACACAAGCCCAACCCATGCCTGGCGCCACTGGCCAAGGCCCCGTTCTACGCCATCCGCCTGCACACCGGCGACCTTGGCTCGGCGCGCGGCCTGGTGACCGATGCCAACGCCAATGTACTCAACCGCGCCGGTGCGCCGATCGTTGGCTTGTATGCCGTCGGCAACGACATGAACTCATTGATGAATGGCACCTATCCGGGCCCCGGGATCACGCTGGGCCCTGCCCTCACCTTCGGCTGGATCGCTGCCAGCCATATCGCTGAACGCCTGCAAGCCCACAGCCCTGACACGGAGACGCTTCCATGTACTACGAAATGAGAACCTACACCCTCGACCCACTGAAAATGGCTGACTGGCTGGCTCTCTACCAAAGCCACGCCCTGGCGGTGCAACGCGAACACCTGGGCAACCTGGTCGGTTTCTTCACCAGCGAATTCGGTGAGGTGAACCAGGTGGTGCACATCTGGGGTTATGCCAGCCTGGACGAGCGCAGCGAACGGCGCGCGGCGATGGCAGCGGACCCACGCTGGGCCCAGTTCTCGCAGCTCAACCGTGAACTGGGCGCTGTACTGCGGCTGCAATCACGCCTGCTGCGGCCTACCGGCTTCTCGCCGCTGCAGTGACAACCGAACCGGAGTGCGCCCATGCAACCCCTTGAGTGTGACGTACTTGTCATCGGCTCCGGTGCCAGCGGCCTGGCTGCGGCGGTTACCGCCGCGCACCATGGCCTCAAGGTGATCGTGGCAGAAAAAGCCCCCCGGCTCGGCGGCACCAGCGCCTGGTCGGGCGGTTGGCTATGGATACCGCGCAACCCCCTGGCCGTGGCCGAAGGCCTGGTCGAAACCGCTGATGCAGCGCAGCGCTACCTGCGCGCCCAAACCCGCGTAGCGGAACTGGACGCACGTCAACTGGCGTTCCTGCGCCATGGCCCGGCGATGGTGGCGTTCTTTCAGCAGCACACATGCGTGCAATTTCAGTGCGGTACGAAGCTGCCCGACATGCGTGAAGGTGACGGCAGCGCGCGCGGTGGGCGTGCCCTGTGTGCACAGCCCTATGACGGCCGCCTGCTCGGGCCCTGGATACACCGGCTGCGGCCACCGCTGGACATCGTCAGCCTGGGCGGCATGGGCATTGCCGGTGGCATGGACATGGCCGCTTTCTTCAATGCCCGGCAATCGCCCAGAGCGGCTTGGCATGTGGCCAAACGCCTGTTGCGTCACGGGCGCGATCTGTTGCTGCACCGGCGCGGCCTGCAACTGGTCAACGGTAACGCGCTGGTGGCCCGCCTGCTGCGCAGTGCCCTGGACCTGGGCGTCACGCTGCTGACCGACAAAGCGGCCATTGCCTTGCTGGGCGATGCACGCATCACCGGCGCGCACTGCGCCGATGGCCAGCGGATCCAAGCGCGGCGTGGCGTAGTGCTGGCCTGTGGCGGTTTTGCCCATGACCGCCAGCGCATCGCGCAGCTGATACCGCACGCGCCCGACGGCGTTGGCCATTACTCTGCCGCGCCGCCGGAAAACAGCGGCGATGGCCTGCGCCTGGGCGAGCAGGCCGGCGCCCAGGTCGGCACCAACCTGGCCCATGCCGGTGCCTGGGCGCCGGTCTCGCAGGTGCCGCGTAGCGATGGCAGCGTTGGGCATTTCCCGCACCTGATAGACCGCGCCAAGCCTGGTTTCATTGCAGTGCGCAGTGACGGTCGACGCTTTGTCAACGAGGCGGACTGCTACCACGACTTCATGAATGCGCTGTTCGGCGCTACGCCAGAGGGCGAACCCTATGAGGCCTGGTTGATCTGCGACCATGCCGCGCAGCGTCGTTATGGCATCGGCTGGGCCAAGCCGTTTCCCTTTCCTGCCCGCTTCTATGAACGGCGTGGCTACCTGTTGCGTGGCAACGACCTGGCGCAACTGGCCGCGCGCTGTGGCATCGATGGCCAGCAGTTGCAGCGCACGGTGGCGCGCTTCAACCAGCAGGCGGCGCAGGGTGTGGACCCTGACTTTGGGCGCGGCGCCTCGGCGTACAACCGGGCGCAGGGTGAGCCGCAGCAGGCCCCGAATCCTTCGCTGCGGCCCCTGCTGCACGGGCCTTTCTATGCAGTGAAGTTGCTGCCGGGCAGCCTCGGGACCTTTGCCGGGCTGGGCACCGATGCTTCGGCCAGGGTGCTCGATGATGCAGGGCAAGCCATACCGGGGTTGTTTGCGGTGGGTAATGACATGCACAGCATCATGGGCGGGCACTACCCCAGTGGTGGTATCACGCTGGGGCCAGGGATGACCTTCGGATACCTCGCAGGCCTGGCGCTATGCGGGTTGCCGCAGCCGGAGCGGGACTGTTCCGGGGTTGGTGCGGCTGTCTCATCCCATCTCTAGCATTGAAGGCATTTGTGTGGGATCCGGCTGCCGGCGATGCAGATGCTGCGGCGCATGGCACCGGCTTCGCCGGTGATCGCCGGCAAGCCGGCTCCCACCGCGACCGCGCAGTTCTTTAGGTTTGCGTTTTACCTATGAGAGCAACCGCCTGACCCAATTTCTAGAAGTCGACACAAGTCATGGGCAGCTGGCTTGCCGGCGATGCAGATGCTGCGGTGCATGGCACCGGCTTCGCCGGTGATCGCCGGCAAGCCGGCTCCCACCGCGACCGAGTAGCTTTTTAGGTGTGCGTTTTCCCTTCAGAAGCAACTGCCTGACCCAATTTCTAGAAGTCGACACAAGTCATGTGGCAGCTGGCTTGCCGGCGATGCAGATCCTGCGGTGCATGGCACCGGCTTCGCCGGTGATCGCCGGCAAGCCGGCTCCCACCGCGACCGAGTAGCTCTTTAGGTGTGCGTTTTCCCTTCAGAAGCAACTGCCTGACCCAATTTCTAGAAGTCGACACAAGTCATGTGGCAGCTGGCTTGCCGGCGATGGGCCGCGAAGCGGCCCCTTGGCTCACATCGATGCCAGCACCGCCCGGGCCTTCTCCAGCGCCATCCGCGCACGCTGCTCGCCACTGACACCCTGCACCAGCAGTTGCCGCGTGGGAATCTCCAGGCTTAGCGGAACGCTCGCTGGCAACCCACGCAACAGGCCGGCCAGGTCGGCATCACCCTCCCCTGGGAAACGCCGCTCGTTACGGGCCTGGCGCAGGATTTCATCCATGTCGGCCGGAACCGGCCCAGCCACGTCGCACAACTGGGCGTAGCGCATGCGCTGCGGGGCCAGCCGCGCCAGGTCGTCGAGCGACGACCCGGAGCGGTTGAAGTGAAAGGCATCCACCAGCACGCAACCGTTCGGGCGGTCTGCCTTGGCAACGATGCGCATGGCCTGTTGCAGGTCGCGGACGTCGGTCCAGGGCATGAACTCCAGATGCGGATGAATACCGTAGCCGGCCGCCAGGTCGCACAGTTCAGCGAAGCGTTCGGTGAGGCGCGCCTCATTCGAGTCGTTACCGGCAACCAGCAGTTCGCTGCCGCCCAACTCGGCACCGACCGCCAGCATCGGCTCGAAATCGGCCACGCAGGTGGCGGGTTCAAGGCGCAGGATTTCCAAATCCAGGACTTTGATACCGGTGTCACGCAGGCGCGCCTGGGTCTGGCGGCGCAGCTCGGCGTCGCTCACCAGCGGGAAGTGCTGCTCTTCGCTGGTCGCTGGCACCAGGCGCAGGCCAACGTGGCTGTAACCGGCACGGGCGGCGGCTTCGACCATCGCCGGGGGTGACAGCTCCAGTACGGTGAGCGCGGCCAGGGAAAAGATTCGATCAGTCATGGGGGTTACCTGCAGGCAAAGGGGTACGGGGAGGAAGAACGCACGCGCGGCTCACACGATGATCTCTGGCGTGCCAGCCCGGCCGCTGGCGGCTGCCTGGCGGATGGCCTCGATCAACGCCAGGGTGCGGCCGCCGTCAGCGGCATCGGTCAGCGGCGCTTCCTGCCCACGGGCAACACGGACAAAGTGCTGCAACTGCAGGGTCAGTGCCGCACCCGCCGGGATACCCACATCACGCTGCAGCAGCGGTGTATGCCAGCCCGAGTTTGCCTCGGCGTATTGCCAGTGCTTGAGCTGGGGGATGCTCAGCGCCCCCCGGGTGCCGGCCAGCAAGTAACAGGGTTGGTCCGCCTGGCGCGGATAGACAGGGCTTTCGCCCGAGCTCAGCTCCCAGCTCCACGGCGCTGCCACCGCGTCGGAGCCAGTCAAGCTGCCCAGGGCACCGTTGGCGAACTCCAGCAGCACTGCCGCGCTGTCCTCGTTGGCAAACCCGCGCACCTGGTTACGGGTGAACGCCTGCACCTGTACCACCTCGCCGCACAGGTAGCGCAGCAGGTCCAGGTCGTGGATCAGGTTGGTCAGCAGAAAGCCGGCGCCGGGCTCGCGGCGCCACGGTGTGTCGAAATAGCTGTCGGGTTTTTGCAACTGCCACAGCGCGGTGACGTTGACCAACCGGCCCAAGGCCCCTTCGGCGATCACGCTGCGCGCGCTGGCAATCAGCGGGTTATGCCGCCGGTGGTGGCCGACCAGCACCGGCACGCCGCAGCGGCGCGACGCCTCCACCAGCGCACGCACTTCATCCAGGTGCACCCCTACCGGCTTTTCCAGCAGCACCGGCACGCCGGCTTCAACACAATCGAGGGCAGTGGCCACGTGCAGGTTGTTCGGATTGGCCACGATCACGGCCTCGGGCCGCACAGCCTGCAGCATCTGCCGGTGATCGGCGAAATACGCCACCCCGCACTCGGCGGCAAAGGCTTCAGCCTGGGGGCCGGGGTCGGCTACCGCACACAACTGGGCTTGCGGTACCTGCCTCAGGTGCTGGTAATGCTGGCGTCCCATGATACCGGCGCCAATCAGGGCGATGCGAAGGGGTGCGTTCAACGGGCAGTCCTCTAGCGTTTATCGTTGTTGTTGTGGAAATTCCAGAACAGGGTTCCAGAATCATCTTTCGCTAATTTAGAACTGCGGTCCGTTTTGCAAAAGGACACCCTGCAGAGAGTGTGCGGTAATCGACCAGAGATTTAGACACATCCCCACGCTGTAGGCCATTCAAGGGAATAACTCACTCGCCTGGCTGGCCACCGACAATTCCTCCACTGCCGCCAACAACAGCGGCGCCAGCTCCGGCAATCGCGCCTGGGAAAGGCGCGCACTGGGGCCGGCAATGCTCAGCACACCAATGACGTCGTTGCCATGCGGCCGGCGCACCACTGCGGCCAGGGCCGAAGTGCCGACTGCCGAGGTTTGCTCGACCCAGGCATACCCGCGCTCACGGGCGCCAGCCAGGTAGCCCAGCAGCTGTTCAGTGGAGCGCGGGGCGTTGGGGCCGAACTGCTCGGGGTCGGCAATGCCCTGGCGCAGGACCATCTGCAGCGCCTCGTCATCACTGAGGCTGGCCAGCCAGGCATGCCCCGAGGCGGTGTAGAACAGGGGGGCATCGCGGCCCATGTCCGGGTCGTAACGCAACCCGGAACGGGCGCCCTGGGATTTGGCGATCCAGGTCTGGCGGGCGCCGTCGATAACGCCCAGGCGCACCAACTCTCCGCTGTCCTGAGCCAGACGGTCGAGGATCGGCTGGATGATGTCGGCGCCGCTGCTGGACAGGTAGCGAAAGCCCAACGCCACCAGCTTGGCCGACAGTTGGTAGCGGTTGTTGTCACGGTTCTGGCGGACGTAGCCCAGGCGCGTAAGGTCGGCGAGCATGCGGTGGGCGGCGCTCTTGGGGATCTCCAGCCGGTCAGCGAGGGTTTGCAGGGCCAGCCCCTGGGGCTCGGCGGCAAGGCTTTCTACAAGACTGAAGGCGCGTTCGATCTGACTACCAGCCATGACAGGGTTTCCTGATGAAAAAGGCGAATTCTGGAAGATGATTCCATATCCTCGCCGGCCACCGCAGGGCATCATGCCTTAAGTGTCCGATTATCGACCATTACTTACCGGCATCACTTGCATACCGCTAGGTCAGGCAGGAAGAATATGGAACCTAGTTCCAATAATAATGCCGGAGACCCGCGATGCCCACCGACAACTTGCAAGCCGAATGCGATGTACTGGTCATTGGCTCTGGCGCCGCCGGGCTGGCCGCTGCCGTCACGGCAGCCTGGCATGGGCAACGGGTTACCCTCGTGGAAAAAGACGCGGTGTTTGGCGGCGCCACTGCCTGGTCCGGCGGCTGGGCCTGGGTGCCGCGCAACCCGCTGGCGCGTCGTGCCGGTATCGAGGAAGACATCGAACAACCTCGCACGTACCTGCGCAACGAACTGGGCGCCCATTACGACGCGCAGCGCATCGACGCCTTCCTTGAAGCCTGCCCGCACATGGTCGCCTTTTTCGAGCAACATACGGCCCTGCAGTTCGCCGATGGCAACGCCATCCCCGACATGCACGGCGATACCCCTGGCGCCGCCATCGGTGGCCACCAGGTCATCGCCGCCCCCTATGACGCCCGCCAGCTGGGTGCGCTGTTGCCCCGCTTGCGCAGGACCCTGCGCGAAACCTCGTTCATGGGCATGCCGATCATGGCCGGCGCCGACCTCGCCGCCTTTTTGAACATGACCCGCTCCCCCCGCGCCTTCTGGCATGTGTGCAAACGCTTCGCTCGCCACCTGTACCACCTCGCCCGCCATGGCCGGGCCATGTACCTGGTCAACGGTGTGGCGCTGGTGGCGCGCCTGGCCAAGTCGGCTGAAGACCTGGGCGTGCGCCTGCTTGAGTCTGCGCCGGCCAAACGCTTGCTGATGGAGGACGGTCATGTGCGTGGCGCGGTGATCGCCACCGCGCAGGGCGACCTCACCCTGCGCGCCAACGCCGTGGTGCTGGCGGCCGGTGGCTTTGCCCATGACCCCGAGCGGCGCCGGCAATTGTTCCCGCGTGATGCCAGTGGCCACGACAACCTCGCCCTGCCGCCGCGGTCGTGCTCCGGCGACGGCCTGCGCCTTGGTGAAGCCGCCGGCGGCGTGGTGGCCACCGACCTGAAGTCGGCGGTCGCCTGGGCCCCGGTGTCCAAGGTCGCGCACCGTGATGGCAGCGTCGGCCACTTTCCGCACATCATCGAACGGGGCAAGCCCGGCATCATCGGTGTGCTGGCCAATGGCAAGCGCTTCGTCAACGAGGCGCACGGCTATTACGACTATGTCGCAGCCATGCTCGACGCCCTACCGCAGGAAGAAGAAGCCTGTTCGTGGCTGATCTGCGACCATCGCTTCCTGCGCCGCTACGGCCTTGGCCACGCCCGCCCCGCCCCACTGCCAGTGGGGCCTCACCTGCGCAGCGGCTATCTCAAGCGCGGCGCCAGCCTGGAACTGCTGGCCCGCGCCTGCGGCATCGACCCTGCGGGGTTGAGCGCCACGGTCGCCGAGTACAACCGCCACGCAAGCCAAGGCCAGGACCCTGAATTCGGGCGCGGCAGCACCCCGTTCAACCGCAAACAGGGCGACCCGCAACACAAGGGGCCCAACCCCTGCGTCGCGCCAATCGAGCACGGCCCGTTCTACGCGGTAAAGGTGCAGCCCGGCTGCTTTGGCACCTTCGCCGGCCTGCGCACCGACGGCCACGCACGTGTGCTGGATGAACAGGGCCAGCCCATCGGCGGCCTGTATGCCGCGGGCACCGACATGGCCAGCGTATTCGGCGGCTGGTACCCGTCCGGGGGTATCAACCTGGGGCCGGCGCTGACGTTCGGTTATGTGGCCGGCCGGCATATCGCCGGGGCCCAGGCGTATGAGTAAGCCAGCCCGGCGGTACTTCGCCGCCGCCGCCCTGCGCCGTTCAGCGCCCGGAGCAGGCGCCCCCGGGAAAACCGGCTAAGCTCGGGGCTGCGAGCCACAGCAGTGCTCGGCACAGCTTTGCAGGTCCATCGTCGCTCGGGCGATCCACACCGACGGGCCGTTACCGGCTCAAAGAGGGTGCAGCAATGGCGACAATCGAGACAACAGCGCTCGCTCAGGGGCTGCAGCAGGTGGAAAACAGCTGGCAGGCATATCTCGCTTCACAAAAGCGCACACAGGGGCTGACGGGCAAACAGCTCAGCTCAGCGCTCAAGGCCTGTACCCGCGATTACATCAGGTTCCAGAACCAGAGCCAGCAGTTCTACGCCGAAGTGCGCAAGCGCGTGGGGGATGCTGAAAAGCTGGAGCTGGACCGGGTGCTTTACCCTCACTACTTCACCGACAAACACTGAGCCGTCTACAAGGCCAGGCACCTGGTTGCGCGAACCGGCGCAGCAGGTGCCGGTGGAGACAAGTCAGCGAGCCAGAAACCTAGGTATGCACTGCTCAAACGCCCAGCAGTGCTGGGCTGATCGAGCTTGCCCCTTCCCATCCGGATACCGGGTCATACCGGATCTGCTGCGTGGCCGTGCCCTGCCTGCCGGGTACCGTTCTGCTCGACTATGAACTTTCATCACACCCGGTGTGACGCCTGGCCGGCTAATCCCACACGTGTTTGCCGCTTAAGGTGGCCTGCAAGGTCGTTGTGCAGGCGGCCCATGACAACAACAAGCGAGCAACCGAGGTGCAAGCCGATGCGTGGCGAACAAGGCAAGACAAACAACAAGCTGGGGACTGGCTTGAAAGGCAGGCAGGTCACGATGATCTCGATCGGCGGGGTGATAGGCGCCGGCCTTTTCGTAGGCTCAAGCAACGCCATCGTCACCGCCGGTCCGGCGGTACTGGTGGCGTACCTGATTGCCGCCGCGATCGTGGTGCTGGTGATGCAGATGCTCGGCGAGATGGCCACGGCGCGGCCAGACACCGGCTCGTTTTCATCCTACGCTGACCAGGCCATCGGGCGCTGGGCCGGGTTTTCCATTGGCTGGCTGTACTGGTGGTTCTACGTGCTGGTGATCGCCATCGAGGCCATCGTTGCCGGCAACATCCTGGGTGACTGGCTGGGCTTGCCGCACTGGTCCACCGCCTTTGCCATGACCCTGGCACTGGTCTTGTGCAACAGCCTCAGTGTCGGTTCGTTCGGTACCCTGGAGTACTGGCTATCGCTGTTCAAGGTGGTGTCGATCGTCAGCTTCATCGGGCTCGGCGTGCTGGCGATCCTGGGCCTGATGCCCGGCTCGTCCACCAGCGGCATCCGCAACCTCTACGCTAACGGCGGCTTCGCCCCGAACGGCAACGTGGCCATCGTCGCTGCGCTGCTGACTGCGATGTTCAGCTTCCAAGGCAGCGAGGTGGTGACCATCGCCGCGGCCGAATCACCCGACCCTAAAGCCAACATCAAGAAGGCCATCCGGGCGGTGGTGTGGCGCCTTGGCCTGTTCTATCTCGGCTCGATGTTCGTGGTGGTGTGCCTGATCCCGTGGAACGCCCCAGGCCTGGCACAAGGCTCGTATCAGGCGGTTCTGAACGCGATGAACATCCCGTGGGCACCCGGCATCATGAGTATCGTGGTACTGGTGGCAGTCACCAGTTGCCTGAACTCGGCCATCTACACAGCGTCGCGCATGGCCTACTCACTGGCCCGACGCGGCGATGCGCCCAACGCTGTTTCACGCACCACCGCTCAGGGCGTGCCGCTGGTGGCTGTGGCCCTGACCTCGGCAGCCGCACTTGCGGCCCTGGCCGCCAACTATCTGCTGCCAGCTCAGGTGTTCCAGTTCCTGCTGGCCACCAGCGGTGCACTGGCCCTGCTGATGTATCTGGTGATCGCCATCACTCAACTGTGCATGCGCCGCAAGCTGGTCGCCCTGGGCCGGCCACTGGCGGTGCGCATGTGGCTGTTCCCGTGGTTGACCCTGTTCACCATCGCCTTGATCGTCAGCGTGTTCGCCATCATGGCGGCGTTCCCCGGCCAGCGGGCCGAACTGCTCAGCACTCTGGGGCTGACGGCCGTGCTGGTGGCCATCGGCGTCCACCTGCAAAAGCGCCAGCCGGCGCTGTCGGCGCAGCGCAGCGCCTTGCAGTTCGAGGCCTGCCAGCCATGACTCAGCGTCATAGCCGGTGTGCCGAACACGCCCTTTTTCACCCTGCAGCGCACCCCTAAGCTGCCTGCAACCCCGGCCCTGAACGGGCCGGGGATTCAAGAAAACCAACTGTGGAAGCCCTCATGAGTATTGCCCCCAAACCCGACGAACTGGCCATCCCCTATCAACTGCCGCAAGTACCGTTCATGTCCCCCGACATGGTTCACCCCGGTGTACTCGGCAAGTGGCTCGAAGACGACCACCTGTGGGTCCCGGTGACCGCTTCGGTATCATTCAAGCCCTTGTTGCTGAGTGTCTCTGGCGGCTATTACATCAACCTGCTGCGGGTGCGCCAGAGCGGTGTTCTGTCGCGTCACCGTCACACCGGCGGCGTGCATGCACTGGTACTCAAAGGCCGCTGGTACTACCTGGAGCACGACTGGGTCGCCGAGGAAGGCTCGTTCGCCTTCGAGCCACCAGGCGAAACGCACACCCTGTTCGTGCCAGAGGACGTGGAAGAGATGATCACCTGGTTCCATGTGCAAGGCGGTTACACCTATGTCGACCCACAGGGGGTCGCCGTCGGGTACGAAGACGTGTTCACCAAGCTGGAGGCCGCTCGCGCTCACTACAAGGCGCTCGGGCTGCCCGACGACTACATCGAACAGTTCATTCGCTGAGCGACGGACACGCCAACGCCCCCTCGTATCCTGATACACGCGGGTTGCTACCCCGACGCGGCGCTGCCAGCATTCTGCTGACAACGGAGGCAGAACATGGACAACTACTCACAACTGCTGGCCTTCCTCGGCGCTGCCGAACACGGCAACTTTTCTGCTGCGGCGCGTGCTTGCGGCATGACGCCGTCGGCCATCAGCAAGCTGATCTCGCGCCTGGAAGACCGCCTGCAGGTACGCCTGTTCCAGCGGGGCACCCGCAGCCTGACGCTGACCGAGGAAGGTGCCGCCTACCTGGTCAGCGCCCGGGCAGTCAGCAATGCCATGGCAGAGGCCGACTCGCTAGCCGAAGCCTTTCCTACCCGCGTCAGTGGCACGCTGCGGGTCCACACCATGACCACCTTCGCCAAGCACCAGATCATCCCCTGGCTACCAGAGTTTCTTGCCGCCTACCCGGGGCTGACCGTGGATATCCAGGTCGGCGCGCAGTTCAGCGATCAGTTCGATCAGGGGCTGGACGTAGCGATCCACAGTGGCGTACTGCCCGACTCCTCGCGCATTGCCCGCAAGATCGGCCAAAGCCGCTGGATCCTCTGCGCATCGCCCGCCTACCTGGCCAAGCACGGCACACCGGCAAACCCTGAACAACTGCTGCAGCACACCTGTTTTTCCTTCGGTTTCAGCAGCGTGTGGAACACCTGGGGGTTCGTGGTCGATGGCCAGGCCATCACCGTGCCGGTGGTCCCCAAGGCCACGTTCGGCCAGGGCGACCTGCTACGCGACCTGGCGCTAGGCGGCGCTGGCATCGTGCGTCTGGCGGAGTTTCATATCGGCCAGGACATTCAGGAGGGCCGCCTGGTGCCCCTGCTGCAGGCCTATGCCCAGGACAGCGTCGAACCGCTTTACATGATCTACACCAATCGCAAACACCTCAGCCCGCGAATCCGCGTGTTCCGCGACTTTCTCGAACAGAAGCTCGCCAGCAGCCCGTGGAACACCCGCTGAGAAAACCAAACCCGACCAGCAGAACCTGACGCGCCGTCAGCCCTGCTGCGCACAACGACACAGAGGTACTGATGCGCAATCTCGTAGGCGATGTTTCCAGCGCCGCCCGTATCCTGCCGGCACTCGAAGGGCAGGCCCTGTTCATCCGCAATGGCAAAGGCCCGTACCTGTGGGATGATCTGGGCCGGCGCTACATCGACACAGCACTGGGCTTCGGCGCCGTACTGCTCGGCCATGCCGATGACGGGGTAAATGCGCAGGTGGCCCAGGCACTAGCCGACGCCGCCTCGCCCTCTTGGGCCCACGTGCGCGAACATGCTGCCGCCAGTGCGCTGGCAGCGCACACCGGCGCCCTCAGTCGAGTGATCTTCACCAACTCTGGCAGCGAGGCGGTTCACCTGGCCTGTCGCGCTGCACGTGCTTACACCGGGCGCGGGCGAATCGCCAAGATGGCGGCCGGCTTCGACGGCTGGTTCGACGATGTCAGTTTCGGCAACGTCGGGTCGCCCGAGGCTGCGTTCGCTGATGGCGAGCGCCCCTCCACGGCCCGAACCACACTGCTGCGTTTCAACGACTTCGACGATGTGGAGCAATTGTTCGAGCAAGACCCGGACATCGCTGCCGTGCTGCTGGAACCGATGCTCGCCAACGCCGGCTGCATAATGCCGGCGCCAGGTTACCTGCAGCATGTGCAGGACGTGGCTCATCGCCATGGTGCGCTGGTGATCAGCGACGAGGTGCTGATGGGCTTTCGCCTGCATGCCGGCCTGGCCAGCCTGCAGGCAGGCCTTGACCCGGACATCGCCAGCGTCGGTAAAGCCATCGGCAACGGTGTACCGGTATCGGCGATCGTCGGCAAACCGCACGTTCTGGCCGGCTTCGAACAGGGCAAGGTGCTGCGCGGCGGCACCTTTAGTGGCAACCCGATGGCCTGTGCGGCGGTACTTGGCACGCTGGCACAACTGGACAGCGCCGCTTACCCAGAGCTGATCGAGCGTGGCGAAAAGCTACGCCACACCGTCCAGGCGATCTTCAAGGCCCGGGGCATAACCATCAGCACCAGTGGCTACGGCAACGTGTTCGCCATCTGGCCGTGCGAGCGTGCGCCAGCCGATTATGAAGAAGCCGCCGCCTTCGCCGACGCAGCGTTCAGCCAGGCGCTGCACCTGGCGCTACGTGCCGAGGGTGTGCTGGTGATGCCCTCGCCGTATGGGCGCATCTACCTGTCGTTCGAGCACAGCGATGAAGTTGTCGAACAGATGGTCCGCGCGTTTGAAGCGGCAGCAGTGCGCCTGGCGCCACGTTTTGCGGAGGGTGGCGTCAATACCCGATGAACTGAGGGTGCAGCACATAAGCAGCCAGGAAGGCGCCCCAGGGGCGCCTCATCAATCGCACTGATGATGACTATCGAAAGGCCCGCCTGTCGGCCCGGCAGACGGGCCCCGTATACTGCCCGCCGGATTCTCCCCCGCTCCACGCGCCTGCTCAAGGCGACACTCCCCTTCTGGAACCCCGCACCATGTCAAATACCAGCCCGGCCCCAGGTGGCCTGCCCGAACACAGTCAGCAAAGCGTCAAACAGCAGTGGCTGGCGATTCTATCGGTCGCCGTGGGCGCCTTCGCCCTGGTGACCAGCGAGTTTTTGCCGGTAGGCGTATTGAACGATGTCGCCAGTGACCTGGGCATCAGTGCTGGCCACGCCGGCCTGATGGTCACCCTGCCCGGCATCATGGCCGCCCTCGCCGCCCCCTTGCTGTCGGTGGGCATCGGCGCCCTGGACCGGCGCTATCTGTTGATCGGCCTGACACTGATCATGATCATCGCCAACGCGGTGGTGGCCTACGCCAGCGACTTCAACCTGCTGCTGTTCGGCCGCGTGCTGCTGGGCATCAGCATCGGCGGTTTCTGGGCTACCGCCATTGCCCTGAGCGGCCGCCTGGCACCCAAGGGGGTGGGCGTTGCCCAGGCCACCTCGATCATCATGGTCGGCGTGACCCTGGCCACCGTGCTGGGCGTGCCGGTAGGCACCTGGCTCAGTGGCCTGCTGGGCTGGCGCATGACCTTCCTGGTCACGGCCCTGGTCGGCGTCCCGGTGCTGCTGGCGCAGATCCTGCTGCTGCCGCGCCTGAACCCGGACAAGGCCATCCGCATCACTGACCTGCCAGCGCTGTTCATCAACCCACAAGCCCGGGTTGGCCTGATTGCGGTGTTGCTGATTGGCCTGGCGCACTTTGCCGCCTACACCTACGTCGCGCCCTTCTTCAAGCAGCATTCCGGTTTCGATGGGCCGACCATCGGCTCGCTGTTGCTGCTGTATGGCGTCGCCGGGGTGATGGGCAATATCTTCGCCGGTTTCGCCGCCAACCAAAGCGTGCGTCACACCCTGTTGCTGGTCGCGTTGATGATCGGCGTCAGCACCGCCCTGTTCCCCCACTTCGCCACCGGCATGACCGGGGCGGCGATGCTGATCGCGCTCTGGGGCTTCGCCTTCGGCGCCTTCCCGGCCTGCGCCAGTATCTGGATGTTTGTCGTCGCGCCCAAGGACGTCGAACGAGGCATGCCACTGTTCGTCGCCATGTTCCAGGTGATCATCGCGCTGGGCTCGTTCTTCGGCGGGCAAATCGTCGACCAGCTGGGCAGCTCGGTGCTGCTGGGCCTGGCCACGGCATTGGTGGGCTGCGGTTTTGTCACGGTGCTGGTGCTGGGGCGCAGCGTCAGCAATAGCGCTGTGGCGCAAGCGTGCTGACAGGCAGGGTGTAATCACCGCACATTCAATGACCTGCAACTGGCCTGCCGCGTTACCATTGGCCTCTACCTGAAGCATGGAGCTACGCGATGACTCTGCATATCCACACCCCGCTGATCGAATCCCGCCCGCTGTCGCTGGCCGCTGGCCGCTCGATCTGGCTGAAGCTCGACGCACTTCAGCCCTGTGGTTCGTTCAAGCTGCGTGGGGTGGGCCATGCCTGCGAAGTGCACCATGCCCGGGGCGCCCGCCATTTCGTGTCCTCATCCGGTGGCAATGCCGGCCTGGCCGTCGCCTACGCCGGGCGCCAGCTGGGTGTGCCGGTCACGGTAGTGGTGCCTGAGACCACCACCGAACGCGCCAAAGAACTGTTGCACCTGGAGGGTGCCAAGGTGGTGGTGCATGGCAGCTCGTGGCAGGAGGCCAACGCGTTGGCGCAAACCCTGGTCGGGCCGGACGATGCCTTCATTCACCCCTTCGATGACCCGCTGCTGTGGGCCGGCCATGCCAGCCTTGTGGATGAAGTGGCGGCAACCGGCTACAAGCCCGATGCGGTGGTGCTGTCGGTGGGCGGCGGCGGCCTGCTCAGTGGCGTGGTCGAAGGGCTCAAGCGCAACGGCTGGCACGATGTCCCTGTGCTGGCGGTGGAAACCGAGGGCGCGGCCTCGCTGCACGCGGCAGTGCAGGCAGGTCACCCGGTAGAGCTGCAGCGCCTCACATCGGTGGCGACTTCGCTGGGCGCCAAGCGCGTCGCCGACCAGGCCCTGGCGTGCGTGCAGGAACATCCGGTGCACAGCGTTCTGGTCAGCGATCGCGCGGCGCTTCAAGCCTGCGAGCGGTTTCTGGCGGACCCCCGGGTGCTGGTGGAGCCTGCCTGCGGGGCGGCGTTGGCGTTGGCGTACGAGACCGCGAAGCTGGACGGTTACCAGAACGTGCTGGTGGTCGTTTGTGGCGGGGCTACGGCTACGCTGCAACAGATTCAGGACTGGTTGAAGCAGGTCGCCTGAGGTTGCCCTCACGGCCCAGCTCGCCGGCAAGCCAGCGATCAGGCCGCAGGGTCACTCAAGCAACTGAATGATGCGCGGCTGCAGGTGCCCGCGCTCGACTTCGATGACCGCCACCGTCACCGGCAACTTGAACCGCCGTGGCCCGGCACTGCCGGGGTTCAGGTACAACCGCCCTTCACGCCAGTCGATCAATGGTTTGTGCGAATGCCCAGTGATCACCACGCGCACCGCCTCATCCAGTTCGGCTGGCACATCGGCAATGTCGTGCACCAGCAGTGTCTGCCAGCCGTGCATGTCGAAACATCGCTGGTCGGCCAGGCCAGCTGCCCAGGGCAACTTCAGGTCGTTGTTGCCGCGCACCACCTCTAACGGCGCCAACGCCTGGAGCTCGTCAAGGATCTCTGCCTTGCCGATATCACCGGCGTGCACGATCAGATCGCAACCGGCCAGCGCCCTCACCGCCTCGGGCCGCAGCAAACCGTGGGTATCGGAGATGATGCCAGCTTTCATTGATGGCTCCTGTGCGGGTCTGTCGCATTGCAGCACTTCATCGGATTCTCCTTGTACTGCGCAGCCGGTGATTAGGATGGTCATACGGGCCTGTTCCAATGAGCTCGCTGCAATCGGAAAAATTCCGGTCTATCGGCAACGACCTCGACGAAATGCATATCTCGCCCTTTCGGTATGCAGCAAGTGAAGGCACAATGCGTGTCCTTTTTTTGGCCGGCCTGGCCGGGGGCCTTTAAATGATCAAGACGCCGTATTACCTCATCGATAAAACCAAGCTGCTGAGCAACATGGAGAAGATCGCCTACGTGCGCGAACACTCCGGTGCCAAGGCGCTGCTCGCCCTCAAGTGCTTCGCCACCTGGTCGGTGTTCGACCTGATGCAGCAGTACATGGACGGCACTACATCCTCGTCGCTGTACGAGCTCAAGCTCGGCCGCCAGAAGTTCGCCGGCGAGACCCACGCTTACAGCGTGGCCTGGGCCGACGACGAGGTCGAGGAAATGCTCGAGAACTGCGACAAGATCATCTTCAACTCCATCGGCCAGCTGCAGCGCTTCGCCGAGCAGTCCGAAGGCAAGGTCCGCGGCCTGCGCGTCAACCCGCAGGTCAGCAGCTCCGACTACCTGCTGGCCGACCCGGCCCGCCCGTTCAGCCGCCTCGGTGAATGGGACCCGGAGAAGATCGAGAAGGTCATCTCGCAGGTTTCCGGCTTCATGTTCCACAACAACTGCGAGAACGGTGACTTCGGCCTGTTCGACAAGATGCTGACGCACATCGAAGAGCGCTTCGGGCACCTGCTGCACAAGGTCGAGTGGGTCAGCCTGGGTGGCGGCATTCACTTCACCGGTGAAGACTATGCCGTCGATGCGTTCTGCGCGCGCCTGAAAGCCTTCTCGCAGACCTACGGCGTGCAGGTCTACCTGGAGCCGGGCGAAGCGGCCATCACCAACAGCGCCTCGCTGGAAGTGACCGTGCTCGACACCCTGTACAACGGCAAACACCTGGCCGTGGTCGACAGCTCGATCGAAGCACACCTGCTCGACCTGCTGATCTACCGGCTGAACGCCAAGATGGCCCCCAACGATGGCGAGCACACCTACATGGTCTGCGGTAAATCGTGCCTGGCCGGCGACATCTTCGGCGAGTACCAATTCGATCGTCCGTTGGCCATCGGCGATCGCCTGTCGTTCATCGACACGGCGGGTTACACCATGGTCAAGAAAAACTGGTTCAACGGTTTGAAGATGCCATCCATCGCGGTCAAGCAACTCGACGGCAGCGTCGAAGTGGTGCGCGAGTTCGGTTTCGAAGACTACGTTTCCAGCCTGTCGTAAGACCGGCTATCAAGTAAGGAGCAAGGGATAAATTGAAGAAGAACGTTCTTATCATTGGTGCAGGAGGTGTCGCCAAGGTGGTGGCCCACAAGTGCGCGCAGCATAACGACGAACTCGGTCGTATTGCCATTGCGTCGCGGAACATCTCCAAATGCCAGGCCATCATCGACAGCGTCAAGGCCAAGGGTAGCCTCAAGGTACCCGCCGACATCCAGGCCTTCTCGCTCAACGCCCTCGATGTCGAGGCAACCAAGGCACTGATCCGCGAGACTGAATCGCAGATCGTGATCAACGTGGGCTCTGCCTTCCTCAACATGTCGGTGCTACGTGCCTGCATCGATACCGGTGTCGCCTACCTGGACACCGCGATCCACGAAGAACCGGGCAAGATCTGCGAGACGCCGCCCTGGTACGGCAACTACGAGTGGAAACACCTCGAAGAATGCCAAGAGAAGAACATCACCGCCATTCTCGGCGTCGGTTTCGACCCGGGTGTGGTGAACAGCTACGCCAAACTGGCGCAGCAACAGTATTTCGACAGCATTGATTCGATCGACATTCTCGACGTCAATGCTGGGTCCCACGGCAAGTATTTCGCCACCAACTTCGACCCGGAAATCAACTTCCGCGAGTTCACCGGGCAAGTATGGAGCTGGCAGAACAGCCAGTGGACCAGCAACACCATGTTCGAGGTGAAACGTACCGACGACCTGCCGGTCGTGGGTTCACAGAACCTGTACCTGACCGGTCATGACGAGGTCCACTCGATCTCGAAGAACCTTAACGTACCGAACGTGCGCTTCTGGATGAGCTTCGGCGAGCACTACATCAATGTGTTCACCGTGCTGAAGAACCTGGGCCTGCTTTCCGAGCAGCCGGTCAAGACCGCTGAAGGCCTGGAAGTGGTGCCACTGAAAGTGGTCAAGGCCGTGCTGCCTGACCCCGCTTCGCTGGCGCCTGGCTATACCGGCAAGACCTGCATCGGTGACCTGGTCAAGGGCACCAAGGATGGTCAGCCGCGTGAGGTGTTCATCTACAACGTGGCTGATCACGAAGAGGCCTACGCCGAGACCGACAGCCAGGGTATCTCCTACACCGCCGGTGTACCGCCAGTGGCTGCGGCCCTGCTGGTTGCCCGTGGCGAATGGGATGCCAAGCGCATGGTCAACGTCGAGGAGCTGCCAGCCGAGCCGTTCCTCAAGGCGCTGGATGTGATGGGCCTGCCGACCCGTGTGAAAGATGAAAAAGGCGATCGTCCCTGGGACGCTGAAGCCTAAGCAGCAAGAGCAAGGGGCGCCAATCTGGCGCCCCTTCTTTTTGCCTGCACCGGCCTCATCGCCAGCCTTGGCGTGCACCTACTTCCTGGCTTCCAGTATCAAGTTGAACGGCGTCTGTGTCGCCCGCCGGAACTCGGTAAACCCCGCCTCTTCGAACACCGCCCGCAAGCGCGCCTCGCCCGCCTGTGCGCCCAGCCCCAAGCCCACCTCCTGGGACAGTGAATTCGGTGTGCAGATGAACGTCGACGCGGCATAGAACAAGCGCCCGACCGGCGTCAGGTTGCCATCGAGCGTATCCTCGGCATAGGGCTCCACCAGCATCACCGTACCGTCGGGCTTCAACGCCTGGTAGGCATGCCGAGCAGCGCCGACCGGGTCGCCCATGTCGTGCAGGCAATCGAAGAAGCACACCAGGTCATGATCGTTGCCCGGGTAATCCTTGGCCGACGCCTGCTGGAAACTCACCTGCGGGGTCAACCCGGCCTCACCCGCGCGTTCGCGGGCCGTGGCGATGGAGGGCGCATGGTAGTCATAGCCGATGAAGGTCGATGCTGGAAACGCCTGGGCCATGACCAGCGTCGAAGCGCCATGCCCACACCCCACATCCGCGACCTTGGCGCCGGCCTGCAGCTTGGCCACCACACCGTCGAGCGCCGGCAGCCAGTCGGCCACCAGGAAGGTGCGATAGCCAGGCCGGAAGAAACGCTCGGTACCGCTGAACATGCAGGGGTGATGGTCGCCCCAGGCCAACCCCCCGTCACCGCGCATCGCAGCCACCAGCTTGTCCTTGTCGTGAAACAGCGCGGCCACTACCGCCGCGCCGCCCGCCATATAGGCCGGTGAATCCTCCAGGGCCAGTGCCATGGCCTGTTCCTCGGGCAGCACGAAACTGCCCTGCTCATGGACCATATAGCCAGCCGCCGCCTGGGCGTTGAGCCATTCACGCACCAGCCGTGGATGGCAGCCGGTCCGTGCCGCCAGCACCTGGGGGGTGACCGGCTGGCTATCGGCCATGGCCCGGTACAACCCCAGTTCGTCGCCGAGTATCACATTGGCCAGGGTCGCCGCAGCGCCCATGTCACCCACCAGCTTGCCCATGAAATCGTGGAGCCTTGCCTCGTCCATGACCTGCCCTCCTCTGCAAGAAGGCCACCGTCAGCGAGGGATGTCCGGTCCGGGGTCGCGGTGGTCGGGTTAGGTGTTGAGGCTCGCCGTGATGGGAACCGCGGCGGGCTGTTTGTAAGTTTAGATGCCATGCCTGAACGGCACGACCGTCTGACACCACTTGCATTCCATCAACTCTCAAAATACTGTATGAATATTCAGTATCACGAGACACCCTCATGCAGCTCATTGCCAAGCTTGGCATCCTTGCCGATGCCGCCAAGTACGATGCGTCCTGTGCCAGCAGTGGCGCGCCCAAACGCAACTCGCGCGGCAGCAACGGCCTGGGCGCGACCAACGGCATGGGTATCTGCCACAGCTATACACCGGACGGGCGCTGCGTTTCGCTGCTCAAGGTGCTGTTGACCAACTTCTGCCTGTACGACTGCCAATACTGCGTCAACCGCCGCTCCAGCAACGTGCCGCGGGCGCGTTTCACCCCCGAGGAAGTGGTGCGCCTGACCCTGGACTTCTACCGGCGCAACTGCATCAGCGGCCTGTTCCTCAGCTCCGGCATCATTCGCTCGGCCGACTACACCATGGAACAGTTGATCCGCGTGGCGCGCCTGCTGCGTGAGGAGCACAACTTCCGGGGTTACATCCACCTCAAGACCATTCCCGACGCCGACCCACTGCTGATCGAGGAAGCCGGGCGCCTGGCCGACCGCCTCAGCGTCAATATCGAACTGCCCACCGATGCCAGCCTCAAGCGCCTGGCCCCGGAAAAACACGCCCATACCATTCGCCAGGCCATGGGCGTCATCCACCAGGGCCAGCAAGCCGTGGCGGGCGAGCCCAAAGCACCGCGCTTCGCCCCGGCCGGGCAAAGCACCCAGGTCATCGTCGGCGCCGATGCCACTGACGGCAGCACGCTGCTGCGCAACGCCGAGTCGCTTTACCAGGGTTACGGCCTCAAGCGCGTGTATTACTCAGCCTTCAGCCCGATACCCGACAGCCCGGGCAGCGTGCCGCTGGCAGCCCCACCGCTGCTGCGCGAGCACCGCCTGTACCAGGCAGATTTCCTGTTGCGCGGCTATGGCTACAAAGCGGGTGAGTTGCTCGGCCAGGCGGGTAACCTGGCCTTGGACATCGACCCCAAGCTTGCCTGGGCACTGGCCAACCGTGAGGTGTTCCCGCTGGATGTGAACCGTGCCGAGCCGGCGCTGCTGGCACGCATCCCCGGCATTGGCCTGCGCAGTGTGCAGCGGCTGGTGGCGCTGCGCCGTGAACGGCGGGTGCGCTATGACGACCTGATCCAGCTGCGCTGCGTGCTCGACAAGGCCCGGCCATTCATCATCACCAGCGATTACCGCCCAGGCCAGGCCGAGCTGCGCAGCGGCCTGCTGCGCGAGCGCCTGCGTGAGCCACAGGCACCCGTGCAGATGGGGTTGTGGGGGTGATCGCGCTCGATTGTGACGACTGCTTCAGCACCTGGCGCGCTCAGGCCCGCACGCTGCTCGGGCACGGTGTCGACCCGGCGCAAGTGACCTGGTCGCAAGGGCCGATCGATGACCTGCTGGCGGTGCCTGCTGCGCTGCCAGACGGGCCCGGCCCCTTTCACGCCAAGGTACCGGCGGCGCTGTTGGGCCTCCTGGAACAGGCATCGCGATACCGGGGCGAGCAACGCTGGGCGCTGCTGTACGACGTGCTCTGGCGCGTGGCCCACGGTGACCGCACGGCAATGCTCGCCGGCGACCGCCTGGGCAGTGAACTGCACCGTCGTATCAAGCAAGTCAGCCGTGAAGCACATCACTTGCATGCATTCGTGCGTTTCGTGCCCTTGCCGCCAGTACTTGCCGAGCAACTGCAACTGGACCTGGTGGCCTATCACGAGCCGGCCCATGACATTCTGCACAGTGCCAGCGCGCACTTCGCCGACCGCCTGGGGCGCCAGCGCTGGTTGATCGCCACGCCGGCGGACGGTATCCGCTTCGACGGCCAGAGTTTCGATTATCAGCGGCACTGCCCGGACGCTTGGCGCCAGTGGGCGCGCAATGCCGATGACCCGGGTGCCGAGCTGTGGCGCACCTACTACCGCCACACCTTCAACCCTGCCCGCCTCAACCCGGATGCCTTGCGCCTGCACATGCCGGGGCGTTTCTGGCGGCATTTGCCCGAAGGCATGCTGATCCCGCAACTCGAAGGGCTGGCGCGCCAAGGCAAGCAACGTGATGGCCAGGCTGCGGAAGTGGCCGAGCAGCGGGGCAAGGCGATAAACCGCGCTGAACCCTGATCGCTCTGCACGGCGCCGTCTAGACCGCCCCACAAATGTGAAAAAAAGGTAAAAATTCCTACATCCCAATCTTTCACGGGCGGACAAATCCTGACAAACTTATTGTTAATCGTTCTCATACACGCTTTCAATAACGTTTAACAATGCACAGGAACCCACCCCACATGCCGTCGCCACTCGCGCCCACGCGCAATCTCCCTGCCCGCAACCTGCTCGCCATGGCCATCTGCATGGCCATCGTCACACCGGCCCTGGCCGAAGGCGATCAGCCCACTGCGCTGGTGCTGGGCGCCACCGAGATCAGCTCCGACAGGCTGGGCAGCACCACAGAGGGTTCGCAGTCCTACACCACAGGTTCCATGTCCACCGCCACCAAGCTGCCATTGAGCCTGCGTGAAACGCCGCAAGCGGTCACCGTGATCACCCGCCAGCGCATGGACGACCAGGCGATGACCAGCATCAACGACGTGGTCAAGGCCACGCCAGGGCTGTTCCTTGACTACTCCGGCGGCCCAGGTCGGCAAAGCTACACGTCACGGGGCTTTGACATCGACAACCTGATGTACGACGGCATTCCGAGCGGTTACAAGCCGTATACCGTGGGCTCCCAGCCTAACCTGGCCATGTTCGACCGCGTCGAGATCGTGCGCGGCGCGACCGGCCTGATCACCGGCTCCGGCAACCCTTCGGCGGCCATCAACCTGGTGCGCAAGCGTCCGCTGGCCGAACAGAAGGTCACCCTGACCGGCGCCGCTGGCAGCTGGGACGACTACCGCGGCGAAGTCGATGCCTCCAGCCCGCTCAACGACAGCGGCACACTGCGCGGCCGCGTGGTGACGTCCTACCGGGGTGCCAACAGCTACATCGACGACGTCGAAGAAGACCACGGCCTGTTCTATGCGATCACCGAGGCGGACCTGTCCGAAGACACCACCCTGACCCTTGGTTTCTCTCACCAGAAAGACCAGACCAACAACTTCTGGGGCGCCATGCCAACCGCCCTGAACGGCCACCACGTGGGTTACTCGCGCTCCTACAACCCAGGCAGTGACTGGGAAAACAAGGACCAGGAGATCAACACCGTATTCGCCGAAGTGCAGCAGCGCCTGGCCAATGACTGGAAGCTGCAGGTCAACGCCAACTATTCCCAACAGGACGGCACCTTCACCGGCTCCTACCAGTCGCGGTGGGCAGGGCTCGACAAGCCACTGTCACGCACGGCCTACCAGTCCAAGCACCAGGAAAACCAGGCTGGCGTGGACGGCTTCGTCAGCGGCCCGTTCCAGGCGTTTGGCCGCACCCACGAGCTGGTGGTGGGCGCCAGCAAGCGCATCTATGACATGGACACGCGCAACTACAGCCCGTATGACACCAACTGGCCGCTCAATGGTGGCAAGCCGAATTTCGTGCACACCAACAACGTACGCGAAGTCGCTACCCAGGAAGGCGTGTACATGACCACGCGCCTGAGCCTGGCCGACCCGCTGAAGCTGATCCTGGGCGGCCGCCTGGACTGGTACGACTACGACAACAAGGAAAGCTCCAGCGCCGATTACAAGGTCACGCGTAATGTCACCCGCTATGCCGGCCTGATCTACGACCTGGACGATCATCACTCGGTGTATGTCAGCTACAGCGACATCTTCAACCCACAGGATTACAAGGACGCTTCCGGCAGCCCGCTCAAGCCGGTGGACGGCAAGAACTATGAAATCGGCCTCAAGGGCGAGTACTTCGATGGCGCCCTCAATGCCAGCGTGGCGCTGTTCCGTATCGACCAGGAAAACCGTGCCGTTTCGCAGACCGACCTGACTGGCTGCAACGACCCTACCAACTGCTACGTCGCCTCTGGCGAGGTACGCAGCCAAGGTATCGACATGGAGCTGCAGGGTGCGCTGACCCGCAACTGGCAGGTCGGTGCAGGCTACACCTATGCCCGCGTCCACACCCTCAAAGACGCCGCCAACCCGGGCAACGTCAACCAGCGCTTCGACACCGATACCCCGGAGCACCTGTTCAAGCTGACCACCACCTACCGCTTCGAAGGCCCGCTGGAGAAGCTGCGCATCGGTGGCAACATCTCCTGGCAGAGCCGCATCTACAACGACTTCACCGTTGCCGATGGCAGCGAGTACCGTCTGGTCCAGGGTTCGTACGCGGTCACCGACCTGATGGCTGGCTACCAGGTCAACAAGCACCTCGACCTGCAGCTCAACGCCAACAACGTCTTCGACCGCAAGTACTACTCGGCCGTGGCCACCTCGGTCGACTATGCCGGCGACACCTGGGGCGCACCGCGCAACATGATGCTGACCGCCAAGTACAGCTTCTGACCTGAGGCTTGCCCACCTGTACCGGACGCTTCGCAGCAACCTGCGAAGACGCCGGTACAGGCTACGCACCGATCAGCTGAACAGTTTGCTCAGATACGCCAGCCTTTTCTTGTAGGACCGCCGCGCTTCAAGCGCCGCTTCCATGCTCACCGGCAAGAACCGCGCCTGCTGGTTCGGCTGCATCTGCCCGATCAGGTCCAGGTCGGCGCTGATCACCGTGCCGATCATGGCGTACCCACCACCCGACACCGCATCGCGGTGCAGAATGATCGGCTCCAGCCCGGCGGGTACTTGTATCGAGCCGATCGGGTAGCAACTGTCGACGATATTGGACGGGTCCGAGCCAGCGCCGAATGGCTGCTCACGCGGCTGGAAACTCAGTGCGTTGCCACCCTTGTAGCGGTAGCCGATACGGTCGGCCTCGGAGCCCACCGTCCAGGCATCGGTGAAAAAGCTTTTCGCCGCAGCATCAGACAGGCGGTGGAAGTACAACCCCGGCACCACGCGCAACACCACTTCGCCACCCAGCGCCTGGCGCAGTGCCATTGGCAAACTGGCACCGGCACGGGCCGTGGCACTGGGCACACCGACCGGCAGTACATCACCTGCCTGTAGCTTGCGACCCTGAAAACCGCCCAGCGCGCCCAGTGCGTAGGTGGACCGGCTGCCCAGCACTTCGGGTACATCAATGCCGCCCGCGACCGCCAGATAGGCACGCGCCCCGGCTGTGGGGAAGGCAAAGCGCAGCACTTGGCCTGCCCTGACTGCAAACGAGGTGTCCGGGCGCTGTTCACGGCCATCGAGCAGCACCGGCATCTGTGCGCCACACACCGCCACCAGGGCATCTTGCAGAAACTCCAGCTCCGGCCCCACCAGTGCACATTCGAGGCCGGCAGTGCCCGCCGGGTTGCCGACCAGCTGGTTGGCGGCGCGCAACGCATATTGATCAAGCGCCCCTGACGGCGGGATGCCCAAATGGTAATAGCCTTCACGGCCCAAGTCCTGCACCGAGGTTGCCAGGCCAGGTTTGAGTACCTTGATCATGCCAGCACCTCCTGCAACGACTTGGGATAGCCGACCGGGTCGGCCAGGAAAGCATCCAGCGAGAACTCAACAGGGCGAATGCGTAGGTCGAAACGGCCGTCCTCGACATCCGCCACCGCCTGGTCATAGGCCTGACGGTCGATGGGTTTGAACTGCACGATGTCCCCTGGGCGGAAGAACACCATGTGCTCCTTCAGATAGTTCAGGCCCTGCTGCGGGTCGTAGATCGGCGCCGGGGTAACGCCGAACATCTGGTAGCCCCCTGCCCCGCGCACCGAGTAGATGCACCCGAAACAGCCGCCGTGGCCCAGGGTCAGCTTCGGCGTGTCGGTGCGCGGGCGCAGGTACTTGGGCACCTGCAACTGGCGCTCGCGTTCGACCATCTGGAACATGAACGGCAGGCCTGCGACAAAGCCGACCATCGACACGAACCAAGGCGCGCCACTGTGTGCGGCAATGAACGCATCGACATCGGCCAGGCCATTGATACGCGCCGCGTATTCCAGGTCGGTGCTGCCCGGGTCCTGGTGGCGGTCGCGAAAGCGCATGAGGGTTTCATGGGTCCAGGGGTCGTTGTACAGCACTGGGATCTCGATGATCCGGGTGTGCAATGCGCGCTCGGCAACCGCCTCGGCCTCTGCACCGCGCACTGCTGCAAGCAGCACGTCGGGGGCGATGCGGTCGGGGTCGAAGCGGATCTGGAACGAGGCGTTGGCCAGGCAAATGTCCAGCACGCCCTCCAGCGCCAGGCGCTCCACCGCCCGGGTAACGGCCATGCCCTTGAAGAATGCCTCCAGCGACATGCTCTCGCTGACTTCGGCAAACAGGTGCTCGTCGGCACCAAAGCTGTAGCGGATCGGGGTACTGGCAAGCGGCTCGGCCATGTCTGCTCCTTTTTTGGAATCTTTATCGTAAGGCAGGCAAAAACAATGCTGTGCAGCGCACCGGTGTCTGAGCACCGTGTGCTTTGAACCTCAACGGGGCGTGCGCACCTCGATGCCGGCGGCGTCCAGCGCTGCACGGGTGGCTTCGACCAGGTCGAGCGCGCCGGGGGTATCGCTGTGCAGGCAGATCGAGTCGAATTCGATGGCCAGATCCTGGCCTTCGACCGTGCGTACAACGCCCTCGCGGCAGGCCCGCAGCACGCGCTCGGCGACCGCCTGCGGCTGATAGCCACGCACCGTGCGGGTGAACACGATCGAGCCGCTCTGGTCGTACTCGCGGTCAGCGTAGAACTCACGCACCACCGGCTGGCCGAGTGCCTGGGCAACCCGGCAGATCACCGAGCCAGGCATGCAGTACAACAACAGTTGCGGCTCGATTACCTGCAGGTTCTGCACCAGCAACCGGGCGGCTTCTTCATCACGGGCCAGGTGCATGTACAGCGCACCATGGGGCTTGATGTGTTGCAGCTTCACGCCCTGCGCCCGGGCGATTTCACGCAGCGCACCCAACTGGTACAGCATGTCGTCGACCAGTTCCTGAGCCGGCGCGTTGATGTGCCGACGGCCGAACCCGACCAGGTCACGAAAACCCGGGTGAGCGCCTACGGCCACACCCAGCGCCTTGGCCCGCTCGACGGTGCGCCGCATGGTGCCTGGGTCGCCGGCATGAAAGCCGGTGGCGATGTTGGCCGAACTGATGAAGGCCATCAGCTCGTTGTCGACACCATCGCCGATGGTCCAGGGGCCGAAGCCCTCACCCATGTCAGAATTGAAGTCTACTGCCTGCATGCCTACGCTCCCGGTGCTTGTGACGGTGTGAAGGTCACGTTAGATTCTCTACCGCCCCCTTGGGAAGATCTATAAACAGATAGGGTGTCTTCGGAAAAACAGATACCCAGGAGCCTCCCGTGTCACTGACCTTGCGCCAGGTTCGCTACTTCGTCGCCACCGCCGAGATCGGCCAGATCTCCCAGGCCGCCCTCCACCTCAACATTTCCCAATCGGCGGTGACCACCGCGATCAAGGAGCTGGAGGCGATGCTCGGGGTCTTGCTGTTCCAGCGCTCGGCGCAAGGCATGAGCCTGACCGATGCGGGCCGGCATTTTCTCAACCGCGCCTATGTGATCCTGCGCAGTGTCGATGACGCACTCAACAGCCCGCTGCCGGACGTGCGCGCCAGTGGCCTGCTGCGCCTGGCGGCGAGCTACACGGTGATCGGCTATTTCCTGCCGCACCACTTGCAACGCCTGGAACACTGGCACCCGGGCGTAAACCTGCAGGTCCACGAGCAGGAGCGCAGCGCCATCGAGCAAGGGCTGCTGGAAGGCCGCTTCGACATGGCCGTGGTGCTCACCGCCAACCTCACCCACCCCGATATCGTCTCTGAAACCCTGTTCAACTCCGAGCGCCGGCTGTGGCTGCCCAGCCACCATCCACTGTGCGAGCGCTCGACGGTGAGCCTGGCCGACGTTGCCCGTGAGCCGTTCATCCTGCTGACCGTGGACGAAGCCGAGCAGAGCGCCATGCGTTACTGGGAACTGGCCGGGCAACGGCCCAGCGTGCGGGTGCGCACCAGTTCGGTGGAGGCGGTGCGCAGCATGGTGGCCAATGGCAGCGGTGTGGCTATCCTGTCTGACTTGGTGCACCGGCCCTGGTCGCTCGAAGGCAAGCGCATCGAGACCGTCACCATCAGCGACCCGGTCACGCCCATGAGCGTGGGCCTGGCCTGGCACCGCGAGCGGGCATTCAGCCCGGCGATGCAGGCCTTGCGCGACTACTTCCATGGTGCGTTCCTGGCGCCGCAGCAGTTGTCGGCGCGGCGTTGAGTGGCCAGGGCGTGATACCTCAGCCGAACGTTCCGGCGCCGCCGTCGTCATAACTTGGCCGGTGCCGCCACGCAGAGAGGACGCGAAATGATCCAACCCGACCCGTCATACGTCAAATGGCTCGAAGAGCGCTCCATGCTCAAGGCCTCCCAGGAGCGGGCCCGGCTGTATTCCGGCCAGTCCCGTCTGTGGATGAACCCCTACGCCGAAACGCAGCCACGCCGCGCCACCGACATCGCGTCGGTTTGGCTGACCGTCTACCCCGATGCGATCATCGCCCCTGAAGGCTGCTCGGTGCTTGGCGCGCTGGGCCACGAAGCCTTGTGGAAGCGCCTGTCGGAAATTGGCGTACAGGGCATTCACACCGGCCCCATCAAGCAGTCCGGGGGTGTCAGGGGGCGCGACTTCACCCCCAGCGTGGACGGCAACTTCGACCGCATCAGTTTCGATATCGACCCGCTCTACGGCACCGAACAGGAGCTGGTGCAGATGAGCCGCATGGCAGCGGCGCACAACGCCGTGACCATCGATGACCTGATCCCCTCGCACACGGGCAAGGGCGCCGATTTCCGTCTGGCCGAGCTGGCCTACGGCGCCTATCCAGGGCTGTACCACATGGTCGAGGTGCGCGAGGAAGACTGGCCGCTGCTGCCAGACGTGCCCCCTGGCCGCGATTCGGTCAACCTGCTGCCTGCGCAGTGCGATGAGCTCAAGGCACACCACTACATCGTCGGCCAACTGCAACGGGTGATCTTCTTCGAGCCCGGCGTGAAGGAGACCGACTGGAGCGCAACACCACCGATCACCGGTGTCGATGGCAAGACGCGGCGCTGGGTCTACCTGCATTACTTCAAGGACGGCCAACCGTCGCTCAATTGGCTGGACCCAAGCTTTGCCGCGCAGCAGATGATCATCGGCGACGCCCTGCATGCGCTGGACTGCCTGGGCGCGCGCGGCCTGCGCCTGGATGCCAACGGTTTTCTCGGGGTCGAGACCTGCGCCAGTGGCACCGCCTGGTCGGAAAGCCACCCGCTGTCGATCGTCGGTAACCAACTTATCGGCGGCATGATCCGCAAGGCCGGCGGGTTCAGCTTCCAGGAGCTGAACCTGACGCTGGACGACATCGCGCAGATGTCCAAGGGCGGCGCCGACCTGTCCTATGACTTCATCACCCGCCCGGCGTACCAGCATGCACTGCTGACCGGCGATACCGAGTTCCTGCGCCTGATGCTCAAGGAGATGCACAGCTTCGGCATCGACCCGGCGTCGTTGATCCACGCCCTGCAGAACCACGACGAGCTCACCGTCGAGCTGGTGCACTTCTGGACCCTGCACGCCCATGACATGTACCTGTACCGGGGCCAGACCCTGCCCGGCAACATCCTGCGCGAACATATCCGCGAGGAAATCTACGAACGCCTCTCGGGCGAACATGCGCCCTACAATTTGCGCTTTGTCACCAACGGCATCTCCTGCACCACCGCCAGCCTGATCACTGCAGCGCTGGGCATCCGTGACCTGGACCAGATTGGCCCGGCTGATATCGAGCTGATCCAGAAGGTGCACCTGTTGCTGGTGATGTACAACGCCATGCAGCCCGGCGTGGTCGCGCTGTCGGGCTGGGACCTGGTCGGCGCCCTGCCGTTGCCGGCCGAAGCGGTGGCGCAGAAGATGGCCGATGGCGATACCCGCTGGATACACCGTGGCGGCTACGACCTGGCCGGGCTCGATGAAGAGGCGCAAACGTCGGTGCGTGGCATGCCGCGCGCACGCGCACTGTACGGCAGCCTCGACCAGCAGCTGGAAAGCAGCGATTCGTTTGCCAGCAAGGTCAAGAAGCTGCTCGCCGTGCGCCAGGCCTATGGTATTGCCAGCAGCCGCCAGGTACTGGTGCCCGAGGTGAGCAGCCCGGGGTTGCTGGTGATGGTGCACGAACTGCCGGCCGGGCGTGGCATCCAGATCAGCGCGCTGAATTTCGGCCACGAGGTGATTGCCGAAGAGCTGCTATTGACCGGCTTCACGCCCGGGACTGTGGTGGACATGATCAATGAGACGGTCGAGGGCGACCTGACCGAGGATGGGCGGTTGATGATCAACCTGGACCCGTACGAAGCCTTGTGCCTGAGAATAGTGAACAGCAGCGGGCATCTGTGAGACCCTAGTGGACTGCGCGGGCCACGTGTGAACGTGCCCGCCCAGTCAGCTTGCCTCTACAGCGCCAAGGAGCACCTCCATGTACACCGGCATCGTCCAGGCCGTCCGCCCCCTGCTTGCGGTGACCACCTACCCGGGCCACAACCAGTTCACCATCGACCTCACCCCCGAACTGCTCGAGGACCTGAAGATCGGCGCCAGCGTCAGTGTCGAGGGCACCTGCCTGTCGGTCACCGAAATTGACGGCACCCAGGTGAAGTTCGACGCAATGACTGCCACCCTCGAGCGCACCAACCTGCGCTGCTTCAAGGCAGGCCAGGGCGTGAACATCGAGCGCTCGGCAAAAATGAACGCTGAAGTCGGCGGCCACCTGATGGCCGGCCATGTCGCTACCACCGCCGAGATCGTCGAGCTGTCGATCGAGGAAACCGGCGCTTTCATCACCTTCCGCATGCCGCCACAGTGGGCCAAATACGTGTTCCCACGCGGGTTTCTCGGCGTCAACGGCTGCAGCCTGACCGTCGCCGACGTGGACGACACCTTGGTCACCATCAACCTGATCCCGGAAACCCTGCGCCAGACCACCTTCGCCCACTACAAGGCCGGTGAACTGATCAACATCGAGGTGGACCACCAGACCATGGTCCTGGTCGATGTGGTGGAGCGCACACTCAAAGCCACCCTGGCCCGCGCCTGATCAGATGCTGCGGGTAATGCCGCCATCGACCCTGATGTTCTGCCCGGTGATGTACGCCGCGCCATCGCTGGCCAGGAAGGCCACGGTGGCGGCGATTTCCTCGCTGCTGCCATAGCGCTTGAGTGGCACGCTGTCACGGCGCTGCTCAGTGGCCGGCAGGCTGTCGATCCAGCCCGGCAGTACGTTGTTGATGCGGATGTTGTCCGCAGCATAGGTGTCGGCGAAGATTTTGCTGAACGCCGCCAGGCCCGCCCGGAACACTGCCGAGGTGGGGAACAGGTCACTCGGCTCGAAGGCCCAGGCGGTGGAAATGTTGATCACCACCCCGCCCTGCTGGCGCTGCATGATTGGCGTGACCAGCCGCGTTGGGCGGATGACATTGAGCAGGTAGGTCTCCATGCCCTGGTGCCAGTCTTCGTCGCTGATTTCAAGGATCGGCGCACGCGGGCCGTGGCCGGCACTGTTGACCAGCACATCGATACGGCCCCATTCGGCGAGTACCGCATCGACCAGGCGCTGAATGTCGCCGTTGCACTGGTTGCTGCCGGTCACGCCAATCCCGCCCAGCGTCTCGGCCAGGGCCTGGCCTTTGCCAGAGGACGACAGGATACCGACCTTGAAGCCGTCGGCGGCCAGGCGCCTGGCTGCTGCGGCGCCCATACCGCTGCCGCCGGCGATCACGATTGCTACTTTTTGGTTGGACATGAAGCCTCCGGGTCAACCCTGCGATGTGCATGAGGGAGGGGCCCAGACTAGCACCCGGCCTGCACAGCCAGAGAGCCAGCAACGCTTCGTTCGGACGATAGATTTTCTACTGTGTTAGCGCCCTCGCCTGCGCTAACAGCCAGGCCCGCACCATCGCCAGCGCCGGGGGTTGGTGGGCATTGCGCGGCCACACCAGGTAAAACGCCTGCCGCAACTCCAGCACCTGGTCGAAGGCAAGGGCCAGGCGCCCGGCGTGCAGGTCGCTGTGCACGAAAAACTCGCTGGCCAGCGCCAGGCCCTGCCCTGCAACCGCGGCATCGATGGCGAGTGAGGTCTGGTTGAACCGCATATGCTTGGCCCCGGGCGGTAACGGCCGGTGGAATACCTCGGTGATGAAGTCCGGCCAGACGTTGTGGGCATCGTGCAGCAACGGATAACGCTGCAAATGCTCCAGATCCACGGGCTTACCCAGTTGCGCGAGCAGCGCCGGGCTGGCGACGGCCACCACGCGTTGCGCGAGCAACGGCTCGGTGTGCAGGCCCGGGCCGAACGGTGGCACGCCGTAACGCACGGCGATATCCACGCCCTCTGGGCGGAACTGGGATAGCCGGTCGGTGGCCAGCACCTGCAGGTCGATGTCTGGGTGCGCCTGCGCGAACGACGACAACCTGGGGATCAGCCACTTCGCCGCGAAGGTCGGTGTAACGCTCACCGTCAGGTGCGATGCATCCGGGCGCAGCGCCTGGGTGGCGCTGCCGATCAGGGCAAAGGCGCTGCGGATATCGACACTGTAGCGCTGGCCGGCGCCTGTCAGGCTCAGGCCCCTGGGCAAGCGCTCGAACAGCTTGATCCCCAGGTTCGCTTCAAGCCCGCGTATCTGCTGCGCCACGGCAGCCTGGGTTACCCCAAGTTCGTCTGCGGCCAGGCGAAAGTTGAGGTGGCGCGCCACCACCTCGAAAACACGTAGGCCGTTTAGCGGCGGCAGCGCGCAGAACCCTTCGGCCATACACTTTATCTACTGAGTGAACAGGCCTGTAGCTTAATCGATACGCGGGTGTTGCTGTACCAGCAACTTGCGTTTGGCCTCAAGCTCGGCAATCTGCTCATCGATGTCTTCGATCTTTTGCTCGATATTGTCGTGGTGCTCCTGCAGCAGCTCTCGCGCCTCATCGATATCCGACGCCGCCGGGGCGGCGCCACGCAGTGGCTTGTTGGCGGTTTCTTTCATGGTCAGGCCGGTGATCAGGCCAATGGCGGCAATCACCATCAGATAGTACGCCGGCATGTACAGGTCGCCGGTGGTCTCTACCAGCCAGGCCGCCAGGGTCGGGGTCAGGCCGGCGATCAGCACCGAAATGTTGAAGGCACTGGCCAGGGCGCTGTAGCGAATGTGGGTGGGGAACATCGCCGGCAGGGTCGAAGCCATCACGCCGATGAAGAAGTTGAGCAACACGGCGATGATCAGCAAGCCGGCGAAGATCACCCCGAGCACACCACTCTTGATGAGCATGAAGGCCGGGATGGCCAGGGCCAACAGGCCGACACTGCCGACGATGATGAACGGGCGGCGGCCCCACTTGTCGCTGAGCAGGCCGATGACCGGCTGCACGAACAGCATGCCGACCATGATCGCGATGATGATCAGTACACCGTGGTCTTCGCTGTAGTGCAGGTTGTGCGACAGGTAGCTGGGCATGTAGGTGAGCAGCATGTAGTAAGTCACGTTGGTGGCGATCACCACGCCAATGCACGTCACCAGGCTGCGCCAGTGCTTTGTGGCAACTTCCTTGAACGACACCTTGGGCCCCGAGGCCAGGCCCTCGCGGTCGCCCTGTTCAAGTTTATCGACATGCTGCTGGAACGCCGGGGTCTCCTCCAGCGCATGGCGCAGGTAGAGGCCGATGATGCCCAACGGCAAGGCAAGGAAGAACGGCAGGCGCCAGCCCCATTCGAGAAACTTTTCCTCGCCCAGGTAGGTGGAGATCAGCACCACGACCCCGGCGCCGAGGACAAAGCCGGCGATCGAGCCAAAATCCAGCCAGCTGCCGAGGAAGCCGCGCTTGCGGTCGGGTGCGTATTCGGCGACGAAGATCGAGGCGCCGGTGTATTCACCACCCACCGAGAAGCCTTGGGCCATTTTTGCCAGCAACAGCAAGATCGGCGCCCAGATGCCGATGGTGTCATAGGACGGTATCAGGCCGATGGCGAAGGTGCTGAGCGACATGATCACGATGGTCGCGGCAAGAATTTTCTGCCGGCCGAACTTGTCGCCCAGGGCACCGAAGAACAGCCCGCCCAGCGGGCGGATCAGGAACGGAACCGAGAAGGTGGCCAAAGCCGCGATCATCTGCACGCTGGGGTCGGCGTTGGGGAAGAACACCTTGCCCAGGGCATAGGCGACGAAGCCGTAAACGCCGAAGTCGAACCACTCCATGGCGTTGCCCAGCGCAGCGGCAGTGATCGCCTTGCGCATTTTCGCGTCGTCGACGATGGTGATGTCTTTCAAACCGATCGGCTTGACAGCTTTTTTGCGTGATTTCATCCATGTGTCCCTGTTACTGAGGCTCTTTGGCATCAGATACACCGGGACACAAAATAATTCCACGCTCAGCGATTTCTCGCGTGCAGTGGCCTCAGATGCCTTCGCGGGCCAGGTCCATGGCGAAATAGGTCAGGATCAGGTCAGCACCGGCACGCTTGATCGCACCGATACTCTCACGCACCACTCGCCCCTCGTCGATGGCACCGGCCTGGCCGCCGAACTTGATCATCGCGTACTCACCACTGACCTGGTAAGCCGCCAGCGGCAGGCGCGACGCGGCGCGAATGTCGGCGATCACGTCCAGGTAGGCCCCGGCCGGTTTGACCATCAGTACATCGGCACCTTCCTGCTCGTCGAGCAGCGACTCGCGCACCGCTTCGCGGCGGTTCATCGGGTTCATCTGGTAGCTCTTGCGGTCGCCCTTGAGCGCTGTGCCGCCCGCTTCACGGAATGGGCCATAAAGCGACGAGGCGAACTTGGTGGAGTAGGCCATGATCGCGGTGTCGTGGAAGCCCGCGGCATCCAGTGCACCACGGATCGCCTGGACCTGCCCGTCCATCGCCGCCGACGGCGCGATGAAGTCGGCCCCAGCCGCTGCAGCCACCACGGCCTGCCTGCCCAGGTTGGCCAGGGTGGCGTCGTTGTCCACGCCATGGTCGTGCAGCACGCCGCAATGGCCGTGGCTGGTGTACTCACAGAAACAGGTGTCGGACATCACCACCATTTCCGGCACGCTGTCCTTGCAGATGCGGGCCATGCGCGCCACCAGGCCGTTCTCGTTCCAGGTATCGCTACCGGTGGCATCGAGGTTGTGCGAAACGCCGAAGGTCATCACCGACTTGATGCCGGCGCGGGCGTAGCGTTCGATTTCCTGGGCCAGCCGTTTTTCGGGAATACGGTTGACCCCCGGCATGCTGGTGATCGGCACGAAGTCGTCGATGCCTTCCTCGACGAAGATTGGCAGGATCAGGTCTTCGAGGCGGAATTCCGTCTCCTGGAAGAGCGTGCGCAGCGACTCGTTCTGGCGCAGGCGGCGGGGGCGGACGGAAGGGAAATGGTTGGCCATGACAGCTCCAGGGAATATGGACGGCGTACACCATATGCCTGTTGAGCTTCAGTGAAAAGGCTCAATGGCGAGATTGTGCCTTGCATCAGAGGCAATAACCGGGGCGACCAGCCCCGGCACAGCGGCTCAACGCAACAGGTCCTGGATCTGCTGGTGCAAGGTATCCAGGTCAAACGGTTTGGCCAGGATCGGCGCCTTGCGGGCGATGGGGCTGCCCGACTCGAGAATCTCCGCCGGGTAGCCACTGATGAAGATCACCTTGAGGTCCGGTCGCAGCTTCACCGCAGGCTCGGCGATCTCGACCCCGGAAATGCCGCCGGGCAAGCGAAAGTCGGTGACCATCAGGTCCAGGTGCGGCTTGCTCGCCAGGATGGCGAACGCCTGTTCACCGTCCTCGGCTACCAATACGTGGTAGCCCTCACCTGCCAGGTAGTCACGCAGGATCATCCGGATTGCCGGTTCATCCTCGACCACCAACACCACATCTTGTGCATCTTCACTCATGACAACAACGCCTTGAAATTACAGTTGGCCATCTGACCCCAGGCTCAGGCAGAGGTTGCCCGCTCCTGATCGTTTTGTTCGGTCTGCCGCGTCAGCGGCAATTGCAGGGTGAACGTGGCGCCCTTGCCTTCCTCGCTCTGCACCTGGATCTGCCCGCCATGGGCGCTGACGATCTGCTCCGAGATATACAGCCCCAACCCCAGCCCGGCACTGGCCTGCTGAGTGGCAACGCGCTCGAACTGCTGGAAAATCCGTTGCTGGTTCACGCCACTGATGCCGATGCCGTGATCCTGCACCTGCACCCAGGCCATGCCCGCCTGCTCGAATACCCGCACCTCGACCGGCTGGCGTTCGCCATAACGCAACGCATTGGACAACAGGTTGGCCAGTACTTGTTCAATCCGGAATTCATCCCACTCACCCTGCAGGCCATCGCAGCGCTGCAGATCGATGTGCGTGCCCAGCGCGGTGGCCTGGGCGGTAAAGTTTTCCACCAGGCCACGCACCAGCTGGCCCAGGTCGAACAGCTTGGGCCGTAGCGACAGCTTGCCGGTGCGGATGCGCGACACATCGAGCATGTCTTCGATCAGGCGGATCAGGCTATTGATCTGCCGTTCGTCGCGCTCGACCATGGCTTGCAGCTTGTCAGGGCTGAACGCCTCGAGGCTGCCGCGGGCCAAGTGCATCTTGCGCAGCTGGGTCTCGAGGATAAGGCCGTTGAGCGGTGTACGCACCTCGTGGGCCACGATCGACATGAAGTCGTCGCGCATGCGTACGGCATGCTCCAGCTCACTGCGCGCCACCTGCAACTGCGTGAGCAGCAGTTCCTGCTCCTGGCGACTGCGCTCAAGCGCCTGCAACTGGCTGTCGAGCCCCTTGCGCTGGCGATAAAGGTCGACGAACACCGTGACCTTGTTTTTCACCGCCAGGGTATCGAGCGGCTTGTAAAGGAAGTCTACCGCGCCGCTTTCGTAGCCCTTGAAGGCGTAGTTCATCTCGCGCCCGGCAGCGGTGACGAAGACGATCGGGATATTGCGGGTCTTTTCCGTGCCGCGCATCAGTTCGGCCAGTTCAAAGCCATTCATGCCCGGCATCTGCACGTCGAGAATGGCCAGGGCGAATTCGTGCTCCAGCAACAACGACAATGCGGCTTCCGCAGATTGGGCCTTGTGCACCTCGCGGTCTTGGCCCTGAATCAGGGCGTCGAGGGCCAGGAGGTTTTCCGGCAGATCATCGACGATCAGCAGTTTGGCGGTGATGTGGCTTAGCATGCACTGGATTCCAGGTTGGCGAGCAATTGCCCGATACCGCTCAAAGAAAGAATCAGGTCGGGCTGGTGGAGCGCCAAAGCGGCCTCCGGCATCAGCGCTACCTGGGCGTCGCGGGGGTCCTGGACAACAGTCCGGCCGCCGCTGTTCTTGATGTAGGCAAGGCCTTTGGCGCCGTCCTCGTTGGCGCCTGTGAGCAATACACCCAGCAGGCCCGCGCCATAGGCATCGGCTGCCGAGATGAACAGGAAGTCGATGGCCGGGCGCGAGAAATGCACCGGCTCCTCCTGGCTCAGCGACAGGCTCAGATCCTGCTCGACCGACAAGTGATAACCGGGCGTCGCCACGTAGATCTGGCCAGGGGCGATGACCTCTTTGTCCCGCGCCTCGTGCACCGGCCTGTGCAGGCGCCGCTGCAGCACGTCGGCGAGATGGCTGTGACGGTCATCGGGCAGGTGCAGCACACACAGCACCGGCGTCGCGAATGCCGGGGGCAAGCCGCCGAGCACCTGAAACAGCGCCTGCACGCCGCCCGCCGAAGCCCCGATCACCACCGCGCGTATGCCCTTCATGATTTGCGGTAGATCCGTTCGGGCTTGACCAGCGGCTCGAAACGGTCGCTATAAGCGGAAAAATCCACCGATTCCTTGCTGCCCAGCACCAGAAAGCCACGGTGGCACAAGGACTCATGGAACAGCCCCAGGGCGCGGTCCTGCAGCTCTTTGTTGAAGTAGATCAGCACGTTGCGGCACGACACCAGCTGGGTTTCGGAGAACACGCTGTCGGTGGCCAGGCTGTGGTCGGCGAAGGTCACGTTGTCGCGCAGGCTGCTGTCCATGATGGCGTTGCCATAGGCGCTGGTGTAGTACTCGGCAAAGTCGCGCCGCCCGCCGGCCAGGCGGTAGTTTTCTTCATACTCGCGCATGCTCTGCATCGAGTAGATGCCCTGCTTGGCCCTGTCCAGGGAGCGCGGGTTGATATCGGTGGCATACAGGATGGTGCGCTCCAGCAGGCCTTCCTCGCGCAAAAGGATGGCCATCGAATACACCTCTTCGCCGGTGCTGCAGCCCGCGATCCAGATCTTGATCGACGGCCAGGTGCGCAACAGCGGCACCACCTCGTTGCGCAGGGCAAGAAAGTGGCTCGGGTCGCGGAACATCTCGCTGACCGGGATCGTCAGGAACTGCAGCAACTGCATGAACATGCCCGGGTCGTGCAGCACCCGTTCCTGCAGGGACGACACCGTAGCGCAATCGAACTGGCGCAGGGCATGGAGTATCCGGCGCTTGATCGACGCGCCGGAGTAGTTGCGAAAATCGTAGCTGTACTTGAGGTAGATCGCCTCGATCAGCAGCCTGATCTCGATGTCGGTGTTGCGCTCGCTAATCAAATTCGCTCCAGTTGCGGCAGCCACACACGGATCAACGAGAACAGGCGGTCCAGGTCGATCGGTTTGGCCAGGTAATCATTGGCGCCGGCCTGCAGGCAGCGGTGCTGGTCATCCTTCATCGCCTTGGCGGTCACGGCGATGATCGGCAACTTGCGCCAGCGCGGCTGCTGGCGGATCAGGCGGGTAGCCTCGAAGCCATCCATTTCCGGCATCATCACATCCATCAGCACCAGGTCGATGTCATCATGCTGCTCCAGCCGCTCGATGGCCTCACGCCCGTTGCGGCCGATCTCGACGATGGCGCCCTTGTGCTCCAAGGCACTGGTGAGGGCGAAGATGTTACGCACATCGTCGTCCACCAGCAGCACCTTGCGCCCTTCGAAGACTTTGTCACGGCTGCGCGCGGTCTTGAGCATGCGCTGGCGCTCATGTGACAGCTGCGATTCGACTTTGTGCAGGAACAACGTCACTTCGTCGAGCAGACGCTCTGGCGAGCGTGCGCCCTTGATGATGATCGAACGCGAATACTTGAGCAGTTCGGCCTCTTCCTCACGGGTGAGGTTGCGCCCGGTATAGACGATCACCGGTGGGAATGACCGGATATCTTCTGCAGTCATGCGTTTGAGCAGCTCGTTGCCGAGCATGTCGGGCAGCTTGAGGTCGATGATCATACAGTCGTAGATGTTCTCGCGCAGCAACGCCAGGGCGTCCTGTGCCAGGGCGACGGCGGTGATCTCGACATCGTCGTCGCCGATCAGGCGGGCGATGCTCTCGCGCTGCAGGTCATCATCCTCCACCAACAAGATGTGCTTGAGCTTCTGCGTGAGCTTGGCTTCCAGACGCGCGAACACTTCCTTGAGCTCTTCGCGGCTGGTCGGCTTGACCGCGTAGCCCACCGCCCCCATGTGCATGGCCGCCTCGACGCGGTCTTCCACGGAGATGATGTGCACCGGGATATGGCGGGTGCCAGCCAACTCTTTGAGGCGCTGCAACACGGTGAGGCCGGAGTGGTCGGGCAAGCGCATGTCCAGCAGGATCGCATCGGGAATGTACTGGGCGGCCAGTGCGAAGCCCTCGTCGGCGGCCTGGGCCACCAGGCAGCTGTAGCCCAGTTCGTGCGCCAGGTCGAAGAGGATACGGGCGAAGTTCGGCTCGTCCTCGATCACCAGGATGCAGCGGTTGCCGAACGGGGCGTGCTCGCGGTCATCGGCGAAGGTCGGTGCAGGCAGTTTCGGCAACGCTGCCGCGGCGACCTGGGGCGCCGGTGGCAAGGTGTCGACTGCCGGGCGCAGGCTGTGGGCCTCGATTTCCTCGGCCTCGGCTTCGTAGCGTTCGGGCATCGTCAGGCTGAACACACTGCCCTGGCCAGGGCTGCTGTCGACGCTGATCTGCCCACCGAGCAAATGCGCCAGGTCGCGGGAGATCGACAGGCCCAGCCCGGTGCCGCCATAGCGGCGGTTGCTGCTGCCATCCACCTGGTGGAAGGCGCCGAAGATCGCCTGCTGCTGGTCGGGGGCGATACCGATGCCCGAGTCGCGCACGGCAAACACGATGCCCGCGCCTGCCTGGTGGCTGATGGTCAGGCTGACCTGACCGTGGTCGGTGAATTTGATGGCATTGGACAGCAGGTTCTTGAGAATCTGCTCCAGGCGCTGGCGGTCGGTGAACAGTGTCGCCGGTACAGGGGGCTCGACCTTGACCTGGAAGGCCAGGCCCTTGTGCTCGGCCAGCGGCAGGAACATGCCGCGCAGGCCTTCGACCAGGCGCTCCAGCTGAGTGGTCTCGGGGCGCACTTCAAGCTTGCCGGCCTCGACTTTGGCGATGTCGAGAATGTCGTTGATCAGGTTGAGCAGGTCATTGCCGGCCGAATAGATGGACTCGGCGAACTTGACCTGCTCTGCGCTGAGGTTGCCCTCGCCGTTCTCCGCCAGCAGCTTGGCCAGGATCAGCGAGCTGTTGAGCGGCGTGCGCAGCTCGTGGGACATGTTGGCGAGGAACTCGGACTTGTACTTGCTCGAGCGCTGCAGGTCGTCGGCGCGGGCCTGCAGTTCTTGCTGGGCCTGAAGCAGCTCGTCGTTCTTGCGATCCAGGGCATCGGTGCGCTCGGACAGTTGCTCGTTGGTCTGCTCCAGCTCGGCCTGCTGGGTCTCAAGGTGAGCCTGGGACTCCTTGAGCACGCGGGACTGCTCTTCCAGCTCCTCGTTCGCAGTCTTGAGTTCTTCCTGCTGCACCTGCAGCTCTTCGTTGAGCTGCTGAGTCTCGGCCAGCACTTCCTGGAGGCGCTGGCGGTAGCGGGCGCTTTCGATGGACATGCCGAGGTTGCCAGCCACACGCTCCATCAGCTCGTCGTCACGCTCCTGCAACGGCCGCAGGAAGCCCAGCTCGATCACGCCGTTGATCTGGCCATCGTCGATGGCCGGCATCAGCAAGGCACTGCGCGGCAAGCCGCTACCCAGGCCGGAGCTGAGACGGTAGTAGTCTTCGGGCAGGTCATCCAGGCGCAGCAGGCGGCCTTCGCGTACTGCCTGCGACAGCAGGCCATCATGGGCCGCCAGCACCTGTTCGCGGCCCTGCTCCTCAGCGTCCAGGCCATAGCTGGCCACGCGCACCAGGCGGCCGTGGCCGTCACGTACGTACAGCGCGCCGACCACGCTACCCAGGTAGCTGGCGAAGAAGCGCAGGATGTTTTCGCCAAGCATCGGCAGGGTCAGCTGCCCCAGCACCTGTTCGGCCAGCTGGGTCTGACCGTTGCGCAACCAGGCCTGCTGTTCCAGGCGCTCGGCCGAGTGCTGCTGGGCCTTGAGGTTGTCATCGTAGCTGGTAGACAGCGCCATCAGGTCGCGGCGGCCCAGGTAGGCCAGCAAGGCGCTCAGGCCAACGATCAACAGCACGAACGCCGAGATGGCGGTCAACGTGACGTTGCTGACCTTCTCGTTGCGGGCCATGCGCAGCTGCTGCTCAGTGTCGACCAGGTCATCGAATTCCTTGCGGATCTCGTCGGTGATGCGTTTGCCGCGGCCGTTGACGACCGACTGGCGATAATCTCCGCCATCGCGGCGCTGGGCGATCATCTCGCCACCGAAGTCATTCCAGGCGTCCTGCAGGGCGATCAGGCGGTCGATGCGGTCGACCTGCTGAGGGTTGTCCGCGACCATGCCGCGCAGGCTGGTGAGGCTGCCCTTGATCTTGGGTTTGGCAACCTCGTAGGGGTCCAGGAAGCGCTCGTCACCGGTGATGAGAAACCCGCGCATGCCGGTTTCCATGTCGATCGACAACTTGATCGCTTCATTGGCATTGCCGATCACCCGATCGGTATGCTCGACCCACTGCATGGCCGACAACAGGTAGTTGATGACCGCAACGAAAGCTACGGCACCGAGCAGGCCCACCCCAAGGGGCAGGCCGATGTTGCGGCTCAACAGCTTGCGGAAGCTTTGCTGGTCCATCGAGGCTGCTTGAATCATTTGAAGACGCCCGAGCGAAAAAGTCCATTGAACGGTGTGGCGGATAAAGCCTGTTCTTAGTATGCCGCCGCGCTCACCGGTTTATAGCGAGTCTAACCAGCTTTGCTGGCCGTGGCAGGGCATTTAGCCAGTATTTGAAGGTTACCTTCAGCAATCGTTCCATCCAATCGTAACGATCGGTATCCTCATGGAACTTCTGACGCTGGCCGGCGCACAGAATAAAGACATTCTTCTGGTACAGGATCACAAAATGCACCTCTTGGTAGTCGAAGATGACGACATCGTCCGTATGTTGATGGTCGATGTGCTCGACGAACTGGGCTCCGAACTGGGCTTCGAAACCCTCGAGGCGAGTTGCGCCCACGCCGCGCTGGCGATCCTTGAAAACCCAGACCAGTCGCTGGCCCTGCTGATGACCGATGTCGGCCTGCCGGACATGCGCGGTGAAGAACTGGCAGCAAGGGCCCGTGCTCTGCGGCCCACCCTGCCTGTGCTGTTTGCCAGCGGCTACGCCGAAAGCCTCGATGTTCCCGAGGGCATGCACATGATTGGCAAGCCGTTCAGCATCGATCAGTTGCGCGATAAAGTGTCCGGAATGTTGGGTCAGCGTTGACCTCGGTAGCGCCTCTTCGCGGTTTACCGTGAAGAGGCCGCCTCAAGCCCATGCCTCGCGCCGCAACAAATACGTGTCCATGATCCACCCCTTGCGCGCCCTCGCCTCTTCGCGCACCTGCAGAATCTGCGCTTTCACCGCCTGCAAAGGCCCGGCGATCAGCACTTCGTCCTGCGTACCCAGGTAAGCCCCCCAATAGATCACCAGCCCGGGGTCGTCGATGTGGGTAAAAGCGCATTGCCCGTCGAGCATCACCACCACATTGTCGATCTGCCCCTGTCGCGCCAGGCGCCGCCCCGGTAAAACCACCACCGGTTCGCCTATACGGTTGAGCGCAACCTGATGCCGCGCCGCCAGCGCCTGCACACTGCTGATGCCTGGGATAACCTGCAGGCGCAATGCCACACCACGTTCGCGAACCAACTGCAGAACGCGCAGGGTGCTGTCATACAAGCCCGGCTCGCCCCACAGCAAAAAGGCGCCGACATCCTCACTGCGCATTTCATCGGTTATCAGCCGGGCGTACAAGGCTGCGCGCTGGTGGTGCCAGTCCTGGACCGCACTCACATAATCGTGCGCTTGAGCATCCCGCTGTGGGTCCGCTACCTGTACCCAGCGGTAGTCGCCCTGCGGCCTGTAACGATCGACGATGGCTTTGCGCAGGCTGACCAGCTCGTCTTTGTCCGAACCCTTGTCGAGCACGAAGAAGACGGTAGCGCGACGCAACGCCTCGACGGCCTCGAAGGTCACCTGGCGTGGGTCGCCCGGGCCGATACCGATCAACAACAGGTCTTTCATGGCTTAGCCCTAAACATGCACCAGCAGCCATTGTCGGCCGGTAGCGAGTGTTTGGCAAAGTGCACTCAAAAGATCGAGAAGCTATAGCTGACGATGATCCGTGTTTCGTCCATGTCACGCGCCCACTTTTCGTAGTTGCTGCGGTAAGTGGAATTGCGCAGGCGCACGCTGACGTCTTTGAAAGTACCGCTCTGTACCTGGTACTTGAGCTCGGTGTCGCGCTCCCACTCTTTGCCCTGGACATTACTGCCCGGGACCTTGATGTGGTCGCCATTGATGTACCGGGTGAAAAACGTCAGCCCCGGCACACCCAGGGCCTTGAAGTCATAGTCGTAACGCAACTGCCATGAGCGCTCCTGCGCGGCGGCGAAGTCGTTGACCTGTGCATAGTTGACCAAGTACGGGTTGCTGCCATCGAGGTACGGCATAGCATTTTCGCCATACATGCGCTGCCAGCCCGCACTGACCTTGTGGCCGCCCAGGTTGTACCCGAGCATCCCGCTGAAGGCGCGGTGATCGATCTGGCCTGCCCGGGCATTCCCGATGTCATCGCTCTTGATCAGGCGCAGGTCGGCCGACAGGCTGCCCACCGTAAGCGGCTGGCTGGCGACCAGGCCAAGAAAGTGCTGGCGGTAGATGTTTTCCAGCTTGGCTACTTGGTAGTGAGCACTGACCCGCTCATTGAAGCGGTAATCCAGCCCTGCCAGGTCGAAGTGGTCGGCTTCGATATCACAGGCATAGCGCTTGTTCTTGCAATGCACGCGAATGTCCTGGCGGTCGGTTGAATCGCGGGCGGTGTACTTGTTCAGGCGGGCCAGCGTGAACTTCATGTCGCGCACTTCTTCGGAAGTGAGCATGGCGCCGTGGAACATCGTCGGCAACAGGCGGCCATCGTTGTATTTCAACAGGGGAACATCGGGCATCAGCGAACCGTATTTGAGCACGGTAGCGGACACCTTGACCTTGGCGGCCAGGCCGAGCTTCGCGTATTGGTCAGCCGCGTGCCTTGGGTGATGACCCGAAGAAGGCAACAAACCGCTGTTACTGTCCGCCGGGCTGGAATCGAGCTTGATACCCAACAGGCCCACTGCATCCACACCGACGCCTACCGGCCCTTCGGTATAACCCGACTGCACATTGAGCATGAAGCCTTGCGCCGACTCCTCCCGCTTGGACGCGCCCTGGCTGGAAGTACTGTGGCCGTCACGAAAATCCCGGTTGAAATAAACGGTGCGGGCTTCGACCTTGGCACGGGTGTCTTCAAAAAATCCGGCGGCCTGGGCGTGCGCACCGGCACACATCAGCAACAGGCCGGCAACTCGGCGCCCAGGGGCGGAAGAAAAAGGGGCAAACATGCGAGGGAACATCCAGAGAAAGGCAGAAATCAATGCACGGCGAAGGCGCGCGGCGCAGACAAGACCCGGCCGAACAATGCCCGACCATCATGGCAAATGATTGCGTGAAGACGCTGGCCCGCACCATTGGACCATGGTCTAGAAAGACTGCACTGGCAGCCTGTCGCACATCGCAATTACCGCACGAAACACTTGTAAAGTTCCCTGGTTAATTGGAAAAGTTTGCGGTTTACCCAATTGCCACAAGTGTCTACACTCGTTATCAGCGAACAGTTAAAACCCACCGCGTGGCCGGCGTTATTTCTCTTCAATGTTCGTCACGCCCTGCCACAGATGCCGTACAGGAGTGATTACAGTGTCCAGACTTGCAGAGTTTCGTGCTGCCGAAAAAGCGCTCCAGGAACAGATGGCTCAACTGGAGGCGCTGAAAAAGGATGCCGGCCTAAAACGTGAAATCGAATTCGAGCAGAAACTAGTCGGCCTGATGAAAAGCTATGACAAAAGTCTGCGCGACATCATCGCCATCCTCGATCCCAAGGCCGTCACCCGGGGCGCCGCACCCAGTGCGCCAAAGCAACAACGCCGCCCGCGTGTGGTGAAAGTGTATGAAAACCCGCACACCGGCGAGCTGATCGAAACCAAAGGTGGTAACCACCGCGGGTTGAAGGCGTGGAAAGAACAGTACGGGGCCGGCACGGTGGAAAGTTGGCTGCGCTGATGAAACGTCAACGCGTGCTTCACACTTTTTTCACAAGGGCAGGCTCAATATCGAGACAGCTAAAGGACTAGCGACCCCATCACGCGCCCGCACACGCGGGCCTCTAATTCCAGCGCCCTGCACTCGTGCAGGGCGCTTTCATTTGCGCAATCGGTTCACTGCCGTATCATGGCTCTCCTGTCTGTTCCGCTGGCCCCGCTGCCAGCCCCGTTCCTGGAGTACCCATGAGCCTGCACGATCTGCAAAACCTGCCTGGCGTCACCGCACAGCCCGACAACGCCACTGCTCAATTCGTCTTCAACCACACCATGCTGCGGGTCAAGGACATCGAGAAGTCGCTGGACTTCTACACCCGTGTCCTGGGCTTCCGCCTGATCGACAAACGCGACTTCCCGGAAGCGGCTTTCAGCCTGTATTTCCTGGCCCTGGTCGACCCAGCGCAGATTCCGGCCGACGACGCCGAGCGCCATCAGTGGATGAAGTCGATCCCCGGCGTGCTCGAACTGACCCACAACCACGGTACTGAAAACGACCCGGCGTTCGCCTATCACAACGGCAACACCGACCCACGTGGCTTCGGCCATATCTGCATTTCGGTACCGGACGTTCGCACGGCCTGCGCCCGCTTCGAAGCGCTGAACGTGCCGTTCCAGAAACGCCTGGAAGACGGCCGCATGAACCACCTGGCCTTCGTCAAGGACCCGGACGGCTACTGGGTCGAGGTGATTCAGCCCTCTGAACTCAAGGGCTGATCCAAACCTGTGAGCTTCGTCGGCTCGCGCTCGTCAGGCCGGGAACTCCCGGCCCCTCGCTGTGGTATATGAAGGTAACAGCTTCACTAGCCACAGCGAGGTAAGGACGATGCAATCTCTTCACTGTGAATACCGCGACCACACCATCACCGCCAGTGTGATGCCTCATCCCGACTCCCCTCTGCCCTACTCTGCGGGCTGCCTGATCACCGATCCGCAAGGCCACACCAGCAAGCGCCTGTCCATGCCGATGAAATTCTTCTCAGACCTTGAGAATGCTCAGCATGTGTCGCTGGCCCATGGCCGGGCCCTGGTGGACCAGCAGTTGGACAAGGGCCACAAGGCGTTCTGAATGTGGGTATGGATGGCCTCCTCACGGCTATGCCCGCGAGGAGGCCGCAAAAGCGGCGCTAGGCGCCCCGGGCGTAGGCCACTGCAGCCTCGACCTGCTCCCGTGTAGGCCGCACGCCGGTATACAGCACGAATTGCTCCAGGGCCTGCAACGCGATCACTTCCAAACCAGTGATCACCGGCTTGCCCAGGGCCTGGGCGTGCTGGATCAAGGGCGTCTGCGCCGGCATCGCCACCACATCGAAGACCCGCTGCGCGGCGGCGATGGCGTTCTCGCTGAACGCCAACTGGTGGGCCTCTTGCCCGCCTGCCATGCCGATCGGCGTCACATTCACCAGCATCGGCGGGCACCGGTCACCTAGCTCGGCGACCCAACGGTAGCCACATACATCAGCCAGCTGCCGCCCCGCCTGCTCATTGCGGGCGACGATGATGCCCTCTTTGAACCCCGCATCGCGCAGCGCACTGGCCACCGCCTTGGCCATGCCACCACTGCCGCGCAGAGCAAAGGCTGTGGACGAGTCGACACGATGCTGTTCGAGCAACTGCCGCACTGCCAGGTAGTCGGTGTTGTAGGCTTTCAGATGACCTGCCGTGTTGACCACCGTGTTCACCGACTCGATGGCTGCCGCCGACGGGTCAAGCTCATCGACCAAGGCCATGCAGGCCTCCTTGTACGGCATGGAAACACCACAGCCGCGGATGCCCAGCGCGCGGATACCTGCCACAGCGGCCGGCAAGTCATTGGTGCTCATCGCCTTGTAGTAGTAATCCAGGCCCAGTTGCCGGTACAGGTGGTTATGAAAGCGAACGCCAAAGTGGCCTGGCCGGCCCGCCAGGGAAATGCACAGCACAGTGTCTCTGCTGGGAGTTGACGTCATCAATCGCTCCTTGTTCGTAGCTGAAACGTTTGTTCAGCGTAACAGAACTGCCCGTTTATCGTCCTTACACAACCTTTACCGTTTCCCTGCGCTCAGCTGACAGTGGTACGGGCGATAGTACGGCAGCGTCGAGAACAGTTGATAAAGCTGATGAACACTATTGAGCGAGTCGATTTCAAACCTCGCTGGCCACTGCGTAAGGTAGGCACATGTTTACAGGAGGTCCCTATGGCCACTATTCAGATCATGTCCGTCGTCGGCAGCGCCGTCCCCTCGACTCTGCGTGAGCAGGGGCTGCTGGCATGCTGGTACCTGGTGCGCAACGGTGAAGCGGTCAGCGGACCGTTGGCAACCCGTGCATCCGCCCAGGCCCTTGCCGATCGACTCAAGGGCGACTGCCTGCTCGCTTGAAACGAATGTGTTGTGCGTTGCTCTCTGCCCTGTTCTGGCCCGCCTTCGGCGGGTCTTTTTTTGCCGGCGTGAAACCGACGAACGGATGGAGCATAACCGTTACAGCATGAAGGTTTTTTCATTTCGGCCAAGTGGCTCGACGAGTATTCGACAGCACTTGAGCCATACTCCACAATGCAGCGGTTTTTGGGGGAAAAAACCCTTGCACAGCCAACGACATACCAACTTTTAGTGAGCCTGAACGTGAAAACATCCCTGTCCATCCTCAGCCTGCTGCTGTTGCTCACAGGTACCGCGACCCTACCGTCGACCGCTGCTGCACAACCCCCAGCCCAGATTCAACGCGACCCCTCAAAGCTGCATCTGGCTTCCGGCAGCGCCCTGCTGATCGACCTCAATACCAACAAAGAACTGTATTCGAACCACGCCGACCGAGTGGTACCGATTGCCTCGGTGACCAAACTGATGACCGCGATGGTGGTGCTGGACGCCAAGCTGCCCATGGATGAGATGCTCACCATGACCATCGCCAACAACCCGGACATGAAAGGCGTGTACTCGCGCGTGCGTCTGGGCAGCCAGCTCAACCGCCGCGAAACCCTGCTCATCACCCTGATGTCGTCGGAAAACCGCGCCGCCACTTCCCTGGCCAACCACTACCCAGGGGGCTACCCGGCTTTCATCAAGGCCATGAACGCCAAAGCCCGCAGCCTGGGCATGGCCCACACCCGCTATGTCGAGCCAACCGGCCTGTCGACGCACAACGTCTCCAGCGCCCGCGACCTGGCCAAACTGCTGATGGCGTCACGCAAATACCCGATGCTCAGCGAGCTGTCGACCACCCGCGAAAAAACCGTGGCCTTCCGCAAGCCCAACTACACCTTGGGCTTTCGCAACACCGACCACCTGGTCAACAAGAGCAACTGGGACATCAAGCTGACCAAGACTGGCTTCACCAATGAGGCCGGGCATTGCCTGGTGCTGCTCACGCGCATGGACAACCGCCCGGTGGCCATGGTGATCCTCGATGCCTTCGGCAAGTACACCCACTTTGCCGATGCCAGCCGCATGCGCCAGTGGCTTGAGACCGGCACCGCCAAACCCGCACCGGCCGTCGCGATGCAGTACAAATCGGACCGCCAGAACAAGAGCCGGCTCGCTTCAGAGTAAGGGTTCAGCTCGGCTGGCCCGTTTGCGGCGCTGTCCGCAGGCGGGCCGGCTTGCCTGCACTCAGGCCTGAGTGTTGACGACCGTACCCGCCGTGCTACCACCGGTCTGCTGCAACGCTTCGAGCAGTTGCGCCGTGGCCGTCATGATCTGGCCCGTGATCGTGGCAATGCTCGACTGCCTGGCACTCACGGCAGCGGTTTTGGCCGTCTCCTCCATGTTCTGCGCCATCAGGTTGGCCAGTTGCTTCTGCTCTTCGGCCAACTGCTTTTGCAGCTGCTTGATCATCTCGCGCAATTGCTTGATGTGCGCAGGCTCCGAGCTCTCATCGCTTTGCTGCGCACCTTGCGCACCGCCGCCACCCTGAGCCTTGGGCGTTTCTGCCGACGCGGCGGGCGCTGCACTTTTCTGTGCGTCTTCGCTTTTTACCGCTTCAGTGCTGCCGGTGGCCTGCGCAGAGACGTTGTTGAGGGTGATTGCCGCGATACCTGTCATGTTCCGGTCCCTGCCTTGAAATAGGTCCTTGCGTTGACCTGCCTATCGGCCGCTCAGCGCAGTTCTTTAGCCCGGCAGCAGGCCGTGGACGATGCGTTCAGTAAATTCCCCGGTGCATGGCTCGTTCCAACCAATGTACTCACGCAGGCGCCGGAGCCCCGGCGGGCGCACACATTCGACCATTATGGGATCGCAGCCATGAGCCAGTCTTCAAACCCAGAAACCATCAAGGATCTGATCGGCGTGGGCTTTGGCCCTTCCAACCTGGCCTTGGCCATCGCCCTGGAGGAACTCGCCCAGACCCAGGGCCGCGCCCTCGACGCGCTGTTCATCGACAAGCAGGAGCAATACCGCTGGCATGGTGAAACGCTGGCGACCCAGAGCGAGCTGCAGATATCCTTCCTCAAGGACCTGGTCTCGCTGCGCAACCCCACCAGCCCCTACAGTTTCGTCAACTACTTGCACCAGAAGCAGCGCCTGGCCGACTTCATCAACCTGGGCACCTTCTACCCCTGCCGCCTGGAGTACAACGACTACCTGCGCTGGGCCGCCGAACATTTCGCCACTCAAGCCGTCTATGGCGAGCACGTGCTGCGCATCGAGCCAGAGGTGAAGGCTGGCCGGGTCGAGCATTTGCGCCTGGTTTCGCAAGATGCGCAGGGGCGTGAATACACCCGCCGTACCCGTTCGGTCGTGGTCGGCACCGGCGGCACGCCGAAAATCCCGGAAAAATTCGGCGCCTTCAAGGACGACCCGCGGGTCTTCCACCACTCCCAGTACCTGAGCAGCCTGAACAAGTTGCCCTGCGCCGAAGGCAAACCGATGCGCATCGCGGTAATCGGCTCTGGCCAGAGCGCCGCCGAAGCCTTCATCGACCTCAACGACAGCTATCCGTCGGTCAAGGTCGACATGATCCTGCGCGGTTCGGCGCTCAAGCCCGCAGACGACAGCCCATTCGTCAACGAGATCTTCTCGCCCGACTACACCGACCTCGTCTACAACGAGCCGGCCGAGCAGCGTGCCAAGCTGCTGGGTGAATACCACAACACCAACTACTCCGTGGTCGATCTGGACCTGATCGAGCGCATCTACGGCATCCTCTACCGCCAGAAGGTTTCGCACAAGGTGCGCCACAACGTGCTGTGCCGCCGCCAGGTGGAAGCGGTTGTCGCCACCCGCCACGGCATCGAACTCACCCTGCGCGACCTGGCCACCGACCAGCATCAGACCCACCGTTACGATGCGGTCATTCTGGCAACCGGCTACGAGCGCCGCTCGCATCGCGACCTGCTGGCGCCGCTGGCCGGTTACCTCGAGGACTTCAACGTCGATCGCAACTACCGGGTACTGTCCAGCCCGGACCTTGAAGCTTCGGTGTACCTGCAAGGTTTCTGCGAGGGCAGCCATGGCCTGAGCGACACCCTGCTGTCGGTACTGCCGTCGCGCGCCGCCGAAATCGGCCAGGCGCTGTACCAGGACCTCGCGCGCCGACATGACAGAGCGCAACCGTCGGTCGCCCTCACCAGCGCCTGATCCTTCAAGGCCCGCAAGCCGACACGGCGCCCCGCGCCCTGTCGGCTTTTGCTTTTCTGAAACATTTGCTTGCATTTAAATAGGCAGGATTTCCATTCTCATTCGTCTTTATAGATGCAGCCCTTGTGGTTGGGCTTATGCTCGACCCTCATTTTCAGAAGACCGACCCATGGCCAAATCAAGCAAAAAATCCAAGTCCAAGCTGTGGTTCCTGGTCCACAGCTGGCTCGCCCTACCGATCTGGTTCTTCGTGCTGATCGTCTGCTTCACCGGCATGCTTGCCGTGGTCAGCCAGGAAATCGTCTGGCTGGCCAACCCCGATGTGCGCGCCAGCAAGCCTGACGACAGCGCCGAACGCCTGAGCTTCCAGCAGGTGCTGGACGCCCTGCACAAGGCCGAACCGGATATGGTGGTGCGCACACTGAGGCAGCCAGACGGTTCGCACTTCGCCCTGAACGCCGGGGTGACCCTGCCCGACGGCAGCAGCCCGACGCTGTACGTCAACCCCTACACCGGGGCCATCCAGGGCAAGGTCCCTGACTTCAACTTCGAAGCGTTCACCCGTGCCCTGCACGGCTGGTGGCTGGTGCCCTTCACCAATGGTTTCAGCTGGGGCTGGTACCTGGTTTCGCTGCTGGGCCTGCCGATGCTCGCGTCGCTGGTGACTGGCCTGGTGGTGTACAAGAAATTCTGGAGAGGCTTCTTCAAGCCCGTGCGCACCGGCCATGGCTCGCGCATCTTCTGGGGCGACCTGCATCGCCTGGCCGGGGTCTGGTCGATCTGGTTCATCGCGGTCATTGCCATCACCGGCACCTGGTTCCTGATCCAGGCGATCCTGTTCGACAACCACATCACCATCTCCAGCCAACCGATCACCCCGGTGATCGCCCGGGAAGATGTCCCGCAAACCGCCGATGGCAGCCCTGCCCCGCGGATCGACCTGGACGAAGCGGCGCGCATCGCCGGCCTGGCCATCCCTGGCCTGGAAATCAACGCCATCTCGCTGCCCGCCACGGCCTACAGCCATATCATCCTCAATGGCCCGGGCTGGTACCCGCTGATGTTCCAGACTGCCAACGTCAACCCCTACACGCGCAAGGTCGACAGCCAGTTCCTGATCAGCGACCGCTCCGCCCTGGAGTTCGTCACCGAATCCATGCGCCCACTGCACACCGGCGACTTCGGCGGCCTGCCGGTCAAGCTGATCTGGTTCTTCTTCGGCCTGCTGCTGACCCTGATGGTATTCAGCGGCCTGCTGATCTGGACCAAGCGTACCGCCCAGGCAACCGCCGCCGCCCTCAAGCGCAGCGAGCGTGCGCCCCGGCCCCGCGCCACCGCCAGCGACACCCCTGTGGAGATCCGCCCATGAGCCAGGCCCAGGCCCTGCCCACTCGCCCATTCAAGCAATGGTGGCTGAAGTGGCGCTTTCACTTGAACATTCTGCTGATCCTCATCCCGCTGGGCTTCATGCCCAAGTATTTCGCCGACGCCAAGCTGTTTCGCGGTGACGCCGGGCTGGGCGTGAACCAGGTCAGCGATATCCAGGTCGGCCCTTACACGCTGGACCTGGCCGAGCTGCGCAGCGAAGCCCCCCGCGCCGACGGCCCGGCGGGCTACTTCAAGAGCTTCAACGCCGCCCTTTGCAAAGCCTGCATCGACGACGTCAAAGCCGTGTACCTGCGCGTCGGCAAACCTCGCAGCCTGCGCGCCGCCGGCAGCATCTTCTTCGGCGCGCCCTACCGCATGGTGACCAACCTGCCGATCCCTGAGCGCACCAAGCCAGACGCGCAGATCTGGATCACCGTCGAAGGCTGGGACGGCAGCATGCACCAGGCATCGGTACCGCTGAGCAAGGCTTCGCCAGCCACCGTGGCCTGGCTCGAAAAACAAGGAGGCAAGAAATGAAGCGCATGATCCGCAGGCTCGCCCTGCCCCTGCTGGTGCTGGCCGCCGGCCCGGCCCTGGCACACAACCCGATGTGCGAATGCGAAGAGGTCGATGGCGGCCAGGTCAAGTGCACCGGTGGTTTCTCGGACGGCAGCGGCGCGCCGGGCGTGACCCTGGACGTGATCGGCTACGACGAGCAAGTACTGGTCGGCGGCAAGCTCGGCGATGACTCGACGCTGACCTTCAAGCGCCCCGACGGCGAGTTCTACGTGCTGTTCGATGCCGGCCCCGGCCACGTGGTGGAAGTCGACCACGCCGACATCGCGCAACCATGAGCGGCCCAACCCTGAGCCGCACCCACGTGGTGCGCCCCGCCGGCGCCGGGCACGAAACCCTCTACGTGCTGCTGGTCAGCCTGCTGATCGTCATCGTCGCGGCCGGCGTGGTGCTGCTGCGCGGTGAACGCGAAGACGAGCAGGCCATCGCCAGCCACCAGATCGACGCCCGCCGCGACCTGACGCCCGCCGAGCAAGGCATCTACACCGACCTTCGCGTGGCCTACGACGAGATCCAGTTGCTGCGCGAAGAAACCGCCGCCCAACCCATTGTGGCGTCGTTGGCCGAGGAAGGCTTGCCACCCTTTGTGGTAGATGCCGGCAGCCAGAGCCGTGGCAGCCACCAATGGCAGTGGCTGGAGGCTGGTGCCTACCTCGGTCGCAGCCAGGCCCCAGAGGTCGCCGGCAGTTTTTTGCTGATCGTGGCGCACGAGCACAGCGGCCAGCCTGACGTCTGGCTGCACCGCGACAGCACCACCGTGGTGCCACAAGACCTTGGCCAGGCAACCCTGACGGCCGCGGGCTGGCAGCAAGTGGTCAGCCATTACGACGCCGGGGTCACCCGCGAACACCGTCACTGAACCCAAGGAATTCCCCATGTTGCGCTCCGCCCTCACCCTGCTCCTGGCCCTCGCGTTACCGGCCCTGGCCCTGGCCGACGCCGGCAAGCCGCTGCGCATTGGCATTACCCTGCACCCTTACTACAGCTATGTGAGCAATATCGTCGGCGACAAGGCCGAAGTGGTACCGCTGATTCCCGCAGGCTTCAACCCACATGCCTACGAGCCGCGTGCCGAGGACATCAAGCGGATCGGCACGCTGGACGTGGTGGTGCTCAACGGCGTCGGCCATGACGATTTCGCCGACCGCATGATCGCCGCCAGTGAAAAGCCCGACATCAAGACCATCGAAGCCAACCAGAACGTGCCGCTGCTGGCGGCCACCGGCATCGCCGCCCGCGGTGCCGGCAAAGTGGTCAACCCACACACCTTCCTCTCCATCAGCACCACCATTGCCCAGGTCAACAACATCGCCCGTGAACTGGGCAAGCTCGACCCGGACAACGCCAGGTTCTACACCCAGAACGCCCGCGCCTACGCCAAACGCCTGCGCGGTTTGCGCGCCGAAGCGCTGGCCAAGATCACCGAGGCGCCTGGCGCCAACTTCCGTGTGGCCACCATCCATGCCGCCTACGACTACCTGGTGCGCGACTTCGGCCTGGAGGTCACGGCAGTGGTCGAGCCAGCCCACGGCATCGAGCCGAGCCCGGCACAGCTGAAGAAAACCATCGACCAGCTCAAGGCGCTGGACGTCAAGGTGATCTTCTCGGAGATGGACTTCCCATCGGCTTATGTCGAGACCATCCAGCGTGAGTCCGGGGTGCGCCTGTATCCGCTGACGCACATTTCCTATGGCGAATACACCAAGGACAAGTACGAAGTGGAAATGAAGCGCAACCTCGACACCGTAGTCCGCGCCATCGAGGAGAACCGCGCATGACTGCGGCCGCTAATCTGATGGGGCGTGGCGGGCCGGGCATCGAGTTCGCAGGCATCGACCTGACGCTTGGACGCACGCGCATCCTTGAGCAGGTCGAGTTCAGCGTCGCCGCTGGCAGCGTGCATGCCATCGTCGGGCCCAACGGCGGTGGTAAAAGCTCGCTGATCAAGACACTGCTCGGGCAGATGCCCCACCAGGGCCAACTGACCCTGCACTGGCCGGGCGAGCGGCAGGTGATCGGGTACGTACCCCAGGCACTGGAGTTCGACCGCGGCCTGCCGATGACCGTGGACGACTTCATGGCCGCGATGTGTCAGCGCCGCCCGGCCTTTCTCGGCCTTTCGCGCCGCGTGCAACCGGCCATCGACACAGCGCTGGCGCAGGTCGGCATGCTCGACAAACGCAAGCGGCGCATGGGCGCCTTGTCGGGTGGCGAACGCCAGCGCGTGCTGCTGGCCCAGGGCCTGATCCCCGAGCCCCAGTTGCTGGTGCTCGACGAACCCATGTCAGCGCTCGATGAAGCCGGCATCCAGGTGTTCGAGCAGTTGCTGCAGAGCTGGCGCCAGGCTGGCACCACCGTGCTGTGGATCGAACACGACCTGCAAGCGGTGCTGCGCCTGGCCGACCGGGTCACCGGGCTGAGCCGCCAGGTGCTGTTCGACGCTCCACCTGCTCAAGCCCTCACCCCGGAACGCCTGCTGAGCCTGTTCTCCGTCCACCCGCGCAGCGAGAGCCGCACCTGATGAGCTATGAAGCATTCCGCCAACTGGTCCAGGAATGGGCCGGCGCTGGCTACCTGCCCGAGGCACTGGCCTACGGTTTCGTGATCAACGCACTGCTCGCCGGCCTGATGATCGGCCCGGTACTGGGCGGCCTGGGCACCCTGGTGGTGGTCAAGCGCTTTGCCTTCTTCTCCGAAGCCGTCGGGCATGCGGCCCTGACCGGGGTGGCCATCGGCATCCTGCTCGGCGAACCCTACACCGGGCCTTACGGCAGCCTGTTCGGCTACTGCCTGCTGTTCGGCATCCTGCTCAACTTCCTGCGCAACCGCACCGGGCTGTCGCCGGACACGCTGATCGGCGTGTTCCTTTCGGTGTCGCTGGCACTGGGGGCAAGCCTGCTGCTGATGCTGGCCGGCAAGATCAACGTGCACATCCTCGAAAACGTGCTGTTCGGCTCGGTGCTGACGGTCAGCGCGCAGGACCTGGTGGTGCTGGGCGTCGTCGCTGCCCTGGTGCTGGCGCTGGCCCTGCCACTGTACAACCGCATCATGCTGGCCAGCTTCAACCCACAGCTGGCCGCCGTACGCGGGGTGGCCGTGAAGACCCTGGACTACCTGTTCGTGGTGTTGGTGACGCTGGTAACGGTGGCGTCGGTGAAGGTGATCGGGGCGATCCTGGTCGGTGCCCTGCTGGTGATCCCCGCCGCTGCCGCGCGCCTGGTCAGCCAGTCGCTCAAAGGCTTTTTCTTCATCTCGGTACTGATCGCCACCCTGAGCACCCTGCTGGGCATCCTGTTGCCGATCGTCTTCGACCTGCCGGTACCATCGGGTGCCGCGATCATTCTGGTTGCCGGCATCTGCTTCGCCCTCGCGGCCCTGGCCCGCGCCCTCGTCCCACGCCTGCAAGGAAACCCGGCATGAACCTGAAACCGCTCACCCTGGCGCTGGCCCTCACCGGCCTGCCCTCGCTCGCCCTCGCCACCGAGGTGCTGACCACCCTGCCGGTGACCCACAGCCTGGCCGCTGCCTTGCTCGACGGCACTGCCGTGCAGCTCAAGCGCGCCGCGCCGGCCAACCTGCCAGCCAGCCGGCAGCCCTCGTACTTCAGCAGCCGTGGTGGCGCCAGCCTTGCCAAAGCCGCGCAACAGGCCGATGCGGTGATCGGCGTGCGCTCGATCTGGCGCGACGACCCGCTGTATCCAATGGCCCGGCGGAGCAATATCCGCATCGTCGAAATCGATGCTGCGCGCCCGGTGGACGGCGCCCTGCCGGGCATCGCGGTCACTGGCGACGACGCCTACAACGCCTACCCCTGGCTGAACCCGACCAACCTGGGGCGCATGGCCGACGTGCTGGCCAACGACCTGGAGCGCCTGGCGCCCGCCGACAAAGCGAAGATCCAGGGCAACCTGGCAGCGCTCAAGCGCCAGTTGCTGGAATTGACCGCCAGCAGCCAGACCAAGCTTGCCGAGCTCGACAACCTCAGCGTGGTCAGCCTGTCCGAGCGTTTGGGGTATCTGGCCAGCGGTATGAACCTGGATGTGGTGGAACAGCCACTGCCGGCCGACGGCAAGTGGGATGAAGCCATGCTCAAGGCACTGGGCGAGAACCTCAAGGGCCAGGACGTGGCACTGGTGCTCGATCATCGGCAGCCGGATGCGGCAGTGGCCGAGGTGATCAAGGCCTCGGGGGCCACCCTGCTGGTGGTCGAAAGTGACCCGCAAGACGCCGTGACCGGGCTCAAGACCAGCATCGATCAGGTGGTCGGAGCTTTGAGCAAAGGGTGATACAGCCTGCGCCATGGCCCAATCCCCGGTTTGCCGGCGATTGGGCCACGGCAGGCCGCCCTAGCGTTTCATGCACCGCTGGTAACGCTCATCCACCCTCCCCGCAAACCACGCCGTGGTCAGCTTGCGGGTGATCTTCGGGCTTTTCAGCTGGATCCCCGGCAACCTGGCGCGCGGCACCGGCTTGCCGGCGGCCGCGTCAGCCAGGGCGAACACTCCGCTGTACAGTTTGCTGTCTTCGAAGGCCAGGCTGTCGCCCAGCTCCAGCTGGCTGCGGATCTGCGGGTGACGCAGCCCCAGCTTCACACTCAGCTTGCGCGCTGCCTGCTCGGTATTGCCTGGCATGATCGCGCCGGGGGCGATCAGGTCGCCATCCAGGGCCAGGGGCACACCGGTCACCTTGCTCAGGGCTGCCTGAAACGCGGCATTGCGGCTGGCGTACCAGCCGGCGTTGAAATCGGCGAAGCGATAGAGCTGGCGCTCGTAGTGCGCGGGGTAACCCAGCAGATGCCCGATGCCGAAATACATGCCGCCACGACGGCTGAAGACTTCTTGGCGAATGGTGCCGTCGTAGGTGTAGGGGTAGTCCTTGGCGTGCTGCTCGGCAAACTCGACGCTGACCTGCATCGGCCCGCCGGTGTGCACCGGGTTCAGCCCACCCAGCAAGGTCCGGCCCAGCGGTAAACCGGTGATGAACTCGTCGTACAGCGCACTCAGTTGTTTCTCACTGCGCACGGCGAGCAGCCGCTGCTGATAAGTCTGGCCATTGCCGGAAGCCGTATTCAGTGCACCGTCCACCAGCAACCGCGGGATATGCAGGCTCGCGGCGCGTCGGTCGACCTCGGCACGCGCAATGCGCCCAAGGTTGGGGACCTGCGGGTCGGCGTTGAACGTCGATTCCTGTTCGGTCACTGCCAGCACCGCACACAGGTTGCTCTTGCTCGGCGCGATGCGCTGGGCTTCGAACGCCACCTGGATATCCTTGGCCCAACCCTCGCGGTCCTTGGCCTGGGCCGGCAACAAGCGCAGCAGCTGGGCACGCACCTTGGCGGGGTCGGCCTCGGGCTCCTCCTCGCGACGCCCGGCGCAGCCCTGCAGCAGCGCCAGGGCCATCAACCCGGCCGCCAACAGCCGGCCGTTCAGGGTTGCTCCCCGACCAGGTAGGTCTTGCTGATGTGGCGAAACTGCGGATGGCTGGCGTTGCCCATGAGTTCGAACAGCACCATTTCGCGGGTGACTACCTGCGCACCGGCCTGGCGCATCCGCGCCAGCCCTGCAGCCTTGTTGGCCAGGGTACGGCTGTCGCAGGCATCTTCGACCAGGAACACCTGCTTGCCCAGAGCCAACAGGCCGAGCACGCTCTGCAGCACGCAGACGTGGGTTTCCATGCCGCACACGATCACTTGCTCTCGCGCCAACAGGCTGGCTGGCAGGCACTGGGCGGCAACGCAGGAAAAATGGGTCTTTTCCACGACTTCAGCCGCAGGGGCGGCTGCAAGAAGTTCGGGCAGGGTATGCCCCAGGCCTTTGGGGTACTGTTCGCTGATGACGATCGGCAGCGCGAGATCGGTGCAGGCTGCCAGCAGCCAGCGGGCCCGGGCGCGGGTGCCCTCGGCATCGCTCATGGCGCCGATGAGCTTTTCCTGGATGTCGACGACCAGCAGCGTGGCCTTGTGGGGATCGATCAGCATTGTCTGCCTCTTGCCTGGGAAAACACCTAGCCTCCCCCAGGCAAGCGGCAACGTCAATCAGGCGCAGAGCCGATGCGGCGCCAATGCTGCAGTCAGCGCCGTGAGCACGCGGTCCTCCTGCTCATGGATGAAGAAGTGGCTGCCCGCAAACATCTGCAAGGTGAACGCACCCTGGGTTTCCTGGCCCCAGGCGCGCAGCTGCGCTTCACTGGCGCGGTCGTCTTGCCCACCCAGCACATGCAGCGGGCACGCCAGCAGAGGCCTCGAGCGGTAACGGTAACGGCCGCAGAGCAGAAAATCGGCACGCAGGATCGGTAACGTCAGGCTCATCAGCTCAGCGTTGGCCAGCACCTCCTCCGGCGTGCCATTGAGCGCCCGCAGTTCGTTGCGCAGCTCGTCATCGCTCTTGGGGTCGCGCCAGTTCTTGCCGTCGTAGTCTTCACGCCGGGTCGGCGCCGCTGTACCGCAGGCGAACAGAGCCACCGGTGGCGGGCAGCCCAGCGCCTGCAGCTCGTGGGCCAGCTCAAAGGCCAGCAGCGCCCCCAGGCTATGGCCGAGCAACGCATAAGGTGCGGCAGCGGCCAGGCGCTGCTCGGCCGCCAACTGCTGGGCCAAGGCCTGCATGTCGGTGTGCAACGGCTCGCCCATGCGTGCGCCGCGCCCAGGTAATTCGACCGGGCGTACCTGCAGCCAGGCGGGCAACTTGCGCCGCCAACGGATGAAGACCATGGCACTGGCCCCGGAATAAGGCAGGCACAGCAGGTTGAGCGCGGTCACTGTGCGGCAGCGTCAGCCATCTTCTGACGCAGGCTCAGCGGGCGCATATCGGTCCACACTTCATCGATGTAGGCCAGGCAGTCCTTTTTCAGCCCGCTCTTGCCCACAGCGCGCCAGCCGTTGGGGATCGCCTTGTAATCGGGCCAGATGGAATATTGCTCTTCGTGGTTGACCACTACCTGGAACTGGATATCGTCGCGGTCGAAAACGGAAGTCATTGCCTGTCTCCTTGAGTGATGGATGCCGCTACGCACCTGGCGTAGGGCGGCTCTCTGGTAGACGTAGGAAGCTTCCCGAAAATTAGCGATTGGCATGACAACATCTGGGCCTCAGGCATCCCTGAGCAAGTCATGGGTGTCCAGCAAGCGGTAAGCCACCTGCGGGTTGCGCTCCAACCCTCGCCGGATGGCCGCCGGAATCGACTGGCGGGTCTTGCGGCACAAGCCAGGCTGGTCGTCGAGTTCGATGACGATTCCGCGCATGGTCCGCACCTCGTTGTAACCGGGAGCGATGTGAACCCGGATGCCCAGGTTCTCGTACATCCTGGCCTGCAAGCGCTGCAGGTCATCGAGGTCCTTGAGGTTTTCCAGCCGCTCAATCAGGCGCTTCTCCTCCTGGCGGGTGAGCAAGAGGATGCGCTGGGCCGCAGGCGGCTGCGCGGCCAAGTGCTCGCGGCCGCAGTCACAGGCGCCAGGTGGGCAAGGTTGGCGTAAGGCAGGTGCTGTGCTCATGGGCCAAGCATAGCGCGTCGCGGCGAGCGCATGAGCAGCAAAATTGGCGGCTGACCCCACAACGGCTAAAGCTGCGCCAGCCGCTCGCGCAAGAACTCGACGAACCCCTGCACCGGCCTGGCCACCTGCCGATGCTGCGGATACACCGCCGACAATTGCAACGCCGGCGGCGTCCAGTCTTCCAGCACCCTCACCAGGCGCCCGTCCGCCAACGCCTGCCCCACGATGAAGGTCGGCAGGTAAGTCACCCCCATCGCGGCAATCGCCGCGTCCCTGAGCAACTCACCGTTATTGGCGCGCATGCGGCCGGCCACTGCGATTGCCTGAGCCCTGCCCCCTTGGGTGAACTGCCATTGCACTTGCCGTGAATGGCCATAGGGCAGGCAGTCATGCTCGGCCAGCAGCTCGGGCCGCTGCGGCGCGCCCCGCACCTGAAGATACGCAGGGCTGGCGCAATACACCCGCTCGACATCGGCAATGCGCCGCGCGATCAGGCTGGAATCCTCCAGTGCACCGATACGCAAGGCCAAATCATAACCCTCGCCGATCAGGTCCACGGGCCGATCGCTCAGGTCCACCTCCACATTCACCTGTGGGTGCAAGCGCAGGAACTCGGTCAACAGGCACCCCAGGTGCGCCATGGCGAACGACAACGGCGCGCTCAAGCGCAGGGTGCCGCGCAAGGCCTGGGCCTGGCCGCTGATGTCGTGCTCCACCTGCTGCACCTCACCCAGCAAGCGCAAGGCCGACTGGTAGTAATGCTGGCCCAGCGGGGTGGCATCCAGGCGCCGGGTGGAGCGGTTGAGCAGGCGTACGCCCAGGCGCTCTTCGAGCTGCATCAGGCGCCGGCTGACCGACTGCTTGGACATGCCCAGGCGGTCGGCGGCGGCGGTAAAACTGCCGGCCTCCATGACCTGGGCAAAAATGCGCATGTCTTCGTACGGGTTCATTGTCTCGCTCTTGGTGACAGTCAAACGCTTTATAGCGGCTTTTTCCCATCATTGCATCTGCCTACTCTACGCACAGGTCGCAGCGATGGCCGCCAAGGCCAGGCGATACGCCCACCCACAACCCGTGCCCAGAAAAGGATTCGCCCATGAACATTGTCCACAATACCCTCAGTGCCGGCCTGCTGGCCTTGTCTGCAACCAGTGCACTGGCAGCAGGTAGCCCAGGCGTCGAGCAGCACACCCAGGCTTTCCTTGAAGCCTTGGAAAAAGGCGGTGGCAAGCCGCTCGAACAACTCAGCCCTAAAGATGCCCGCGCCGTGCTGACCGGTGCCCAGGCGTCGGTGAAGGTGGACCTGTCTGGCATCGAAGTGACAGCACGTACCATCAAGGTCAACGGTGAGGCGATCAAGCTGCAGATCGTGCGCCCGGCCAACGTCAAAGGTGAGTTGCCGGTGTTCATGTTCTTCCATGGCGGCGGCTGGGTGCTGGGTGACTTCCCGACCCACCAGCGGCTGATTCGCGATCTGGTGGTGGGTTCTGGCGCAGTGGCCGTCTATGTGGATTACACCCCCTCCCCAGAGGCGCACTACCCCACTGCGATCAACCAGGCCTACGCCGCGACCCGCTGGGTGGCCGAGCATGGCAAAGCGCTGGGTGTGGACGGCAAGCGCCTGGCCGTGGCCGGCAACAGTGTCGGTGGCAACATGGCGGCGGTGGTCGCGCTCAAGGCCAAAGAGGCCGGCACGCCCCAGTTGCGCTTCCAGTTGCTGTTGTGGCCAGTGACCGATGCCAGCTTCGAGACGGCTTCCTATAAACAGTTTGCCGAAGGCCACTTCCTCACCACAGGGATGATGAAGTGGTTCTGGGACAACTACACCACCGACGCCAAGGCCCGCGAGCAGATCTACGCCTCGCCGCTACGGGCCAGCAGCGAGCAGCTCAAAGGGTTGCCGCCAGCGCTGGTGCAGACGGCGCAGTTCGATGTGCTGCGTGATGAAGGTGAGGCGTATGCACGCAAACTGGATGCGGCCGGGGTGACGGTTACTTCGGTGCGCTACAACGGCATGATTCACGACTACGGGTTGCTGAACCCGCTGAGCGAGGTGCCTGCGGTGAAGGCAGCGATGCGCCAGGCGGCTGGGGAGTTGAAGGCGCACTTGCAGTAAACCAAAGGCATGCCTTGATCGCTCTAGCACCCTCCAGATCGAGCACTGCCCAGGCAGCGCTCGATCTGAGGCGTTCGTGGCGTACAGCGCTTCATTGTTCGCCATACGCCGGGGGCCCCTGCCCGGGCCTCAATGCCCTGCCGACGCCGGCCCGGCCTTGGCAGCGAACGGTGGCTTGGCGAACCACACCAACAGGATCAGGCCGGCGAATACCCAGCCCATCAAGGTGAAGTAGTCCACCGTCGACATCATGTAGGCCTGCCCGTTGAGTATCTGCTCCAGCTGCGCATAGCTTTGCGGGCTTGCCCCGCCCAGCTGCTCCAGCGTGTGCCGCGTCGCCGGGTCGAACTGGCTGATGTTCTCGCTCAGGTAGGCATGATGCTGGTCCGCCCGGCGGATCCAGATCCAGGTGGTCAACGACGCCGCAAAGCTGCCGCCCAATGTACGCAGGAACGTCGCCAGGCCAGACCCGTCGGCGATCTGGTGCGGCGGCAGGTCCGACAGCAGGATGCTCAGGGTCGGCATGAAGAACAGCGCTACACCGATCCCCATGAACAGTTGCACCAGGGCAATGTGCTGGAAATCCACCTCATTGGTGAAGCCTGCACGCATGAAACAGCTGGCGCCGATGGCCAAGAACGCCAACCCCGCCAGCACCCGCAAGTCAAACCGCTGCGCGTACTTGCCCACGAACGGCGACATGATCACCGGCAGCAGGCCGATCGGTGCCACCGCAAGGCCTGCCCAGGTGGCGGTGTAGCCCATCTGCGTCTGCAACCATTGCGGCAGGATCAGGTTGATGCCGAAAAAGCCTGCGTAGCCTCCCACCAGCACAATGGTACCGATACGGAAATTACGGTGCGCGAACAGCCGCAAGTTGACCACAGGATGGCGGTCGGTCAGCTCCCAGATGATGAAGATCGCCAGGAACACGACCGAGATCAGGCTGCCGATGATGATGAACGACGACTCGAACCAGTCCAGGTCATTGCCCTTGTCGAGCACCACCTGCAATGCGCCCACCCCCACGATCAAGGTCAGCAGGCCGATGTAGTCCATCGGCTGGCGGCTGGTGACCACCGGCCGTGCGCGCATCTGCTGACGCACCACTGCGGCCGCGAACAGGCCGATGGGCACGTTGATGAAGAAGATCCACGGCCAGCTGTAACTGTCAGTGATCCAACCGCCCAAAATCGGCCCGGCAATCGGTGCCACCACCGTGACCATCGCCAGCAACGCCAGCGCCATCCCCCGCTTGGCCGGCGGGTAGACAGCGATCAGCAGGGTTTGGGTCATCGGGTAAAGCGGCCCGGCCACCACACCTTGCAGCACACGAAAGCCCACCAGCTCCGGCATCGACTGCGAGATACCGCACAGGAAGGACGCCAGTACGAACAGCAGCGTGGCCCAGATAAACAGTTTGACCTCACCGAAACGCCGGCTGAGCCAGCCGGTCAACGGCAACGCGATGGCATTGCTCACCGCGAACGAGGTGATCACCCAGGTGCCCTGCTCGGAACTCACCCCCAGGTTGCCGGAAATGGTCGGCAAGGCGACGTTGGCGATGGTGGTGTCGAGCACCTGCATGAACGTCGCCAGCGACAGGCCTATGGTGGTCAGCAGCAGGCTCGGCGGGGTGAACTGCGCCGCAGCGTTGTTGCTCATCGTTGCGCCGTCTTGCCAGGGGCACTGTTGTCGTGGATCAGCCGAGCGATCAGACGGTCAGCTTCGACCAACTGACGGTCGTACACCTGGGTGGTGTAGCTGGCCTGCTGCGGCGGCTGCTGGGCCAGGGCCGGGCCACTCTGGTCGTGCAGGTCGACCTCGACCACGGTGGACAGGCCGATGCGCAGCGGGTGGTCCTTGAGCTGGTCCGGGCTGAGGTGGATGCGCACCGGCACACGCTGGACGATCTTGATCCAGTTGCCGGTGGCGTTCTGTGCCGGCAGCAAGGCGAAGGCGCTGCCGGTACCGGCGCCCAGGCTGTCGACCGTGCCGCTGTACTTGACGTCGCTGCCGTACAGGTCAGCGCTGATTTCCACGGGTTGGCCGATACGCATGTCGCGCAGCTGGGTTTCCTTGAAGTTGGCGTCGATCCACACCTCGTCCAGGGGGATGACTGCCATGGTCGCGGTGCCCGGCTGCAAACGCTGGCCGAGCTGCACGGTACGTTTGGCAACGTAACCGGTGACTGGCGCCACCAGCGTGGTGCGTGCGTGGTCCAGGTATGCCTGGCGCAGATCGGCGGCGGCGGCCATGACCTCGGGGTGCGAAGACACCACCGTGTCGTCCACCAGCGCCGTACTGGTATTGAGCTGCTGACGGGCGCTGTTGACGGCGGCCTGGGCCACGGTCAGGTCGTCCCGGGCGTGGGAGATTTCTTCTGCGGCAATCGCGCCGCTGTCGGCCAGCACCTTGCGTCGGTTGTAGTTCTGCTGGGCCTTCTGCAGTTCGGCCTGGCGGGTCTGCAGCTGGGCCTTGAGGGAATCGACGTTGCTGTACAGGCCACGGACCTCTCGCACCGTGCGGGCCAGCTTGGCTTCGGCAGACTGCAGGGCCACCTCGCTGTCGGCGGGATCGAACTGCAGCAGCACCTGGCCGGCGTGCACCAGGTCGCCGTCATCGGCGCCAATGCTGGTAACGGTGCCGGTGACCAGCGGGGTGATCTCCACAACGTTGCCGTTGACGTAGGCGTCGTCGGTGCTTTCGTGCCAGCGCCCGATCAGGCTGTACCAGGCCCAGGCGCCAGCGCCGGCGAGCAGCACCACCAGCAACAGGCCAAGCAGCCAGACTTTGCGCTTGCGCGACGGTTCAGGTGCAGCGGAGGGAGTTGAGTTGTCTGCGTTATTGGCCATGACAATACCTTGGAATATGTAACAGGGATCAACGATCGCCGAAGCGGCGGATCGTCAGAGGGTCGCCGGCACCGAGCAGGACCTTGGCCAGCAGGCCTTCAAGGGTCTTGAGTTCGTCAGGCTGCAGTACGCCGACCAGTTCGTTCATCGCCGCCGCGCCGATCTCTGGCAAGCGGTCGGCCAGGCGTTGGCCTTCGGCGGTCAGGGCCAGGCGTACCTGGCGACGGTCGTCAGCGCAGCGGTTGCGCAAGATCAGGCCCTTGTGCTCGAGGCGGTCGAGCATGCGGGTCATCGAGCCGCTGTCCAGGCCCAGATAGCGGCAGACCTCGGCCGGCGTATCCACCTGGTACTGGGTGACGATGATCAACACCTTGAACTGCGCGGCGGTGACGCCTTCTGATTCGAGGTGCCAGTCGAGAATGCGGTCCTTCAGGATGGCCGCACGGCCCAACAGCATGCCGATGGCGCAGGACTGGAAGTTTTGCGGGGTGAAATGGGACATCGGCAGCAGCTCGGACAATTGTGTAAAAATATTACTGCCTAGGCAGCAAATGTCAAAGCTTTCATTAGGGGGCTATGGAAATAGCCTGGGAAACCCGCAGGTGACCGGGAAAGGTTCTCAAACGCTGAAAAACACGGGTGAACCCGATGAAAAACACACACAACTGATAGTCATTCGCCATTACCTCGGTTCTCGGGAGCCCCCTGGCAGGAGTAGAATGCGCAAAACCCGGAGCCGCAATGAACCAAGACCGCCTCAATCCCAGCCCTGACGATGCCATCACCGACGCCGCCGCGCAGTGGTGCATGCGCCTGCACGCCGACGATTGCACCCCGGCCGAGCGCGAGGCCTTCGCCCGCTGGTTGGCAGCGGACCCGCGCCACCACGACGAATACAAGGCGATGCTGGAGATCTGGTTCACCGCCGACCTTTTGCCGCGCAACGCCACGGTCGTCGACTTCAACCCGCCGCCGCGTCAGGTGGCGAGGCGGCGCCATCATTGGCGGCCAATGGCCTCGGCGGCAGCCGTCGCCCTGCTGGTTTTGCCCCTGGCGGGCTGGATCGGCTGGATGCAAGGCTGGCTACCCAACCACTACCAGCACGTAGAAGCAGGCAGCCAGGCACGGACGGTCCAGCTGAGCGACGGCAGCACGGTGGAGCTCAACCTCAATACCGAACTGACCTACTTCAACTTCAGGGACCAGCGCCAGGTCACGCTCACGCGAGGCGAAGCGTTCTTCAAGGTGCAGCATGACAGCAGCCACCCGTTCATCGTCCGAGCCGGCCAAGGCCAGACCCGGGTCACCGGCACCCAATTCAACGTGTGGAAGTATCAGGACCAGGTCAAGGTCACCCTGGTGCAGGGGTCGGTGCTGGTCAGCAGCGACGGCAGCACCGGCGGCTACCGCCTGGGCCCCGGCATGCAGGCCAGCTATCGTACCGGCGACTTCGAACCGCAGCTGGCCCAGAACGAAGACCACGGCAACAGCCTGGCCTGGCGCCGCGGCCAGCTGGTGCTCGACAACCTCAGCCTCGAACAGGCACTGCCGGTGATCAACCGCTACCTCGATGCGCCCCTGCTGCTGGCCGATGCCAGCACCGGCCGCATCCGCATCAGCGGCATCTACAACACCCGTGAAGTCGGGCGCCTGGTGGACAACCTGCCCAAGGTGCTGCCGGTGTACCTGACCCGCAGCAAGGACGGCAGCACCGTCCTCAACAGCATTTCCCCACCGCCCGACAAGGGCTGATGGCCTAGAGCGTCATCGCCGCCAACCAGCCAAACGCCAGCAGTGGCAGGTTGTAGTGCAGGAAGGTCGGTACCACGGTGTCCCAGATGTGGTGATGCTGGCCATCGACGTTGAGCCCCGAGGTTGGCCCCAGGGTCGAGTCCGATGCCGGCGAGCCTGCATCGCCCAGGGCACCGGCGGTGCCGACGATGCACACGGTGGCCAAGGGGTCGAAGCCCAGTTGCACGCACAGCGGCACGAAGATCGCCGCCAGAATCGGCACCGTCGAGAACGACGAACCGATGCCCATGGTCACCAACAACCCCACCAGCAGCATCAGCAAGGCACCAACGCCCTTGCTGTGGTCGATCCATTGCGCCGAGGTTTCCACCAGGCCTTGGACCTCGCCAGTGGCTTTGAGCACCTCGGCGAAACCCGAAGCGGCGATCATGATGAACCCGATCATGGCCATCATCTTCATGCCTTCGGTGAACAGGCTGTCGGTGTCTTTCCAGCGCACGATGCCCGACAGTGAGAAGATCAGGAAGCCGACCATGGCACCGATGATCATCGAGTCCAGCCACAGCTGAACGATGAACGCCGCGGCGATCGCCAGCCCGGCCACCAGCAGGGTCAGCGGGTTGTACTGCACGCTGACCTGCTCGACCTGCTCGATGCGCGCCAGGTCATAATCACGCTTTTTGCGGTAGCTGAAGCACACCGCCAGCAGCAAGCCGGCCAGCATGCCCGCTGCCGGAATGGCCATGGCATGGGTGACGTTGACACCGCTCACATCGATGCCGGCGCGGGCAACGTTGGCCAGCAGGATCTCGTTGAGGAAGATGTTGCCGAACCCCACCGGCAGGAACATGTAGGGCGTGATCAAGCCAAAGGTGATCACACAGGCGATCAGCCGGCGGTCGATGCGCAGGCGGGTCAGGACATACAGCAGCGGCGGCACCAGCAGCGGGATGAAGGCGATGTGAATCGGCAGGATATTCTGCGACGACACCGCCACCACCAGCATCAGGCCGATCAGCAGCCACTTGACCTTGCCGCCGGTGGCCTGCCCCTGGCGGTCGATCATCGCCAGCGCACGGTCGGCCAGGGCGTGGGCCAGGCCGGACTTGGCGATGGCCACGGCAAAGGCGCCGAGCAAGGCATAGGACAACGCCACCGTGGCGCCCCCGCCCAGGCCGCCGTTGAAGGCCTTGAGCGTTCCCTCCATGCCCAGGCCGCCGACCAGGCCGCCGGCCAAGGCGCCGATGATCAAGGCGATGACCACGTGCACCCGTGACAGGCTGAGTATCAGCATGATGCCTACCGCGGCAATCACTGCATTCATGGTTTGGCTTTCCTCGTAGCTGCAGACAAAAAGCGCGCACTCTGCAGCACTGGGGCACAGATGTCAAAAGCGCCAGAGGGCGGCGTATTACGCGGGCCGGCAAATTTAAATTGAATGTTTGAATAAAGAAAAACCACAGAGCGCCGATATAACGCAGGGGCTGAGCCCCGACCGAGATCCAAAGCCAAACCCTTACCCTCAAAAAAGGGACGCCCCATGCCTTTGCGACAACTTTCCATCCAGTGGAAGATCACCCTGCTTGCCGGCCTGTGCCTGGCCAGCATCGTCACACTGCTCGTCGGCCTTTCGCTCTACCGCATGGACCACAGCTCGGACCTGGTCAAAGCCAGCAGCGAGAAGATGCTCAGTGAAGCGGCGCGGGCGCGCATCGAGTCGCAAGGCGAAGTCCAGGCCCTGAACATTCGCCGCCAGTTCATGGATGCCTACCAGTACGGTGCCGGGTTCGCCCGCCAGGTGCTGTTCCTGCGTGAGCAGGCGGAAAAGCGTTTTCTCGATGCCTACGACCTGCGTGAAGACATGACCCGCCAGGTTCGTGCAGCCCTGCAGGCCAACCCCGAGTTGCTGGGCCTGTCGCTGGTGTTCGAACCCAATGCGCTGGACGGCAAGGACAGCCTGTTCACCGGCCAGCCCGAGCTTGGCAGCAACGAGACCGGGCGTTTCGCCCTGTACTGGTCGCAACCGCGGGCCGGCCAGCTGACCGCCATGGCCCTGCCCGAACACGACATGACCAACACCGAGATCGGCCCCAGCGGCCAGCCCGCCAACACCTGGTGGGTGTGCCCGCGCAGCAGCGGCAAGGTGTGCGTGGTGGAACCCTATTTCTACGACATCGACGGCCAGCGCGTGCTGATGACCAGCATCGTCTTCCCGCTGGCGGTCAACGGCAAGGTGATCGCCACCCTGTCCATCGACATCAACCTCAACAGCCTGCAGGCCCTGAGCCAGGAAGCCAGCCGCAGCCTGTACGAAGGCCGCACCACGGTCGGCATCCTCAGCCCCGTGGGCCTGCTGGCCGGCTACAGCGCCGACGCCAGCAAGCTGGCGCAGCGTTTCGACCAGGTCGACACCGGCAAAGGCGCCGAACTGGTACGTAAGCTGGCCGAGGGTAAATTGAGCGTCCACCACGACCAGCAACGCCTCAAGGTACTCGCGGCGTTCCAGCCGATCCCCGGCGCCCAGCCATGGGGTGTGCTGCTGGATGTGCCGGAAAACGCCCTGACCGGCCCGGCCGAAGCGCTGAAACAAGAGCTCGACGCCCTGAACACCAGCGGCACCCTGCTGGAACTGGGCCTCGGCCTGGGCGCTGCGATTGCCGGCCTGCTGCTGGTGTGGCTGATGGCCCGTGGCGTGACCCGGCCGATCCTCGGGGTGGCGGCCATGCTCAAGGACATCGCCAGTGGCGAAGGCGACCTCACCCGCCGCCTGACCTACGACAAGCACGACGAGCTCGGCGAACTGGCCGGTTGGTTCAACCGCTTCCTGGACAAACTGCAGCCGACCATCGCCGAGGTCAAACGCTCGGTGCAGGCAGCCCGCGGCACCGCCGATCAGTCCTCGGCAATTGCCACGCAAACCAGCGCCGGCATGGAGCAGCAATACCGCCAGGTCGACCAGGTGGCCACAGCCTCGCACGAAATGAGCGCCACGGCCCAGGACGTCGCCCGCAGCGCCGCCCAGGCTGCCCAGGCGGCGCGCGATGCCGACCAGGCCACCCGCGAAGGCCTGGCGGTGATCGACCGCACCACCCACAGCATCGACACACTGGCCGCCAACATGAGCCAGGCCATGAGCGAAGTCGAAGGCCTGGCGCAGAACAGTGAGAAAATCGGCTCGGTGCTGGAGGTGATCCGTTCGATCGCCGAACAGACCAACCTGCTAGCGCTCAACGCCGCCATCGAAGCCGCCCGTGCCGGCGAGGCCGGGCGTGGTTTCGCGGTGGTGGCCGATGAAGTGCGTAACCTGGCGCAGCGCACCCAGGAATCGGTGGAAGAAACCCGCCAGGTCATCGAGGCACTGCAAACCGGCACCCGCGAGGTGGTCGGCGCCATGGACAACAGCCACCGCCAGGCCCAGGGCGGCGTCGAGCAGGTCGGCCAGGCGGTTACCGCGCTGCAACGTATCGGCCAGGCCGTGACCGTGATCACCGACATGAACCTGCAGATCGCCTCGGCCGCCGAAGAACAAAGCGCGGTGGCCGAAGAGATCAACAGCAATGTCGCGACCATACGTGATGTCACCGAATCGCTGTCGGGCCAGGCCAACGAATCGGCGCGGGTCAGCCAGTCGCTCAACAGCCTGGCCAATCAGCAGCAGGCGTTGATGGATCAGTTCCGCGTCTAAGCCCTAAGACGCACATTCATCGCCGCACACACCATCGTCCGGCAGGTAAAAACTGCCGGCCTGCAAGATCCGGTCGAGCAGCATCAAGGCGCCCAGTACATTGGGTCGGGCGCCCATGGGCAACCTGCCGGTATCGGCTGACGTGGCATCCTTGTAGCCCGACTGCATCACCAGCAGGTGCATCTGCCGGGCGTTCAGGTAAAGGTGATGCTGTTCGATGGCGTAGGACTGGATCAAGGCCAGGGCGCCGGTGACCAGGGGTGTGGCGCTCGAGGTGCCGCCATAGTTGCTGGTGTAGTCGCGGTCGTGTTCGTTCTTGTCCTGCAGTGCGCCGTAACCCAGCGTCGCGACACTGTCGCCCCAGGCATTGAGCATGCTGTAGCGGTAGTTGTAGTTGGAGTACTGGTGCGCTTTGCCATCCCAGGAATGGCAAGCCCCCACCAGTATCGCGTCGGCGTCACCATGGTCGTTGAAATAGCGCCACTCACCAAGGTCGACACCATAGCCCTGTGTGGTACCGGCCTTGTCATCACTCTTGTAGGTGCCGTTGCACGCAGCATTGAGCACTACCGCACCGCGCTCGGTCAGCGCCTGGGTGACATCCCACCAGGTCTTTTCATGCAACGCAGGCAAGAACGTACCCAGCGCATTGGGGTTGGCCGTCTGCCGGTTGATAGCGACGATGTCTCCAGCTCTGGTGTAAGCCAGCAGGTTTTTCAGCGTTTGTGAGTAACTGCGCGCATCGATGGCCAGGTTGTCATACAGGTACAGCTCTGCCGCATGGCAAATACCGGTCATGCCCAGGCCGTTGTCACGCGCCGACAGCACACCGACCGATGCGGTGCCATGGTCTGCATCCCTGTTGATCGATGGCGGGATCACGTTCAACTTCGGGTTGCCCCGCAAGTCTTCATGGTTGGCATGCAGGCCACCATCGGAAAAGTGCACCCGTGCACCTCTGCCCTTCACGCCAGCCGCCCAGACTTTGCGAATGTTCAGGCCGCGGTACCTGGCATCGGGTGCATCCAGGTAACGCTGCAGGGCTTCGAAGTCCGGGGTGGGCTGGGCTTCTTCGTAGGCATCGGTGCCGGCGACATACGCCCCGCCAGTGATCAGTGTGGCAATCACAGCGGCCCCACCGAGCAACAGCAAGTTGCCGTGTTCGAGCTGAGGCGGCACGAATGCCGTGGCGTCGACGTAATCAAGGGCCTCCAGGGTCTGGATCAACGCGACGAACGTGTCGTTGAGCATGCTGTGGGGCTGCTCGATCCAGTAGTGATTGGCGAGCACTTTGAACCGCGCGTCCTCCCGTTCTAGATGGTCAAGAAACGGATGCACCTGGATCACGTGCTGCAGCCCAGGCCAGTATCTTGCCAGTACCGACCTGGCATCGGGCTGCAGGTCAGCCATGAGCCGCGCGTAGCCTCCTTCGGCGAACACCAGCACCAGCGCGGGGTAACGCTGGCCTTCGGGGCGATACGGGAATGCGCTCGCGGCCCGCACCGATCGCTTGCGCCGCGTGGAGGTGGACGATAACGGCACGCTGTCCAGAATGCCCCGGGTCAGTTCACCCGGGCTGATGTCGATGGCCAGAGGTGCTGGGCGCCATGTGGCGTCCGCTTCGGCGGGCAGGTTCAGCGCGAGGATTTCGCTGTCCATCAGCGTCACCAGCGGCCTGATCCTGTAGCTGCCCGCCAGCGCCTCGCAGCTCAACATGGCCGGGCAACCATGGTGGGCGACCTGCCCGCTACTGACCTGTGAAGCCACCGTAGCGCCATCCAGGTGGACCACATCTTCGCCTGCAATGCGCTCCAACAGGTAATGAATGGACTTGACCTTGTGCAGGTCGTTGCCGCTGCAACGCACATGGAAATGCCCATCGAAGGTGAAGTTGCGGTAGTACACGAAATCCAGATTCAAACGCATCTCGTCTTCCTTTCGTCTCGACTGGCCCGGCGATCGCGGGCGGGGGCGAAGCCTTGCAAGTGGTACCGTTGGAGCACAGACAGAAGCAGTTCCGGTGGTGCTGCCAAAGCGTGCGAAACGGTGGACTACACTTGCCCGGCACACGCAGTGACAACCGTCGAGGTACTGATGAGGAAAATCCCAACGCTGCTGGCCGCCCTGCTGCTCACCGCGGGGCTGGCCAGCACCGACAGCGCGGCATCAGCTGAACAACGCCCCCCTATCCGCTTTGGCGCCATCAACTGGGAAAGCGGCGCCCTGACCACCGCGATCCTGCGCCGGATCGTCGAGGACGGGTATGGCTACCCCACCGACACCCTCCCCGGCAGCACCGTCAGCATGGAAATCTCATTGGCGCGCAATGACCTGCAGGTCATCGCCGAGGAATGGGCCGGCCGCAGCCCGGCGTGGGTCAAGGCCGAGCAGGCCGGCCAGGTGTTCGCCTTGGGCGACACGGTGAAAAACGCTGTAGAAGGCTGGTGGGTACCGGCCTACGTGATCAAAGGCGACCCGGATCGTGGCCTGGAGGCGCTGGCGCCAGACCTGCGCACGGTCGACGACCTCAAGCGCTACCCGCAGGTGTTCAGCGACCCCGAAGCGCCAGGCAAGGGCCGCTTCCTCAACAGCCCCAGCGGCTGGACGTCCGAGATCGTCAATAGCCAGAAGCTCAAGGCCTATGGCCTCGACAGCCTGTACAACAACTTTCGCAGTGGCACGGGGGCCGCACTGGATGCGGAAGTCGATTCGGCCATCCGCCGCGACAAACCGGTACTGTTCTACTACTGGAGCCCAACACCGCTGATCGGCCGTCACGACCTGGTGCGCCTGCAGGAGCCGCCCTTCGATGCCCAAGCCTGGGCAACCCTCACCGACCCGAACAACCCGAACCCACGGGGCAGCGAGTCGCTGCCGGCGAAGCTGTCGATCGGTGTGTCCAAAGCGTTCAGGGAGAGCTACCCGGAACTGGTTGCCGTGTTCGAAAAGGTCGAGCTGCCGATCGATCGCCTGAACAAGGCACTTGCTGAAATGAGCGAAAAACGCCTGGCGCCGGAAGCGGCGGCAAAGGCGTTCATGCACAACAACCCAGACGTATGGAAGGCCTGGTTGCCCGCCGATGTGGCGGCCAAAGTCCAGGCGCAGTTGTGACCAACGCGGTACATTGTCGGCTCTTACCGGAAAAGGACGCACAGCATGCTGCGGATATTGGGCAGGGATTCTTCCATCAACGTGCGCAAGGTCCTCTGGGCCTGCATCGAGTTCGATGTTCCCTTCGAGCGCGAAGACTGGGGCGCAGGCTTTCAGCCCACGGACACGCCCGCGTTCCTGGCCCTGAACCCCAACGCCATGGTCCCGGTGATTCAGGACGGCGACTTCACGCTGTGGGAATCCAACACCATCATCCGCTACCTGGCCACGCGCTATGGCGATGCGCCGGTGTACCCCACCGAAGCCACGGCCAGGGCCAGGGTCGATCAATGGATAGACTGGCAGGCTTCGGACCTGAACCGCTCGTGGAGCTATGCCTTCATGTCGCTGGTGCGCCACTCACCGGCGCACCAGGACGCCCAGGCGCTGGCCGCCGGCTGCGCAGACTGGTCGCGCCATATGCGAATCCTCGAGCAGCAGTTGGCCACGACCGGTGCTTATGTGGCCGGTGACCGCTTTACGTTGGCCGATATCCCCATCGGGCTTTCGGTCAATCGCTGGTTCGAAACGCCCTTGGAGCACCCGCACCTGCCGGCGGTGCGTGATTACTATCAACGGCTGAGCGAGCATCCAGGCTTCCTGGCCCATGGCCGCAACGGAATGGCCTAGCGGGGCCGACGCCTGCGGGCGGGGCTGGCTGCAGCGCCTGCCCTAGAACCCAACCGTTGCCGACAGCAGCCAGGTACGCGGCGTAGACAGCGTCAGCCCTGGCTCGCTGTCATCCGACGCCCCGGCAGAGGCCCAGTAGCGCTCGTTCAGCACGTTCTCCACATTGGCGCGCAAGGTGACCTGGGTTGCGTCGACCCTGAAGGCATACCGCGCGCCGAGGTCCAAGCGCTCCCAGCCATCGATCTGCTTGCTGTTGTTCTGGTCCAGGTACTGGGAGCTGGAGTGGATGCCCCGTGCGGTGAAGGTCAGCCCGGCCAGCCCGGGCACATCCCATTCGGCGCCGAGGTTGACGTTGTACGCCGGGGTTGCCGGTGCGCGGTTGCCGTCGTAGGCGCCGCCAATAGTGTCAGTCAGCTCGCTGTCGATGTACATCACTCCGCCCAGCAGGCGAACGCCCGTCAGCGGCTCGCCGAATACGCTGAGCTCGATGCCACGGTTGTCGCGCTTGCCATTAGGGCCGAACACCCGTGAACCGGCATTGGTCTCGTAGGCGGGCTGGCGAATGCGGAAGGCGCTGGCGGTAAAGGCGACATGGCCCAGGTCGTACTTGGCGCCGACCTCCACCTGGCGGCTGGTGAACGGCGGGAAGATCTGGTCCTCGTTGACCGCAGTCGACGGTGCGATCTTGCCTTGGCTCAATCCCTCCATGTAGTTGGCGTAGAGCGAGAGCTGGTCGGTGACCTTGAGCAGCACACCGCCCGAGGGCGAGACCTTTTCCTCGTCGTAGGCGGTGTCGCCCTTGACGCCATCGCTCCAGTCATCCACCTGAACGCGCTGCCAGCGGGCCCCCAGCGTCAGCAGCAGGCGGTCGTCGAAAAAGCCGAGCGTATCGGCCAGCGCCAAGCCGGTGAAGCGGTTTTCGGTGTAGACCTTGGCATCGATCCGCGTCGGCGTGGTTGGGCTGGGTGTCGCGACCGGGTCATAGAGGTTGCTGGGCGCCGAGGCATAGCGCGCACCACCGTTTTCGAAGTCCATATAGAAGTAGGTGGCAGCCAGGTTCAGCTCATGGCTGACCGGCCCGGTATGGAACCAGTTGCGCAGGCCGGCCATGGCGGTGCGCACGGTTTCATCACGGGTGAAATCCCGTGGCTGGACGTTGAAATCACCCGCATCGTTGATGATCGAAACGTTGTGCCGCAGAAAGTCATGGTTGCTCTTGCGGGCACCGACCGCGCCGTAGGCCAACAACGCATCGCTGATATCGTACTCGGCATTGAGCGCACCAAAGGTATCGTTGGTGCGCGCCTGACTCCAGGCCTGGGCGTAGTTGTGATGCACCTGGTCGGCGTTCGGCACCTTGGCATTGGCGCCGATCAGTACCCGTTCCTGGGGCGCGTCGGTGTCACGCTCGGTGTGGCCGAGGTCAGCCGAGAGGCGCAAGCGCTCACCCCGAAAGTCCAGGCCCAGCACGGCCATCTCGCGTTCCACACGCTGGTGGTCCCATTCGGTGTCGCCGGACTGCTTCACCCCGTTGAAGCGCAGGCCGAACGAGTCGCCCTCACCAAAGCGCCGCCCGATATCCACCCCACCACCCACCTGGCTATCGGAGGCGTAGCTGCCGGTGAACTCGGTAAGCGGTGTATCCCCCGCGCGCTTGGGCACCACATTGATACCGCCGCCCACGCTGCCCCGGGGCGATATGCCATTGATCAGCTGGCTGGGCCCTTTGATGATGTCGACCCGGTCGGCCATCTCCATGTCGATCGAGTAGGTTGGCAGGATGCCGTACAGGCCGTTATAGGCGACATCGCTGTTGAACAGGCTGAAACCGCGGATGGTGAATTGCTCGAAACGCCCACCCGCCGGGTTGGTTGCCCGCACCGACGGGTCGCTGGCGACCAGGTCGCCCAACGTCCGGGCCTGTTGGTTCTTGACCAGGTCGCTGGTGTAGGTGGTCATGCTGAACGGCGTGTCCATGAAGTCGCGCGCGCCGAGCATGCCTTGCGCGCCCTGTCGGGCGACCTGGCCACCGGCGTAAGGCTGGGCTTGGCTACCCGCTGCAGGGCCGCCAATGATGTTGGTCGGGGCGATCTCCATTGCCTCGGCGCTTTGCGCTGCAGGCACCAGGGTGAAGGCCCCCTCGCCCACTTGCTGCCATTGCAGGCCGCTGCCCTGGAGCAGCTGCACGAAACCTTCGGCTACGCTGTAGCGGCCGGACAACCCGGCACTTTGCCGGCCCTTGAGCAGTGCCGGGTCGAGCGAAAGGCTGACCCCAGCCTGCTCGGCGAAGCGCGTCAGCGCCGCGCCCAGGCTGCCGGCAGGCACCTGATAGGCACGCCTGGCAACATCATCGGCAAAGGTGGGTGAACTCAACAACAGGCTCAGGGTGAAACCCAGGTGCATCCAGGGACGTGGGCGGCAAGGCTGTACTGCAGGCATTGAATGAAGCTCCCGTTATTTTTTCTACTGCTAATGACCGGCGAGTGGAAAAAAGGGGACAGCCTTACGCGCGTTTTTCTCGCGCCGTCAGCGTGACCCAATAACGGGTGCGCGCATGCACCTCCAGCGGCAGGCTGGCAGCCAGCAGTGACAGCGCGCGGTCCGTGTCGTCGAGGCGGAAGGTGCCGGTGACACGCAGCGTGTCCAGCGCCGGTGCCCAGCGCAAAACACCGGGGCGGTACCTGCGCAATTCACGCAACAAGTCGCCCAATGGCCGATCGTCCAGCCTCAGCACCCCGTCGCGCCAGCCCAGCAGCCAATCATCCAGTTCGCTTACCACGCTCACGCTGGCGGCCTGCAGGCTGGCCTGCTGCCCCGCCTGCAACGCCACGGAAGTGCCGCGCAGTGGTTGCAGCGTGGCGGTGCCATTGAGTACAGAAACCCGACAAGACTGATCGAACAGACGAACACAGGCCTCGCCTGCGTTGACCGCTACCTGGCCAAACGGTACCTGCACGGCCATGCTCACGCCTTGGGGGGCTTTGATGGCAACCTCACCGCGGACCAGGGTCAGCCGTCGCGCTGCCAGGTCAATGTTGACGGCACTGTCGGTGTTCAGCTGCAAGACCGTGCCATCGCCCAGCACCCGTCGACTGCGCGCCCCCACAGCGGTATGCACATCGGCGGTCCACGCATCCAGTGGTACCTGCCGACCAAGCAGCCAGGCGGCAGGAACCAGCGCGGCCACCCCCAACGCTTGCTTGAGCAGGGCACGACGCTCTGCGTCCGGGCGGTCGAGCGTGGCCAGCGCCAGCTCTCCGGGCAGCTGGGCAAAGCGTTGGCGCAGCAGCTGCGCCTTCTGCCAGGCCTGCTCATGCAGGGTGTTGCTGGCGCGCCACTGCGCCAGGCGCTGCAGCTCACCTTCACTGGCCTTGCCTGACTCCAGCAGTGCCAGCCAGCGCGCCGCCGTGCGTACGACTTCGCGGGCTTGAGCGGAAGGTTCGGCCATTACAGGTCCACCAGCAGGCAGTGCTCATAGGCCTGCGCCATGTAGCGTTTGACCGTGCGCTCGGATACCCCAAGGCGTTGCGCAATTTCGCTGTAGCCCAGGCCTTCCAGCTGGCTCCAGAGAAAGGCCTTGCGCACCGGCGCGTTGAGACCGTCGAGCAGTTCATCCAGCGCTTGCAGGGTTTCGAGCAAGATCCAGCGTTGTTCCGGCGATGGCAGGCACTGCTCAGGCAATCGTGCCAGTGCGTCCAGGTAGGCTTGCTCCAGGCTGCGGCGCTTGTGGAAATTGCTCAACAGGCGCCTGCCGACGGTCAACAGGTAGGCGCGCGGTTCGCGGATTTCGGCCAGTGGCTGGGCACTGGCCAGCACTTTCAGAAAAGTGTCCTGGCTCAGGTCGGCCGCATCCCAGGCGTTGCTCAGGCGCCGGCGCAGCCAGGCTTCCAGCCAGCCACGGTGCTCACGGTACAGGGCAGGCAAGCTGTGCTCCGGGGGCGTCGCGGCGTCAGTCATGGGGAAGGCCCTGCAGTGGCGTAAATAGAAGTGATTCTATTTTACGTTGCGGTGCAGATCCAAGGGGTTTGTGTTCACGGGACCGTCAGGACGCCTGTGAATGTCCTCCCACAGGAGGTCTGCGCAGTATCTGTAGGGGGTAGGCTTGCTGAGGATGTTCTGGCGTGCTGGCCAGAGCGGTGGCTTGCGAATAGTGCTGCAAGTACCGGCCCCATCGCCGGCAAGCCGGCTCCCGAAGGGATTTGCGCCGGTTTATAGAAATTGGGCAAGACGGTTGCTTGCACAGGTAAAGCACAGGCCTGATGAACTGCGCGGTCGCGGTGGGAGGCACCGGCTTTGCCGGTGATCGCCGGCAAGCCGGCACACACAGGGATCGCGCCGGCTTTTAGAAATTGGGCAAGACGGTTGCTTGCCAGGTAAAGCACAGGTCTGATGAACTGCGCGGTCGCGGTGGGAGCCGGCTTGCCGGCGATGGGCTGCGCAGCAGCCCCCCCATAGCGGTGCGGTAATAGCCCGAGCGCCCTCGACGGGACCAGTTCAAGCCTGGCTAAGATCAACAAGGCTCGCCGGTTGCTGTGGAATGACGCACAGCGAAACGGCATGATCGGTGCCCCCCCTGAAAGGAACTCGACATGCAAGCATCCCCTCCCAATGACCTCCCCCGCTACCGGCTGATCACCGGCAAGGACGATGCTGCGTTCTGTCGCAGAATATCGGACATACTTGCCTTGGGGTATGAACTGCATGGTTCGCCAAGCCTCACCTATGACCCCCAGCAACAGTGCGTCATCGCAGGCCAGGCGGTGGTATGGCCGAGCGCCAAGGGCCAGCCTCAGCACGGCTGACTACACCAGGCTGATGCCGGGCAGGGAACGTCTGCCCCGCTACGCCCTCCCACAGTAATGCAGGGCGAACGGCGCGCTGCCCATTAATGCTTGGAGAACTGGCTCAGATGAAAAAGATCCTGATGGTGCTGACATCCCACGATCAGTTGGGCGACACCGGCAAGAAAACCGGCTTCTGGCTGGAGGAGTTTGCCGCACCTTACTACGTGTTCATCGACGCCAACGCCGACGTCACCCTTGCCTCGCCCAAAGGCGGGCAGCCACCGCTGGACCCCAAAAGTGACGAGGACGATGCGCAAACCGACGCGACCCGGCGTTTTCGCAGTGATACCGAGGGGCAGATGGCACTGGCCGACACGGTACCGCTGAGCGAAATCGACCCTTATGACTTCGACGCCGTATTCTACCCCGGTGGCCATGGGCCGCTGTGGGACCTGGCCGAGGACACCGACTCCAAGACGCTGCTCGAAGCCTTCTATGCATCCAACAAGCCGATTGCCGCCGTGTGCCATGCACCGGGGGTGTTCAAGAACGTCAACGCGCCAGACGGCCACCCTGTGGTCAAGGGCAAGAAAGTGACCGGGTTCGCTAACAGCGAGGAAGATGCGGTCGGGCTGACTGATGTGGTGCCCTTTCTGGTCGAGGACATGCTCAAGCACAACGGCGGCGAGTACTCCAAAGGCCCGGACTGGGCAAGCCATGTGGTCGAGGACGGGCATCTGATCACTGGGCAGAACCCGGCATCGTCCGAAGCGGTGGCCAAGGCGCTGCTCAAGCGCCTGGCAGCCGAGTAGGCCCGCTGCACCATGATGCTGAACGCACTCATCTGCGGCGCCAGCCAGGGCATCGGCCTGGCGCTTTGCGAGCAGCTGCTGGCACGCAACGACGTGGCGCGGGTGTGGGCAGTGTCACGCCAGGCCAGGGGCAGCCAAGCCCTGGCCGCGCTCGCCGCTGCACATGGCGAGCGCCTGGTGCGTATCGATTGCGACGCCCGCAATGAGCAGGCCCTTGAAGCATTGGCCAGCGAGGTCAGCCGCATCTGCACGCACCTCGATCTGGTCATAAGCACCTTGGGCATTCTGCAGCGCGACGGGGCCAAGGCGGAAAAGGCCCTGGCCCAACTCGACCTGGCGGGCCTGCAGGCCAGCTTCGCTACCAATGCGTTCGCGCCGGTGCTGCTGCTCAAACACCTGCTGCCGCTGCTGCGCAAGCAGCCCTGCACCTTTGCCGCGCTTTCGGCCAGGGTCGGTTCCATCGGCGACAACCGCCTGGGCGGCTGGTACAGCTACCGCGCCAGCAAGGCCGCGTTGAACCAGCTGCTGCATACGGCCAGCATCGAACTCAAACGGCTCAACCCGGCCTCTACGGTGCTGGTGCTGCACCCCGGCACCACCGATACCCAGCTTTCCCAACCTTTTCAGGCGAATGTGCCCGCCGAACAATTGTTTGCACCTGCATTCGCTGCGCAGTGCATCCTGGAGCAGATTGGCCGGCTTGGGCCGGCGGACAGTGGCACCTTCTGGGCGTGGGATGGTCAGCCGATCACCTGGTGACATTGCCAAGGTCAAGCCGGTGCATGGCGCAAGTGCTCTGGCACTCGATCCAAGCAGTGCCGAAGACCCGCCCCATGCCCCTGACAGCGCACTGCTCAATCCGCGAAGTTGATCACCATGCGGCCCTTGATCTTGCCTTCCAGCATCTCTTCGAAAATAGCGTTGATGTCTTCGATCGGCCGCAACGTCACCTTCGGTACCACCTTGCCTTGCGCGGCAAACTCGAAGGCTTCAGCCAGGTCCTGGCGGGTACCGACCAATGAGCCGACCACTTCGATGCCATCGAGCACCAGGCGCGGAATGTCCAGGCTCATGGCCTCTGGCGGCAGCCCGACCGCCACCAGCCGGCCCCCGGCACGCAGCGCATCGACTGCAGAATTGAACGCGCTTTTCGACACCGCCGTCACCACGGCCGCCTGCGCGCCGCCGGTTTTCGCCTGGATGACCTTGGCTACATCCTCACTGCGCGCATTGACCACCAGGTCAGCGCCCATCTCACGGGCGAATGCCAGCTGCTCATCGTTCACGTCAATCGCGATGACCCGGGCGTTGAAGACATTCTTCGCATACTGCAGGGCCAGATTGCCCAGCCCGCCGAGGCCATAGACCGCAAGCCACTGCCCGGGGCGGATGTTGGACGATTTCACCGCCTTGTACGTGGTCACACCGGCGCAGGTGATGCTGCTGGCGGCAGCCGAGTCGAGCCCGTCAGGCACCTTCACCGCGTAGTCGGCCACCACGATGCACGCCTCGGCCATGCCGCCGTCGACGGTATAGCCCGAGTTCTTCACCTCACGGCACAGCGTTTCGTTACCGCTGTTGCAGTACTCGCAGTGCCCACACCCTTGGAAGAACCACGCCACGCTGGCGCGGTCGCCCGGCTTGAGCGACGTGACGCCCGGGCCTACCTCCACCACCACGCCAATCCCTTCGTGGCCGAGGGTCACACCCGTCTTGTCACCGAAATCGCCATTCTTGACGTGCAGGTCGGTGTGGCACACGCCACAGCACTGCATCTTCAGCAACGCTTCACCGTGGGCAAGCGGGCGCAGGTTTTTTTCCACCACGTCCACGCGTTGCCCTTTGGCCACAACTGCAGCTTTCATGAATGCCTCCTTGATTACCTGAGTGAGCTTGAGTCGAAGCGTTCAGCATAGTGGTGGTTTGGCCGCAAAACTTGCTGCAGGTCAGGGTCTGTGACGATAGGTGGCCGGGTTTGCTAGGATTCGGCCTAGCCTGCTGACAAGGCGCCCCAGCTCCATCACCAGGAAGCCCGCCATGCCCTACCCCATCGAACAGAAACTCGTCGTCGGCGTCGCTTCCAGTGCACTGTTCGACCTGACCGTCTCGGACGATATCTATCAGGCAGATGGCGTGGAAGCCTACCGCCTGCACCAGGAGGCCAACCTTGACGTGCCCTTCCCCAAAGGTGTGGCATTCCCCTTTATCCGCCGCTTCCTGAGCATCAACAAAGCGTTCCCCGAGCAGTTGCCCGTAGAAGTGGTGCTGCTCTCGCGCAACTCACCCGAAACCGGCCTGCGGGTGTTCCGCTCCATCGCCCATTACGGCCTGGACATCACCCGCGCCGCGTTCATGTCCGGCCGCTCGCCCTACGAATACATCCCCGCCTTCAACGCCTCGCTGTTTCTAAGCGCCCACGAAGGGGACGTGCAGCGCGCCATCGACGCCGACTACCCTGCCGGCCTGGTGTTGCCGAGCAAGATCTACGATGACGAGATCGACACCGAATTACGGGTGGCCTTCGACTTCGATGGGGTGATCGCCGATGACGAAGCCGAAAGCGTGTACAAGCAGCGCCAGGACCTGACTGAGTTTCAGGCCCACGAGCATGCGCACAAGACGATTCCGCATCAGCCGGGGCCGTTGGCAGACCTGTATCGCAAACTTTCGCTGATCCGCACGCTGGAAGATCAGAAGTTGGTGCAGGACCCAACGTACAAACGCATTCTGCGCATCGCCATCGTCACCGCGCGCAATGCTCCGTCGCATGAACGTGTGGTGACTACCTTGAAAAACTGGGGCGTTTCGCCGGATGAATCGTTCTTTCTTGGGGGAATGGAGAAGAGTCGAGTGCTGTCGATTCTCAAACCGCACATGTTCTTTGATGACCAGCGCAGCCATCTGATGTCGGCGGCAGGGAATTTACCGATGGTCCATGTGCCGTTTGGGGTAGCCAACAAAAGGCTAGAGTGGCCCGCGAACGAAGCTGCCAAAACGACCACGGCACGCTTGAAGATGAATTGAAAGCGCTGCTTCAACCACGTCGTTCGAACGCTCTGCTCACCACCTCGTGGATGCACCCCGGGTGGCACGGCCAGCGCACCTGGCAGGCCCAGCACATGCCACCTACAACGTGGTAGGCATGCCGCGCCGGTCCAGCTCGAACACCTTGGTACGCTGCAGGCAATCGCGCAACCACAGGGCAGCCTTGCCCGGCCGGTGCTGCTGATGCCACAGCAGGTCCACGCCGACCAGCCAGTCGGTGTGCGGATAGGCCTGCAGTTGCAGCTCGATCAACTCCCCGGCGTCCAGCTCCCGCTGCACCAGCTGCCGTGGCAGGGTCGCCCACCCCAGGCCACCGCGCACCATCTCCACCAACGCCAGGTAGCTCTCAGCCTGCCAGAGCTGCGCAGTACGCAGGTATTCGCTGCTGGGCAGCTTTAGTGCGTGGGCGAAGAAGGCCAGCCGGCGGTGGGCGTGCAGGTCGGCGAAGGTGCAGGTTTGCAGTTGCGCCAGCGGGTGGGTGGCGTGGCAGACATGCGCCATGATCAATTTGCCCAGCTGCTGGAAGGCCAACGCAGGCGGGTAGCCCGGCTGGGAAAACGCGATGCCCAGGTCTGCCTCACCTTTATGCACCATCTCGCTGACATCGCCGTGCACCGGGTGACGAATCAGCAAGTCGACGAAGGGAAAGGCCTGGTCGAACGCTTTGAACACCGGGATCAGTGACCCATACGGCACCTCGATGGCGAGCGTGAGCGCAGGCTCGGCCTGCTGGGCCAAGTTGTCGGCGCTGCCCTCCAGGGCGTAGCAACGCTCAAGGATGCCCTCGGCTCGCAGCAGCAGTTTATGCCCGGCGGCGGTCAGTGCCGGTATGCGGCTGCTACGGTCGAAAAGCGCCACGCCCAGGTCGGTTTCTAGGTTGGCGATTGCAGCGCTGACGGTGGACTGCGTACGCCCCAGGCGCCGCGCCGCTGCCGAAAACGAGCCCGCTTGTACCGCGGCAACGAACACCTGCAATTGCTCCAGCGAAAAACGCATTCTTACCCCCTGCCAACCCAACGAACCATCGATGCTAACGATGGTTACTCATTTGTTCCATCGTTTGTTTCGCCGGATCATCAGCCTCGACCACGCTTGCAGCTGCCCTGTTCAAACCCTGCGCTGCGTGTCACTCCAGGCGCCGATAACAACGAAAAGAGCCGCACCTTCAGGAGATTCACGCCATGAGCCCATGCAAGGTCCACGCTGTAGACGAAGTATTACCGCTGCGCCAACTGTTCACCTTTGGCCTGCAGCACGTACTGGTGATGTATGCCGGCGCGGTCGCGGTACCGCTCATCCTCGGCAGCGCACTGGGCCTGACCCAGGCGCAGGTGGTGACGCTGATTAACGCCAACCTGTTCACCTCGGGTATCGCCACCCTCATCCAGACCCTCGGTTTCTGGCGCTTCGGGGCGCGCCTGCCGTTGATCCAGGGCTGCTCGTTCATCGCGCTGGCACCGATGATCATGATCGGCAAGCAGTTCGGCCTGCAGGAGGTGTTTGGTGCGGTGATTGCCGCCGGCGCTATCACCATCGCCCTCGCGCCGCTGTTCAGCCGGCTGCTGCGCTTCTTCCCGCCGGTGGTGATCGGCAGCCTGATCACCATCATCGGTATTTCGCTGATGCCTGCAGCGGCCATCTGGCTGGGGGGCGGCGACCCGGGCGCGGCGGACTTCGGCGCCCCCGCCAACCTGTTGCTGGGCATCGCGACGGTGGCCATCACGCTGGTGATTCATGCGCGCTTTTCAGGCTTTATCGGCAACCTCAGCGTGCTGCTCGGCCTGTTGGGCGGCAGCCTGTTGGCCGCAGCCTTCGGCATGACGCACTTCGGCAAAGTCAGCCAGGCCGCGTGGTTCGAGCTGAGCCCGCCCATGGCTTTCGGTGCGCCACAGTTCTCCACCACGCCAATCCTCATCATGGTGCTGGCCATGCTGGTGATCATGGCCGAAACCACCGGCAACTGCCTGGCCATCGGCAAACTGGTCGGCAAGCCCACAGACGCCACCACACTGGGCGACGCTTTCCGCGCAGACGGGCTATCGACGATGCTCGGCGGGCTGTTCAACAGTTTCCCGTACAACGCCTTCACCCAGAACACCGGGTTGATCGCGCTTTCCAACGTCAAGAGCCGCTTTGTGGTGGCCGCCGCCGGCGCAATCATGGTGCTGATGGGGTTGTTTCCGAAACTGGGCGCGCTGATCGCTGCCGTGCCCACGCCGGTGCTGGGCGGCTGCGCCATCGTCATGTTCGGCATGACCACGGTGGCCGGGATCCAGGCGCTCTCCCGCGTACCGTTCGAAGGCACCCGCAACGGCATCATCGTTGCCGTTTCGATCAGCATCGGCGTATTGCCAATGTCCTTCCCCGGGCTGTTCCAGCACCTGAGCGGCCCGCTCAAGCTGGTGCTGGAGAGCGGTATTTTCCTCGGCGCGATCACGGCGATCACGCTCAATCTGCTGCTCAACAACACCAAGACCACTGACCCGGACCGCGCCGATGCCAGCGTGGCCAAGTGAGCCTTTTACCCCTGCCGATCCCAGGAGCAATCATGACCACTCTCCACACCCCTGCCGCCGCCGACCTGTCCGCCCTCGACCTGGACCTGCTACGCCAGTCGATGCGCCTTGCAGAGCAGGCCAAAGCACGCGGTCGTCACCCCTTTGCGGCCATTGTCGCCGATGCCCAAGGCCGGGTGATCGCCAGCGCTGGCAACAACTCCATGCCGCCCGAAGGCGACCCCACCCAACACGCCGAACTGGTCGCCGCAGCCCTGGCTGCCAAAGCCCTGCCAGCCGAAGCACTGGCCAACTGCACGCTCTACACCAGCGCTGAACCCTGCTGCATGTGCGCCGGTGCCGTGTACTGGACCGGTATCGGCCGGGTGGTGTATGCGCTGTCGGAACATACGCTGCTCGAACTGACCGGGGACCACCCGGAAAACCCGACGTTTTCCTTGCCATGCCGCGAGGTGTTCGCCCGCGGCCAGCGTGAGATCGTCGTGCACGGCCCGCTGTTGGAGGACGAAGCCGCTGCGGCGCACAAAGGGTTCTGGAAATGAGCATGGGCACTCACTGAGCCCAAGAAGCGCCAGGCAGGCTCACCGAGCTGCCTGGCAGCTTGAACCGGCTGCGGGCCGGCTCACTGCGGTTGGCGGTTACGCCTGGCCAGCAATGCGCGTGCCGCCACAGCAGCCACCACCAGGCCCGGTGAGGCTGCCAGCAGCAGCCCACCCACCCCCGTACCGGCGGCCAGAATCTGCCCCGCCGCCAACGGCCCGGCCATCGAACCCAAACGCCCGATGGCTACCGAAGCCCCCACCCCCGTGGCCCGAACCTGAGTCGAATACAGTGTCGGCGCCAGTGCGTACAGCACCAGTTGGCCGCCGATGGCGCAATACCCGGCAACGAAACCGGCCACCAGCATGAACGCAAAGCTCGTCGACAGGCCAAGCCCCGCCAGCGCTGCCAGCATGCCGATGTACGCGATGAACACTGCGCGCCGGGCATGGCCCTTGTCCATCATCCGCCCGGTGAGGAACGAGCCCGCCGCACCGCCGAGGTTGAACAGGATCTGTACCATGCCAGCCTGCGGGCGGCTGAAACCTTGCCCGATCAGCAACGACGGCAACCAGTTGAGCAGCATGTACAACACGGTAAGGGTAAAGAAGCACGCCACCCACAGCAGCAAGGTGCGGCTTGCATGCCCAGGCCCGAACAGCTGGGCCAGCATGCCTTGGCCGGCAATCTTTTCACCGGTTTGCGCCCGAAACGCCTGGGACTCTTTCAGCCATACCACCAGCACCACGGCGATGACGATTGGCGCGATACCGCCCACATAGAACACTACCCGCCAGTCTTCGCCCAACGGCGCCATGCCGATGATCGAAGCGATGGCGCCGCCCAGGGGTACGCCACAATACGTGATGCTCACCGCGGTGCTGCGCAATTGCTCGGGCGCCGCCTCACTGGCCAGGGCAATGAGGATGGGCAACGCCGCCCCCAGCCCCAGCCCCGTCATCAGCCGTGCGACCAGCAGTGAGGCGTAGCTGTCGGCCAAGGCAGTACCGAGCGAAAAACCACCGAAGAGCAGCACCGCCACGATCAGGATGTTCTTGCGGCCCAGCCGGTCGGCGAGCCAACCACCGATGAAGGCGCCGGGCAACAACCCCAGCAGCCCAGCGCTGAACACCCAGCCAAGCATCGCCGGGGTCAGCGCGAACGCCTTGGCCATGTGCGGTGCGGCGATGCCGGTCGCCTGAAGGTCGAGGCCTTCGAGCAGTGCCACGAGAAAACACAGGCCGATGGTAAGCACCGGCTTGCTTGAGGACGAGGATGAATCACGCATGGGTAGGCCCTTTTGTTGTTATGCGTTGGGTTGGGATCAAAGCCTGAACGTGGCACGTAACGAGATGAACGAAGAATCTTCCCCACCGGCGTCCTTGATGGCGGAACTGACGTCGTAGTACTTCAGGTCGACGTCCAGGGTCAGATTGGGTGTCGCCAACCAACGGGTGTTGGCGCGGTAGATGGTGCCCACATGGCGCCCGGTGCCCCGGGTGTTGGCCAGCATGCTCATGCCAGGCATGTACACACCGTCTTCTGCACGCTGCTTCCACACCTCGAAGACGCCCGGCTCGAAGCGCAAGGTACGCCAGGGTGAAAAGCCCAACGTCGGCCCGACCACGATGAGGTTGCTCAAGGTGGTCAGGCTGGCCTCGCCATAAACGCCATTGCGCGGGAACAGCGGGTCGAAGGTGTTGACCTTGCCATCGCCCAGTTCGCGGTCACCGCTGGCGGCGTCGATGCGCATGCCCAACCGCGGCTGCCAGGGGTGCGCGAAGGTGTAGCCGGTGTCGCTGGACAGTGCCCAGGCACGGATCGAGGCATTGCCCAGGTGGCCGGTCTGCCCGGCCAGGTTCCAGCTCCAGTCCAGGGCCTGCTGGCGGCCGAACAGCCGCGTGCCGAAGGTATAGCGTTGCTCATCGCCCGCTTCACCCGCCAGGCTGCGGTCATCGGTTTCCAGGCCGAAGGCGAACAGGTCGATGTTCCAGGCTGGCGTCAGCGGCAAGGTGCCGTACAGGCCATAGAACTTCACCGCATTGTTGCTGCCGTCGTCCCAGCTGTCCTCGCCGGTCTTGAGCGGCCGAAACGCGAAGGCATCGAGCTTGCGGCCGTCCTTGAGGTTGAGGCTGGCACGCACGCCATCGAAGCTCAGGCGGATGTTGGGTGAGTCCCGGTAGGTGACCCACGCCTGGTCGCCAAGCCCCATCTCCTGGCGGCCAATGCGGGTGGTATAGCGCCCTTGGGCAAAGTCATGATTGAAGTCGACGAAGGCCTGGCGCACTTCATTGCGGCTTTCATCGTTGGGGGAGTACAGGTCCTTGCCGAAAGCCCGGGTGTTCTCCACCTGGACGAACGTGCGCACAGCATCATCGAACAGATGCAGGTCGGCGTGCGCCTGCAAGCGCTGCATCAGGTAGGAGTCGTCGTTCAACCCGCGCAAGCCGAAAAATGGCTTGTTGAATACATCGGCCCGGTAACGGGCTTCGGCCCCCAGCTGCAGCCAGGCCGACTCGGACAAGCGATGGTAGCGCACCCCATCGAATGGGTCGCTGGCCTTGGCCGGGGCATCCAGGAAGCGATAGTCCTCGACCCAGCGAGGCGCACCGGGCCGGCCTGGCCGGCTCTGTTCAAGCGGACTGGCCGCCTGCACGCATTGGCCTATGGAAAGCAGTACAACGGGCACCCACCACCGGTTCAACGGCCTGGTCATCAGAATTTCCCTTTACTTGTTTTTATGAAATTGGATAACTCTGTTAACGATTATTTTTGTTAACCATCTTGCCGTCAATAGGGGGAGGCAAACTACCTGACATTGGCCAAATCCAGCGTTCGTTTATCGAACGCTTTTTCCCAGGGCGCCTGCGCAGTCGCCGTCATGGCCGTTAACATGAGTGTCGCGGGCTCTCTACCTTGAGGGCACGCCGCCACGACCCCCACAAAAAACAAAAAGAGCACTCTGATGAACTGCCTCAAATCCCTTGCCGCTCTCGGCCTGCTCATGCTTGGCACCAGCCAGGCCATGGCCACGCCAACCGTTAAACAACCAAACATTCTGCTGATTGTTGCCGATGACCTCGGCTTCTCTGACCTGTCGGCCCTGGGCAGCGAAATCCAGACGCCCAACCTGGACAAGTTGCTGACCGACGGCCGCCTGATGCTGGACTTCCACGCGGCGCCAAGCTGCTCCCCTACCCGCGCCATGCTGATGTCTGGCAACGACCCGCACCTGGCAGGGCTGGGCATGATGGCCGAAGCACGCAAGCGCTTGCCGGCCGGCGTTGCGGTGCGCGCCGGTTACGAAGGGGTACTGGGCAGCAACGTCGCGACCCTGGCAGAACTGCTGCACGATGCTGGCTACCGCACCTACATCTCCGGCAAATGGCACCTGGGCATGCAGCCTGCGCAGCAGCCCCAGAACCGCGGCTTCGACCAGGCCTACGTGCTGCTCGAAGGCGGCGCCGCGCATTTCAAGCAGGCCAACATGGCGCTGCAGCCCAACTACAGTTCCACCTTCCGCCACAATGGCGACCCCATCGAACTGCCTGACGACTTCTACTCCACCACCTGGTTCACCGACCGCCTCATCGCCGCCATCGACGATGGCAAGGCCAGCAACAAACCCTTCTTTGCCTTTGCCGCCTACACCGCGCCGCACTGGCCCTTGCAGGCACCGGATAAATACCTGGCGCAATACCGCGGCCGCTACGACCAGGGCTATGAGGTGATCGCCCGCGAGCGCCTGGCGCGCCAGCGCAAGGCCGGGCTGGTGCCAGCTGACTTCCCCCTCGAGCCGCAACTGGAAGGTGTACCGGGCTGGGCCACGCTGAGCGAACAGCAACAACGGCAATCGGCGCGCACCATGGAGGTGTACGCGGCCATGGTGGCGGCCCTGGATGCTGAGGTCGGGCGCCTGGTCGATCACCTGCGCCAAACCGGCGAGCTGGACAACACACTGGTACTGTTCATGTCCGACAACGGGCCGGAAAATGCCACCCGCGTCGACCCCAACTGGATCAAGGAACACTTCGATAACCGCCTGGCCAACTACGGCCGGCGTGATTCGTTCCTGATGATCGGCTCGGCCTGGGCGCAAGTCAGTGCCCTGCCCAGCCGCCGCTACAAGATGACCACCTACCAGGGCGGCATCCGCGTGCCTGCCTTCGTTTACCACCCGGCCAGCATCAAGGCCGGACGCAGCGATGAGATGGCCAGTGTCAGGGACATCATGCCGACCCTGCTGCAACTGGCCGGCGCGCCGATGCCCGGCATCAGCTACCGCGACCGCGCCATCGTGCCGCCACAGGGCACCTCGGCGCTGGACTACCTGCAAGGCAAGGACACGCGGATCCACGCCCATGACGAAGCGCTGGGCTGGGAAATCAACGGCAGCGCCTCGCTGCGCAAGGGGCCGATGAAACTGCTGTGGGACGCCACCGACAGCACCCCGGCCTGGCACCTGTACGACCTGAGCAAAGACCCCGGCGAACACCATGACATCGCTGCTGCACACCCCCGGCAGGTGAGCGACCTGCTGCGCGACTGGAAGGCCTATGCCCAGCGCAGCAACATCGCCATCGACGCTGACGGGCGCCCCGCCAGCCCCGCCATGCCCCTGGCCAGCAAACCATGATGGCCCGGGTAGCCGGCTGCGCGCTGCTCGCCGCTGGCTTGCTCGCCGTGGCCTACGGCGCCTGGCCACACGCCCCGGCGCCGGTACTGCTGTGCGATGGCTACAGCGGCTTACCCGGCAGGCAAGATGGCATGGTGCACTTGCCGGGGGGCGCCTTCACCTTCGGCTCCGACCGTTTCTACGATGAAGAAGGCCCGCCACATGCGGCAAAGGTGTCGGGCTTCTGGGTCGACAGGCACCCGGTCACCAACGCCCAGTTCGCCCGGTTCGTGGCCGTTACCGGCTACCGTACCCAGGCCGAACGGGGCATCAGCGCCGAGGCGGACCCCACCCTGCCCGACACGCTGCGCGTGCCGGGCGCTATGGTGTTCCAGCAAGGGCCGAAGGTGCTCGCTCCCGGCTGGCAGTTCGTGCCGGGGGCCAGCTGGCGACACCCGCAAGGCCCTGGCAGTGACCTGGCAGGGCTGGAAAACCACCCGGTGGTGCAAGTGACACTGGAAGATGCCCAGGCCTACGCGCGCTGGGCGGGCCGTGCACTGCCCAGCGAAGCGCAACTGGAATACGCCATGCGTGGCGGGCTGGACGATGCCGACTTCAGTTGGGGCAAGACTGAACTGCCCAAGGGCAAGCTGATGGCCAACACCTGGCAGGGCCAGTTCCCCTACAACAACACGGCCGCCGACGGTTTCAGCGGTACTTCACCGGTGGGCTGCTTCCCGGCCAACCGGTTTGGTGTGTTCGATGCAGGGGGCAATGTCTGGGAGCTGACCCGCACCGGTTACCGCCCGGGCCACGATGCGCGACGCGACGCGGCCCTCGACCCGCCCGGCCCCGCCTTGAGCGAAAGCTACGACCCGGCCGAACCCGGCGTACCGGTGGTGGTGATCAAAGGCGGATCGCACCTGTGCTCAGCGGACCGGTGCATGCGTTACCGGCCCTCGGCGCGCCAGCCCCAGCCGGTCTTTATCGCGACTTCACACGTGGGGTTCAGAACGGTTCGGCAATGAAAGGCAATGGGCAGGCGGCCGCCTCGACAGCGGCCACTTGCCGGTCGAAGTCAGGCAGCAGGTAGCTGAAAAAGAAGGTGGTGCTTTCATGCTTCTCACGCCGTAGCGGCGCCTCGGCCGGCAACGCGTCGAGGCAGCGAACGGTGCGGGCCCAGGCAAAGGCCTGCAGCGCCGTGGCGCACACCTGCAGGAAGGCCCCCGCCGCGCGATAGGGGTATTCCACGCTGTGCGCCGCACTGCGCTCAAGCGTGGCAACCAGCCCTTGCAACCGGTCGCAGATCACGCCGAGTGCCTCGGCCGCCGCGCCCGGGGCAGCAACAGCCTCCGCGCGCAGCTCGCCCAGCAGCAGCGCGAAACCTTCACCGCCATCGCCCAGCACTTTGCGCAACAACAGATCGTTGGCCTGAATTTCGTTGGTGCCTTCGTAGATCATCGCAATCCGGCTGTCGCGCAGCACCTGCTCGATGGCGAACTCGCAGGTGTAGCCGTAACCGCCAAACACCTGCAGCGCTTTGCTCGACAGGCTGAAACCGTAGTCAGTGAACGCTGCCTTGACGATGGGCGTCAGCAACGCCGCCAGCGTCGCCGCTTTGGCGCGCAGCGCAGGGTCGGCAGAGGCGTCGGCCACATCCAGCCAGTGCGCCGTCCAGTAGCCCAAGGTGCGCATGCCTTCGCTACGCACCCGCAACTCCAGCAGCGCAAGGCGCATGGCAGGGTGCAGGTGAATGGGGTCGGCAGCAGCCCCCGGCCAATGCCCGGGGGCGCGCATCTGGCGACGCTCCCATGCATAGTCACGGGCCAGTTGCCAGGCGGCTTCGGCGTGCCCCAACCCTTGCAGGCCAACATGCAGCCTGGCCGAATTCATCATCACGAACATGGCCGCCAGGCCACCGTGGGCCTGCCCGACCAGCCAGCCTCTGGCACCCTCGAAGCGCAGCGCACAGGTGGCGCTAGCGCGAATGCCCAGCTTGTGCTCCAGGCCATCGCACTGCACCCCATTGCCCACACCACCTTCCAGGCCGTTGGGTACCAGCAGCAATGACAGCCCGCGGCTGCCTGCCGGGGCGTCGGGCAAACGCGCCAGCACCAGGTGCAGGATGTCGCGGGTCAGGTCGTGGTCGCCGCCGGAAATGAACAGCTTGTTGCCGGTAACGGCGTAGCTGCCATCGCCCAGCGGTTCGGCACGGCAGCGCAGCAAGGCAAGGTCACTGCCGGCCTGTGGCTCGGTCAGGCACATGGTCGGCAGGCTTGCGCCGCTGACGATGCCGGGCAGGTAACGCGCCTGCAATTGGGCGCTGCCATGGGCCTTCAGGCACAGGTAGGCGCCATGAGCGATGCCAGTGTACATGGCCCAGCCGTGGTTGCTGGCAAAGAGCATTTCCTGAACGGCCGCATCCAGTACCAATGGCAAGCCTTGGCCGCCGAACCGAGGCTCGCAGGCCAGCGCCGGCCAGCCGCCGTCCACGTAGGCCCGATAGGCTGCGGCAAAGCCGTCCGGCGTGCGCACCCTGCCCTGCTCCAGCCGGCAGCCCTGGCGGTCGCCGGAAGCATTCAGCGGCGCCAGAACCTGTTCGCTGAAACGGGCGGCCTCCTGCAGCACCTGCAGGGCCAGTTCCAGATCGACGTCGGCGTAGGCCGGCAGGTGCTGCCAGGCCTGGTCGGCCCTGAGCCAATGCTCAAGCACGAATTGCATGTCTTGCAGGGGAGCCTTCCAGGCCATGGGAGTCCTCGGGTTCAAGCCGCGAAGTGGGGGTTTTCGATCAGCACCGCCATGCCCTGGCCGCCGCCGATGCAGGCCGCAGCGATGCCATACCGCAGGTTGCCCTGGCGCAGTTGGCGGGCCAGGGTATGCACCAGGCGCAAGCCGGTGGCGGCCAAGGGGTGGCCCAGGGCGATGGCCCCGCCATGGACGTTGAGTTTTGCCTCATCCAGTTGCAGGGCCTGGGCCACCGCCAGCACCTGGGCGGCTTGCGCTTCGTTGATTTCGAAGCGGTCGACCTGCTCAAGGCGCAGGCCACTGCGCTCGAGCAGCAGGGCAATCGCCGGGGCCGGCCCGATGCCCATGGTGCTGGGGGGCACACCCACGGCGGTGGCCATCAGCAGGCGGGCCAACGGTGGCTGGGTGCACGTGGAAAAACGCGTCACCAACGCTGCCGCCGCGCCATCGACCACCGCACAACTGTTGCCCGCGGTTTGCACGCCACCGGCGTGCACCGCACGCAAGCGGGCCAGCGCTGGGGCATCGGTAGACCGCGGGTGGCTGTCGTGGCTGACATGGGCCACCCCGCGTGGCAGTTCGATGCCGCGCGGCAGGCAGCCGTCAGCGCTGAAAGCCTCTGCCGTGATCTGGACGATTTCCTCATCGAACCAGCCCTGCTGCTGAGCCTGCAGCGCACGCTGATGGCTGCGCAGCGCCCAGGCGTCCACCGCCTCGCGGCCAAGGCCATGCGCGCGTGCCAGGTTTTCTGCGGTACCGATCATGTCCACTCCGGCAGCCGGGTCGTACAACGCCTCCCAGAGAAAGTCCTTGAACCCTACCGGCGCGCCGAGGCGAAAGCCGCCACGGTGTTCATAAGCCGCGATCGGGTTGCGCGACATCGACTCGGCGCCCACGCACAGTACCTGCTGCACGCCACTGCGCAACTGTTCCCCGGCCTGGCGCAACAGCTCCAGGCCGGTGCCGCAGATACGCTGCACTGCCAGTGCGGGTACGGCTTGCGGCACCCCGCAGTACAGCCCGATATGGCGCGGCAGCAGATACGCATCGAAACTGGCCTGGGCCATGCTGCCGGCCAGCACGCTGTCCACCGCCTGTGGGGCGATACCGGCCCGTGCCAGCACCGCCCGCCCGGCCTTGATGCCCAAGTCGATCGGTGAAACCGCGGCGAGCGCACCGCCAAGGTCGACCCAGGGCGTACGGACCATCTCCACGATGGCCACATCATCGAACGCCGTGCACAGCCCGGCACTGCTCACGGGCGCACCTGCGCGGGCAGCACGGTCGGGTCTTCGCCACGGTACAGCGCCGCTACCTTGTCAGCCCGGCGCTGCAACACCGCGCGCTGGTTGATCGAACCTTTGTCGGTGATCTCCCCGGCGTCGATCGACGGCGGCTCTACCAGCAGTGACAACCATTCGATGCGGCTGGCGTTGCCCTGGGCGTCACGGTTCAGGCGCTGCAGCCAAGCAGCGAACCAGCTGCGCACCGCGTCGCTGCCGAGCACGTCGGCATCGCTGGCTTCGGGCGATAGCCCGGCCAGTTGGCGGCATTCGGGCAAACGCGGGAACACCAGGATGCCCAGGCATTCGCGATCCGGCGCGGCCACCACGATGTCCTGCACATAGGGCGAGCCTTCGAGCACCGCACGGTTACGCAGCGGGCCGACGCTGACGAACACGCCGGACGACAATTTGAAGTCTTCGGCAATACGCCCATCGAACATCAGGCCCTGCTCGGGCTGCTGCGCATCGGCGAGCTTCAAGGCATCGCCCGAGCAGTAAAAGCCTTCATCATCGAACGCCTCGGCCGTTTGCTGCGGCGAGCGCCAATAGCCGGGCATGATGTGCGGGCCGCGAAAGCGCGCCTCCAGCTTGCCGTCCAGCGGCACCAGCTTCACTTCGCAACCTGGGGCAGGCAAGCCCACGTAGCCGGCCAGGGACAAAGGCCCGGTAGTGAAGGTGCAGGACGGCGCCGCCTCGGTCATGCCCAGGCCAGCCATCATGCGGATGCGCTCGCCACAGTGCTGCTCGGCGATGCGGTCCAGGCGGTCCCACACGCTTTGCGAAAGCCCGGCGGCAGCGAAGAAAAACAGCTTCATGCGGGCAAAGAACACCTCGCGTAACTGCGCGTCCTGCTCCAGTGCCTTGACCAGCTCTTCCCAGCCCTTGGGCACGGTCAGGTAGGCGGTGGGGGAAATTTCGCGCAAATTGCGCAAGGTTTCGCCGAAGCCTTGCGGGGTGGGCTTGCCGGCATCCAGGTAGAAGCTGCCGCCGTTGTACAGCACGATGCCCAGGTTGTGGCTGCCGCCGAAGGTGTGGTTCCACGGCAGCCAGTCCACCAGCACCGGCGGCTCTTCGGCGAACACCGGGAAGGTCTGCAACAGCATCTGCTGGTTGGCGCACAGCATGCGTTGGGTGGTGACCACCGCCTTGGGCAGTTTGGTGGAGCCAGAGGTGAAGAGAAACTTGGCGATAGTGTCGGGCCCGGTGGCGGCAAACGCGGCGTCGGCGCGCGCAAGGTCGCACGGCTGCAGCAGGCTGTCGAAGCTCAGGTGCCGACGGCCCGGGGCCTGGCCATGCACGCTCACCACCGCCACCGAGGCATCCAGGACGGCATCGAAGGCCCGCTGGAACGGTTGGGTGTCGGTGGTGAACACCAGCCCTGGGGTCAGTACCTCACACACATGGCGCAACTTGGCGAAGTCCTGGGACAACAGTGCGTAGGCCGGCGACACCGGGCAATACGGGATGCCGGCATACATGGCGCCCAAGGCGATCTGCAGGTGCTCGATATCGTTGCCGGAAAAAAGCGCCAGCGGCCGCTCGGCGCTCAGGCCAAAGCCCAGCAGGTTGGCGGCGATGGTACGGACCTGCACGAGCATTTGCGCGTAGGTGATCGCGCGCCAGGCCCCATCGGACTGCCGCGCGGCAATGAAGGTAGTGTCCGGGCGCTGTACGGCCCAGTGCAGCAGCCGGTCGAGCAGGCGCGCCGGCAGCGGCGCCAGGGGCTCGACGGCTTGCATGCGCAATATGCCGTCGGCCTCGCTGAACTGCACCTGGGGATGCCCGATGGACACCTGCCGGTAGCGCGGGCTTTGGCCAGGGTCGCGCGACCCTGTGCGGGCTTGGTTATTCACGCAGGTTGCTCCTTGTTATTGTTGTACAGCCTGCCGCCGCCCGACGGTACGGACGACGGCCAATGATGCGCGTTGCCTAGATGGGGTAATGCCTGGGTCCGTGCTGGAGAGTGACCCAGCGCAGCTGGGTGAATTGATCGATGGCGGTGCGGCTGCCGAAGCTGCCGTAGCCGCTGGCCTTGACCCCACCGAAGGGCATCTGCGCTTCGTCATGCACGGTCGGGCCGTTGATATGGCAGATACCCGACTCCACACGCTGGGCCAAGGCCAACGCACGGCTGGTGTCGCGGCTGAAGATGGCTGACGACAGGCCGAATTCCGAGTCGTTGGCCAGCGTCAACAAGGCTTCATCGCCCTGCGCGCGCAGCACCACCGCGACCGGCCCGAAGGACTCTTCGTGATACAGGCGCATGCTGGCGTCGACGTTGTCCAACAAGGTGGGTTGCAGGATGCTGCCGTCCAGGTGGCCGCCGCATACCAGGCGTGCGCCCTTGGCCACGGCATCGTCGATCAGCGCCTTGATGCGCTCGCCGGCCGCACCGCTGACCAGCGAACCGAGCACCGAGGTGCTGGCCTGCGGGTCGCCAGCGCGCAGCCCGGCGACCTTGGCCGCCAGCTTGTCGACGAACGTGTCGGCGATGCGGTCGTCGACCACCAGGCGCTCGGTGGACATGCAGATCTGGCCCTGGTTGAAGTACGCCCCGAACGCTGCGGCGGCTACGGCGGCGTCCAGGTCGGCATCGTCGAGCACCAGCAGCGGCGCCTTGCCGCCCAGTTCGAGCAAGGCAGGTTTCAGGTGCCGGGCAGCCAGTTCACCGACGATACGCCCCACCTGGGTGGACCCGGTGAAATTGACGCGGCGCACCGCTGGGTTGGCGATCAGCCGCTCGACGATGGCAGGCGCATCGGCCGGGTCATTGCTGATCACATTGACCACACCCTCGCCCAAGCCGGCATCGTGGAGCACCTGGCCGATCAACCGGTGCACCGCCGGGCTGACCTCGGAGGCCTTGAGTACCACGGTGTTGCCACAGGCAAGCGGCATGGCGATGGCCCGCGTGGCGAGGATCACCGGGGCATTCCACGGCGCGATGCCCAGCACCACACCGCACGGTGCGCGCAAGGCCATGGCGAAGCTGCCAGGCACGTCCGAAGGGATGACCTCACCGGTAATCTGGGTGGTCATGGCCGCGGCTTCGCGCAGCATGTTGGCGGCCAGCTTCACGTTGAAGCCATACCAGTTGGCCATGGCCCCGGTTTCGCCGGCGGCGGCGATGAACTCGGCAGCCCGCGCCTGCAACAGGTCGGCGCCGGCCAGCAAGCGGCTGCGCCGTTCACCGGGCGCCAGCGCGGCCCAGGCCGGGAACGCTGCGCTGGCCGCGGCCACCGCCGCATCGGCGTCGGCCAGGGTGGCGGCAGCGGCTTGCGACACCACCTCACCGGTGACCGGGTTGCAGCGCTGGAAGGTTCGTCCATCACTGGCGGGGCGCGACTGCCCACCAATCAGCAAAGGCACCTGCAACATGCTCATTCCTCTTGTTGTGGTTATAGAGAAATATCCGCAGGCTGTGGCCAGGGGCGGCACAGCCCGCGCTGGCCCTCAGCGTTTGTAAGCCTGCAGGCCCGGCTTGATGGACTTGTCGTCGAGGAACTGCTTCATGCCCTGCTCGCGACCGCCCTCGGTGTCCAGCAGCCGGGACTGGTCGAGCTTGGCGTAGAGGTAGTCTTCGTTCTGCTCCCAGGTCAGTTCGCGGCAGCGCTTGAAGCCGTTCTTGGCGGCACGCAGCACCACCGGGTTTTTCTCCAGCAGGTTCAGCGCCAGCTCGCGGGTCGTCTCGCGCAGCTGGGCCAACGGCACGCTCTCGTTGACCAGGCCCATCTCGGCGGCTTTGGCACCGCCGAAGGTCTTGCCGGTCATGATGTAGTACAGCGACTGACGATGGCCAACGGTATCGGCCATCGCCTTGCTCACCAGATTGCCAGGCGGGATACCCCAGTTGATTTCCGACAGGCCGAAGGTGGCCTCGTTGGCGCAGATCGCCAGGTCGCACGCCACCAGTGGGCTGAAACCGCCACCGAAGCACCAGCCGTTGACCATGGCGATGGTCGGCTTGGCGTACATGCGCAGCAGCTTCCACTGCCATTGCGAGGCTTCACGGCGGATTTTTTCCTGAAGGATTTCAGGGCCGGCGTCGACTTCGCGGAAGTATTCCTTGAGGTCCATGCCCGCCGTCCACGACTCACCTGCCCCGGTCAGCACCAGCACGCCGGCCTCGGCGTCCTGCTCCAAGGTTTCCAGCACGTCGACCATTTCCCGGTTCAGGGTGGGGCTCATGGCATTGCGCTTTTCCGGGCGGTTGAGGGTTACCCAGGCGATGCCCGACTCCAGTTCGACCTTCACGGTGGTCCAGCGGCCTTCGTATTTGCTCATGGTTCTGCACTCTTGTTGTTCGGGGTGGTGACCATCAAGCTAATCCGGCAAATTAGTTATGTCAATTAACTATTATGAAAATTATCTTTGCCTTCCAGCCGGTTGAGAGGCTTTTTGGCCTGAGCTCCCCTAGCCGGATCGTGCCGGCGCAGGCAAACTGGGTAACTTTCTTACTCATGACCCAGGAGCATGCAATCCGATGGCAAGGTCTGCCCGAACCGACGACACCGCTTCCCTGCCCACGCCGCCTGACGATACGGTCCTCGAAGACCTGCTCGGCTATGCGTTGCGCCGCGCCCAACTGAAGCTGTTCCAGCACCTGATCGGCCGGTTGTCGGCCTACGACCTGCGCCCGGCGCAGTTCTCTGCGCTGGCGATCATCGAGCAGAACCCAGGCTTGATGCAGGCGGACCTGGCGCGTGCCCTGGCGATCGAGCCGCCGCAAGTGGTGCCGCTGCTGAACAAACTGGAAGAGCGTGCGCTGGCCGTGCGAGTACGCTGCAAGCCAGACAAGCGTTCCTACGGGATCTTCTTGAGCAAGTCGGGTGAAGCGATGCTCAAGCAGCTCAAGCAGATCGCCAGCGACAGCGACCGGGAGGCTACTGCCAGCCTTGACGAGGATGAGCGCGCACAACTGCTGCGGCTGCTGACGAAAATCTACAAGGACTAGGTTGGTTCATCCGCAAACGGCCTAATGGATCCATTAACCGTACGATAATCGCACAACCTCCAATTTTTTGTTGGGATTTGCCATTGACCAGCTTTTCAGCTCGGGTATTAATGGATCCATTAAATAACAACAATCGGAGGTCCTTCATGTACCCGAAAAACGCCTGGTATGTCGCCTGCACCCCTGACGAAGTCGCCGAGAAGCCCTTGGGCCGGCAGATTTGTGGGGAAAAGATCGTGTTCTACCGCCCCAGCGAAAACCGCGTAGCGGCCGTCGAAGACTTTTGCCCCCACCGCGGCGCGCCGTTGTCGTTGGGTTTTGTCGAAAACGGCAACCTGGTGTGCGGCTATCACGGGCTGGTGATGGGCTGTGATGGCAAGACCGTCGACATGCCGGGCCAACGGGTGCGGGGCTTCCCCTGCAACAAGGCTTTTGCCGTGGTCGAGCGCCATGGCTTCATCTGGGTCTGGCCGGGTGACCAGGCCCAGGCTGACCCCGCCCTGATCCCGCAGCTGCCCTGGGCGGCCAGCGATGGGTGGGCCTATGGCGGCGGGTTGTTCCACATCGGCTGCGATTACCGCCTGATGATCGACAACCTGATGGACCTCACCCACGAAACCTATGTGCACGCCTCCAGCATCGGCCAGAAGGAAATCGACGAGGCGCCGCCGGTCACCACGGTGAGCGGCGACGAAGTGGTCACGGCCCGGCACATGGAAAACATCATGCCCCCGCCCTTCTGGCGCATGGCCCTGCGCGGCAATGGCCTGGCCGACGACGTGCCGGTGGACCGCTGGCAGATCTGCCGCTTCACACCGCCCAGCCATGTACTGATCGAAGTGGGTGTGGCGCATGCCGGCCACGGCGGCTACCACGCCCCGGTCGAGCACAAGGCGTCGAGCATCGTGGTCGATTTCATCACCCCCGAGAGCGACACTTCGATCTGGTACTTCTGGGGCATGGCGCGCAATTTTGCCGCCCACGATCAGGCCCTGACCGAGAGCATCCGAGAAGGCCAGGGCAAGATCTTCAGCGAAGACCTGGACATGCTCGAACGCCAGCAGCAGAACCTGCTCGCCTACCCCGAGCGCAACCTGCTCAAACTCAACATCGACGCCGGCGGCGTACAGGCACGCAAGGTGCTGGAGCGGCTGATCGCCAAAGAGCACGCGCCGCAACCGCACGTGATCGCCACCCACGCCTGAGGAGCCCGCGCCATGATCGATGCCGTAGTGGTATCCCGCAACAACGAAGCCCAAGGCATCTGCAGCTTCGAGCTGGCAGCCGCCGATGGCAGCCCATTGCCGCCCTTCAGCGCCGGCGCGCACATCGATGTGCACCTGCCGGATGGGCTGGTGCGCCAGTATTCGCTGTGCAACCACCCCGCCGAACGCCACCGCTACCTGATCGGTGTGCTCAACGACCCCGCTTCACGCGGCGGTTCACGCAGCCTTCACGAGCAGGTGCAGGCCGGCCACCGCCTGCGCATCAGCGCCCCGCGCAACCTGTTCCCGCTGGCCCAGGGCGCCCGGCGCAGCTTGCTGTTCGCCGGCGGCATTGGCATCACGCCGCTGCTGTGCATGGCTGAGCAGCTGGCCTGCAACGGCGACGATTTCGAGCTGCACTACTGCGCCCGCTCCAGCCAACGCGCGGCCTTCGTCGAGCGCCTGCGCGCCGCACCGTTCGCTGACCGCCTGTTCGTGCATTTTGACGAGCAGCCGGAGACCGCCCTGGACATCGCCCAGGTGCTGGGCACCGCGCAGGATGATGTGCACCTTTACGTGTGCGGCCCGGGCGGCTTCATGCAGCACGTGCTGGACACCGCCCAGCAGCTGGGCTGGCAGCAGGCCAACCTGCACCGCGAATACTTCGCCGCAGCACCGGTTGAAAACAGCGACGACGGCAGCTTCTCGGTGCAGCTAGGCAGCACCGGCCAGGTGTTCGAGGTGCCGGCCGACCAAAGTGTGGTGCAGGTGCTGGAACGCCACGGCATCGAGATCGCCGTTTCCTGTGAACAAGGCATTTGCGGCACCTGCCTGACCCGTGTGCTGCAGGGCACGCCAGAGCACCGCGACCTGTTCCTCACGGAACAGGAACAGGCCCTGAACGATCAGTTCACACCGTGCTGTTCGCGGGCGAAGACGCCCCTGCTGGTACTGGACCTGTAAACGGCTCAGGACGAGGGCAGGATCACTTTCATGCCCTCGTCCGCTGTGGCCCCGCCAAAGGTTTCGGCATAGCGCAGCGTGGCATTGGCATGCTCGCGCATGATCGCCTCGGCGCGGGCCCCCTGGCCGTGGATGAGCGCGTCGAACACCGCATGGTGCTGCATGTGCGCGAAGTTGAAGCGCCGGTATTCACGGGCAAGGTCGTGACGGTCCACCGCCAGCGCGGTGACCGAGGCGAACGGCAGGTGATCGTTGCGCGCCAGGGCATCGGCGATGGCCGGGTTGTGGCTGGCCTCGACGATCACCTGGTGAAAGCGCATGTTCAGGTCGTGATAGGCGTGCAAGTCCTCTTCGCTCACATACCCCTTGTCGAACAACAGGTCGCCTTCGACCAGGCAGCGCTGCAACGCCTCGCGCGCCGCTGGCAACAGGCCACGCTCAGCCGCCTGGCGGGCCGCCAGGCCTTCGAGTACACCGCGCACCTCCACGGCACCGGCGATGTCCTCGGCGCTGACCGAACGCACCTGGAAGCCCCGGCCGCCGCAACGCACCAGCAAGCCCTCCTGCTCCAGGGTTCGGAATGCCATGCGTACGGGCATGCGTGAGACGCCGAACCGTTCGGCGGTGGGCACTTCCATCAGCCGCGCGCCAGCCGCCAGTTCGCCCGAAGCGATCATCTTGCGCAACGCGATCAGCACCATTTGACCGGGCTTGCTCATCCAGGGAGGTTCCAGAGACAGAAGCGCGCATCTTACCGCAAGCGCGGGCGCACTTGGCGGCCTGTAACACCTGCCCTGTTCAGGCTACGATGCCCCTTCGTCCTCCGGAGCCCATCAGCGCCATGCCCAGAACGAGCAAAGTCACCGACCCGTCCTACGAGTTGATGGACGACCACGAGGGCGACTCACTGATCTACCGCCAGCATGGCTTCCCCAGCCCGCTGGTGCGCTGGCATTTCCACAAGGAATACGAACTGCACCTGATCGTGGCCAGCGCCGGCAAAGTGTTCATCGGCGACTACATCGGCAGCTTCGGGCCGAACACGCTGTTCCTCACAGGCCCCAACCTGCCGCACAACTGGATCAGCCAGGCCGGCCCCGACGAGGTGTTCAGCCAGCGCGACATGCTGGTCAATTTCACCGACGAGGTTCTGCACAGCGGCAGCCGGGTGTTTTCTGAACTGCACCAACTCAGCCCGTTGCTGGCCCGCGCGCACTACGGCATCGAGTTCCGTGACCCGGCGCTGATCGCCGAGAGCCGCAGGCTGTTGCAACGCATCGCGGACAGCCGGGGCATGACCCGCCTTGGATACTTTTTTATCCTCATGGAACAGCTCGCCGGCTGCGAGGACTACCAGTTATTGTCCACGGTCACCTCCTCGCACCTGGCTGACGAGCACAACGTCGAGCGCATCAACCGGGCGGTGGACTACATCTTCCAGCACTACGCCCAGGACTTGACCCAGAACGAAGTGGCCGAGCATCTGGGCATGACCCCCACCTACTTCTCACGCTTTTTCAAACAGGCGGCCGGGCGCGGTTTTGTCGAGTTCGTCAACCGCCTGCGGGTCAGCAAGGCCTGCGAATTACTGGCCAAAAGCGACCTGCCGGTGACCGAGGTGTGCTTCGAATCAGGCTTCAGCAACCTGTCCAATTTCAACCGGCGCTTTCAACAGCTCAAAGGCATGACCCCCTCCGACTACCGCAGCCTGGTGACCCAGCGGCTGACCGAGCAGAACCGTCACTGAGCGAACCACTGCAAAAAAGTATCAGCCGGCGTGCAGTCCACGCTTTGTCGCCAACGCCACACGGGGGTGTAATCAGCGCCAGCGACACAAAAATAATAATGTCTTCCGTGCCGTCAGCCGGCCCGGTAAGGGAGTTCATAGATGAACGACGCGATCAAGGCCTGCCTGGCCGCTGCCTGCCTCAGCCTGCCGCTATTGGCTCAGGGCGCCGAAACACTGACCATCGCCACGGTCAACAACAACGACATGATCCGCATGCAGCGCCTGGCCAAGGTGTTCGAAGAACAGCACCCGGACATCAGGCTCAAGTGGGTCGTGCTTGAAGAAAACGTGCTGCGCCAGCGCCTGACTACCGACATCGCCACCCAGGGCGGGCAGTTCGACGTACTGACCATCGGCATGTATGAAGCGGCGCTGTGGGGCGCCAAAGGCTGGCTGGAGCCGATGCAGGACCTGCCGGCCGATTACAACCTCGACGACGTGTTCCCGTCCGTGCGCAATGGCTTGTCGGCCAACGGTACGCTGTATGCCCTGCCCTTCTACGCCGAAGCCTCGATCACCTACTACCGCAAGGACCTGTTCCAGAACGCAGGGCTGAGCATGCCCGAGCAACCGACCTGGACCCAGCTGGGTGAGTTCGCCGCCAAACTCCACCACCCCGACCAGGGCCAGTACGGCATCTGCCTGCGCGGCAAGGCCGGCTGGGGCGAGAACATGGCGCTGATCGGCACCGTGGCCAATGCCTTTGGCGCACGTTGGTTCAACGAACAGTGGCAGCCGGAATTCACCGGCAGCGCGTGGAAGAACGCGCTGAACTTCTACGTCGATACCTTGAAGCAGTACGGCCCGCCTGGCGCGTCGAGCAACGGTTTCAACGAAAACCTGGCGCTGTTCAACAGCGGCAAGTGCGCGATGTGGGTCGATGCCAGCGTTGCCGGCTCGTTCGTCACCGACAAGACCCAGAGCAAGGTCGCCGACCAGGTCGGCTTCACCTTTGCGCCAAAGGAGGTCACCGACAAGGGCGCCTCGTGGCTGTATTCCTGGGCGCTGGCCATCCCAAGCAGCTCCAAGGCCAAGGACGCGGCGAAGGCCTTCAGCACCTGGGCCACGTCCGAAGCCTACGGCAAGCTGGTGGCCGACAAGGAAGGCGTGGCCAACGTACCACCAGGCACCCGCGCCTCGACCTACAGCGACGCCTACCTGGCCGCTGCGCCGTTCGCCAAGGTGACGCTGGAGTCGCTCAAGCGCGTCGACCCCAACCACCCCACGCTCAAGCCCGTGCCGTACGTGGGTATTCAGTTGGTGACCATCCCTGAGTTCCAGGCCATTGGTACGCAGGTCGGCAAGCTGTTCTCCGCCGCCCTGACCGGGCAGATGAAGGTCGACCAGGTGCTTGCCGCCGCACAGCAGTCCACCGAACGCGAGATGAAGCGCGCCGGTTATCCCAAGTAGCCCAGCCGTGGCCATCTGTGCGCCAACGCCTGGCGCGCGGATGGCTGCCGTCCGCCCTTGTCGCTGCACACGGAGTCGCCATGGACACTTCGGCCCTCGATACCCCGACCCTCGCCACCCCACGCCCCGGCAAACGCCGCGTCGGGCCGGGCTGGTTCCTGGTCAGCCCTTCAGTGGCGCTGCTGCTGTTGTGGATGGTCGTGCCCTTGGGCATGACCCTGTATTTTTCGCTGATCCGCTACAACCTGCTGTACCCGGGCGAAAATGCGTACGTCGGCCTGGAGAACTTCGCGTACTTCGTCACCGACCCAGGCTTCATGCCCGGCGCCCTCAACACCCTGACCCTGGTCGGCAGTGTGCTGGCGATCAGCGTGGTGTTTGGCGTGCTCATCGCGGCGCTGCTGGAGGCCGGCGAGTTCTGGGGCCGCGGCGTGGTGCGGGTGCTGCTGATTTCACCGTTCTTCATCATGCCCACCGTCAGCGCGCTGCTGTGGAAGAACCTGATATTCCACCCGGTGTCAGGCATCCTCGCCGCCGTGTGGCGGCTGTTCGGCGCACAGCCGGTGGACTGGCTGGCGCACTACCCGCTGCTGTCGATCATCCTGATCGTCTCCTGGCAGTGGCTGCCGTTCGCCATCCTGATCCTGATGACCGCCATGCAGTCGCAGGAGCAGGAACAGAAAGAAGCCGCACGCCTGGACGGCGCCGGGCCGCTGGCAATCTTCTGGCACCTGACCCTGCCGCATCTGGCCCGCCCGATTGCCGTGGTGGTGATGATCGAGACCATCTTCCTACTGTCGGTGTTCGCCGAAATCTTCACCACCACCAGCGGCGGCCCGGGCTATGAGTCGACCAACCTCGCCTACCTGATCTACAACCAGGCGCTGCTGCAGTTCGACGTCGGCATGGCCTCGGCGGGCGGGCTGATCGCCGTGTTGATCGCCAACATCGCCGCCATCGTGCTGGTACGGATGATCGGCAAGAACCTGACCGAGCGCCGCTGAGGAGCCCGCCATGCTGTCACTCAAGCAAACCCGCCGCCTGCGCGACGCATTGATTGGCCTGCTGTGCTGGGGCATCGCCCTGACGATCTTCTTCCCGATCTTCTGGATGCTGCTGACCAGCTTCAAGACTGAGCTCGATGCCTTCGCCACACCGCCGCAGTTCATCTTCGCGCCAACGCTGGAAAACTACCTGCACATCAACGACCGCAGCGACTACTTCGCCTATGCCTGGAATTCGGTGCTGATCGCTTTCTCGGCCACCGCGCTGTGCATGCTTATCGCAGTGCCGGCGGCCTACTCCATGGCCTTTTTCGAAACCCGCCACACCAAGCGCACGCTGCTGTGGATGCTGTCGACCAAGATGCTGCCGCCGGTGGGCGTGCTGATGCCCATCTACCTGCTGGCCAAGCAGTTCGGCCTGCTCGACTCGCGCCTGGCGCTGATCATCGTCTACACCCTGATCAACCTGCCGATCGTGGTGTGGATGGTGTACACCTACTTCAAGGACATCCCGGTGGACATCCTTGAAGCCGCGCGCCTGGACGGTGCCGGCACCTGGCAGGAAATCGTCCGCGTGCTGCTGCCGATCGCCCGCGGCGGGCTTGCCTCGACCGTGCTGCTGTCGTTGATCCTGTGCTGGAACGAGGCGTTCTGGTCGCTCAACCTGACCTCTTCGGCCGCCGCGCCACTGACCGCGCTGGTGGCCTCCTACTCAAGCCCCGAGGGGCTGTTCTGGGCCAAGCTTTCGGCCGTCTCGACCCTGGCCTGCGCGCCCATCCTGATTTTCGGCTGGATCAGCCAAAAGCAGCTGGTGCGTGGCCTGTCGTTCGGGGCCGTCAAATGACCCAGCTCCCCGCGACACCTGCTCGATCAACCCCATTGCCGGCCGCCGCAGAGGACATTCGCCATGGCTGACCTGAAGATCCGCAACCTGCACAAAGGCTTCGATGGCCACGCCATCATCAAGGGCATCGACCTGGAGGTGCGCGACCGTGAGTTCGTGGTCTTCGTCGGCCCGTCCGGGTGTGGCAAGTCGACCCTGCTGCGGCTGATCGCCGGGCTTGAGGAGGTCAGCGGCGGCCATATCACCCTGGACGGCGTCGACATCACTGACACCGCCCCGGCCAAACGTGACCTGGCCATGGTGTTCCAGACCTACGCGCTTTACCCGCACATGACCGTTCGCAAGAACCTGTCGTTCGCCTTGGACCTGGCCGGCGTGGACAAGCGTGACGTGCAGGCCAAAGTCGACAACGCCGCGCGCATCCTCGAACTGCAACCGTTGCTCGAACGCAAGCCGCGGCAACTTTCGGGTGGCCAGCGCCAGCGGGTGGCGATCGGCCGGGCGATCGTGCGCAACCCGAAGATTTTCCTGTTCGACGAGCCGCTGTCGAACCTCGACGCCGCCCTGCGCGTGCAGATGCGGCTGGAGCTTGCGCGCCTGCACCAGGAGCTGGCCGCGACCATGATCTACGTGACCCACGACCAGGTCGAGGCTATGACCCTGGCCGACAAGGTGGTGGTGCTCAACGGCGGGCGCATCGAGCAGGTCGGCTCACCGCTGGAGCTGTACCACCACCCGGCCAACCTGTTCGTCGCAGGTTTTCTCGGCACCCCGAAAATGGGCTTTTTGCGCGGCCACCTGAGCCACAGCCAGGGCACACAATGCGAGGTCACCCTTGAGTGCGGCGCCCGTGTCAGCCTGGCACTGAGCGCAGACGCCCTGCCCGCTGGCAGCCCCGTGACGCTGGGCATCCGCCCGGAGCACCTGAACATCGCCAGCACCGGGCACGGCACACCCGGCTCACTGCAGGTGACCGCCGACGTCAGTGAACGCCTGGGCAGCGACAGCTACTGCCATGTACGTGCCGGCTCCGGGGAAATGCTCACCGTGCGGGTGCGCGGCGACTTTGCGCCGGCCTTCGGCGAGCCCCTGGGCCTGACCTTCGACCCGGGCCACTGCCACCTGTTCGACAGCAACGGCCAAGCCCTGGACAAACGCCTGCAGCACGCGGCCTGAGGACACACGCGATGAAACTCGACCCGCACCACCTCGACCTGCCGGCGCCTACGGTCGCCCGCCCTTCCTACGCGCCCTCGCAACTGCGCCAGGGCATCGTGCACATTGGCGTAGGTGGGTTCCACCGTGCCCACCAGGCGGCCTACACCGACGCCCTGATGAACCGCGGCGAAGGGCTGGACTGGGCCATCTGCGGCGCCGGCCTGCGCAGCGAAGACCGCGCCATGCGCGACGCTCTGGCGGCGCAGGGCTACCTGTACACCCTGTTCGTGCTGGACGACCAGCCCGACACCGAAGTGCGGGTGATCGGTGCCCTCAATGACATGCTTCTGGCCGAGGACGACGCCCAGGCGCTGCTGGCCAAACTGGCCGAGCCCGGCATCCGCATCGTCTCGCTGACCATCACCGAAGGCGGCTACTGCATCGACGACAGCACCGGCGAGTTTCGCGCCGAGCTGGCGCAGGTCCAGCACGACCTGGCCAACCCGCAGGCGCCGCAAGGCGTCTTCGGCTTCCTCTGCGAAGCCTTGCGGCGGCGGCGCGAGGCCGGCGTGGGGCCGTTCACGGTAATGTCCTGCGACAACCTTCCACACAATGGCGCGGTGGCGCGCAAGGCGCTGCTGGCCTTTGCCCAGTTGCTCGACCCGGACCTGGCCCGCTGGATAGGCGAGAACGTGAGCTTCCCCAATGCCATGGTCGACCGCATCACGCCAATGACCAGCAGCGACCACCGCCAACAACTGTTCGAGCGCCACGGCGTCGAGGATGCCTGGCCGGTGGTGTGCGAGCCGTTCCTGCAGTGGGTGGTGGAAGACACATTCGTCGCCGGGCGCCCGGCCTGGGAAAAGGTCGGCGTGCAGTTCACCGACGACGTCACCCCCTATGAAGAAATGAAGATCAAGCTGCTCAACGGCAGCCACCTGGCACTGACCTACCTGGGCTTCCTGCAGGGCTATCGCCTGGTCCACGAAACCCTTGCCGACCCACTGCTGCGCCGCTACATGCGCACGTTCATGGACCTGGACGTGACCCCGCAGCTTGCCCCGGCGCCCGGCATCGACCTGGAACGCTACAAGGACAGCCTCACCGAGCGCTTTGCCAACCGCGCCATCGCCGATCAACTGGAGCGGGTGTGCTCGGACGGCTCATCGAAGTTTCCCAAGTACATCGTCCCCACCGCCAACCAGCTGATTGCCCAGGGCCAGCCGCTGGACCGCGTGGCCCTGGTGGTGGCGGCCTGGGCCTTGTACCTGGGCGGGGTAGACGAACAGGGCAGCACCTATGCCATCCCCGACCCGCGCGCGGCCCAGTGCCAGGCACGGGTGGTGCAGCGTGACGGTCTGGCTGCCCGAGTGCTGGGCGACGAGACCATATTCGGCACGGTCATCCCCGCCTCCGGTGCCTTCGTCAGCGCTTTCGAGCGCCTGTATGACAGCCTGTGTGAGGTTGGCGTGAGCGAAACGCTGCGCCACGTGCTTGGCGACTGACCCGGAGCGCGCGATGGACGGACTGTTTCTCGGCATCGATTGCGGTACCCAGGGCACCAAGGCGCTGGTGTTGGACGCCGGCAGCGGCCAGGTGCTGGGCCTTGGTAGTGCCGCGCACGCGCCTGCCCGGGGCCGAAACGGGCGCCGCGAGCAGGACCCGGCCGACTGGCTGGCCGCCCTGCACACGGCAGTCGCTGGCGCACTGCATGAGGCCGGCGTCGACGGCCAGGCCATCCGTGCGCTGGCGGTATCAGGCCAGCAGCATGGCCTGGTGATGCTGGACGCCCAAGGCCACGTGCTGCGCCCGGCCAAGCTCTGGTGCGACACCGAAACCACGGCAGAAAACCAGGCCCTGCTGAACGCCCTCGGCGGTCCGCAGGGCTCGATCGAACACCTGGGACTGGTGATTGCGCCGGGTTATACGGTGTCCAAGCTGCTGTGGAGCAAACGGCACTTCCCCGACCTGTTCGCGCGCCTGGCCCATGTGCTGCTGCCCCACGACTACCTCAATTACTGGCTGACAGGCCGCGCCTGCAGCGAGCCGGGCGATGCGTCGGGTACCGGTTACTACAACGTGCACCGCAACACCTGGGCAAACGATGTGCTGCAACTCATAGAGCCGGGCGAGCGCCTGTTGGCGGCACTGCCCGAGCTGCTCGCCCCTGGCGCCTGCGTCGGCCCGCTGCGCGAGCAGGCTGCTGCAGGCCTGGGGCTGAACCCTCACGCCTGGGTGGCCACCGGCGGCGGCGACAACATGCTCAGCGCCATCGGTACCGGCAATATCAGCCCCGGCATGATCACCCTCAGCCTGGGCACCTCGGGTACCCTGGCAGCTTACACCGAGCATGCCCAGCTCAACCCCAAGGGCGAGGTGGCGAACTTCTGCGCCTCCAGCGGTGGCTGGCTGCCCTTGATCTGCACGATGAACCTGACCAGCGCTTGTGCGCTGGTGCGTGACCTGCTGGAGCTTGACCTCACCCGCTTCACGGCCCTCGCCGCGCACGCGCCGGTTGGCGCCGACGGCCTGTTGATGCTGCCGTTTTTCGATGGCGAACGCGTGCCCGCGCTGCCCACTGCCAGCGCCAGCCTGCATGGCATGACCAGCGCCAACCTGACCCGTGCCAACCTGTGCCGGGCCGTGCTCGAAGGCACCTGCTTCAGCCTGCGCTATGGCCTGGACCTGCTGCGCGCCAATGGCCTGCAGGGCAGCGAAATCCGCCTGGTAGGTGGGGCGGCAAAAAGTGAGTTGTGGCGCCAGGTCCTGGCCAATCTGCTGGGCCTGCCAGTGGTGTGCCCGCGCCAGACCGAAGCCGCCGCACTGGGCGCGGCCATCCAGGCCGCCTGGAGCCTTGGCCGCCAACTGGGCGACGGCGACAGCCTCCAGGCCCTGTGCGAGCGCTGCGTCGAGCTGGACGAAAGCACCCGCACGCTGCCCAACCTGCCGCAACAGGCCGCCTACGGCGTGGCCTACAGACGCTACCTGGATCACCTGCCTGTGCGCTGATCGCGGTACTGTCCTTACTTTTTTCTGTTTGGGAGAACTTCATGTATCTGGTATGTGGCGAGGCGTTGTTCGATGTCTTCAGCGTGGAAAACAGCCCGCGCAGCGCAGAACTGGGCTTTACCGCAATCGCTGGCGGCTCGCCGTTCAACGTCGCCGTCGGCCTGCGCAGGCTGGGCGTTGCCGCAGGGTTGTTCGGCGGATTGTCCAGCGACCACCTCGGCGCGCGCCTGCGCCGGGTACTTGAGGAAGAAGGCGTCGATTGCCAGCACCTGGTCACCAGCGATGCCCCCACTACCCTGGCCATGGTCGGTCTGGATGCCAACGGCTCGGCGCAGTACCAGTTCCGCGGCGAAGGCTGTGCCGACCGGCAGGTGCGGCTTGAGCATCTGCCAGTGCTGGATGAGCGCGTGCACGGGCTGCACGTGGGGTCGTACACACTGGTGGTGACACCGGTGGCCGACACGCTGCTGGCACTGGTGGAGCGCGAACGCGATCAGCGGCTGATCAGCCTGGACCCGAACGTGCGCCTGAATCCACAGCCGGATGTGGCGCTGTGGCGCACACGCGTTGAAGCATTTGCCGCGCACGCACATTTGATCAAGGCCAGCGAGGAAGACCTGCAGGTGCTGTACCCAGGGCGCGACGTTGGCGAGGTAGCCCGTGGCTGGTTGAACGAGCGCTGCCGGCTGGTGTTCGTGACCCACGGGGCTGAGGGGGCCAGCGTGCATTGTGCGCACGGGTCATGGCACAGGCCCGCGGACAGCTCACTGCCGGTTCGCGATACCGTGGGGGCTGGGGACACGTTCCAGGCAGCCGTGCTGGCCTGCTTGGCTCGACTGGGTGTGGACAGCCCGAGGGGTGTGGCGATGCTGGCGCGCGCGACGGTCGATGCGATACTGACCTACGCCATTGCGGCGGCGGCGGTGACCTGTTCCAGGGTCGGGCCGGACCTGCCGTTTGAACGTGAGGTTTCCCGCATGCCTCAGGCTGTCGATACCTCGGGCTGATTACCGATCAGGCGTTGTGCTGCTTCATCGTTTGCCGATGCAGGGCAATGAACGGTGCCTCCGCCGGGTCGATGCGGTCCATTTTCGCCGCGATGCGGTGCCAGTACGGATACTGCGGCGCAATCTGCGTCACCCGCTCGATCTGCTCCAGGTCTTGGCTTGTCAGCACCAGTTCCACCGCCTGCAGGTTGTCGTGCAACTGCTCGGCCGTGCGCCCCGCGGTGATGACACTGGTGATGCCTGGCCGGTCCTTGAGCCAGGCCAGGCACACCCGTGCCGGGGAGCAGCCATGGCGCCGCCCCACCTCGATCAGCGCCTCGATGATGTCGTAGGCCCGCTCCTTGTCATGCACGTAGGGTTCCGGCCAATCATTGCCCTGGCGCGTGCCGGCGGGTGTCTGTTGCCCGCGGCGCACCTTGCCGGTCAACAAGCCCTCCCCCAGCGGCCCCCATACCAGCGTGGCAAGGCCCTGGTCGAGCGCCATCGGCAGCAGCTCGTACTCCGCTTCACGGGCTTCGGGGGTGTAGTAGATCTGCTGGGAAACCGGCTGCTGCCAGCCGTTGAGCCGGGCACTGCCGAGGGTTTTCATCATCTGCCAGGCGGTGTAGTTGGACGTGCCGAAGTAACGCACCTTGCCGCTTTGCACCAGATGCTCGAGCGCGGCCAGGGTCTCTTCTACAGGGGTGATGCCGTCCCAGTTGTGGATCTGGTAGAGGTCGATATGGTCGGTGCCCAAGCGCTTGAGGCTGGCTTCACAGGCACGGATCAGGTGATAGCGCGAGGCGCCGCTGTCGTTGGGGTTGTCGCCCATCGGGCTGCGCGCCTTGGTGGCGAGGATGATCGACTGGCGCCGTTCACCCAGCGCCTGGCCGACGATTTCTTCGGCCAGGCCGTGGGAGTAAAGGTCTGCCGTGTCGACCAGGTTGACCCCGGCGTCGAAGGCCATGTCGAACATGCGCCGGGCCAGTGCCACGTCCACGCTGCCGGTTTTCTCGAATGCGCCACGCCCACCGAACGGGACCGTGCCGACTACCAGTTCAGAGACCAGCAGGCCAGTGTTGCCGAGTGTGCGGTACTTCATGGGGAGTGCCTCCAAATGCGAACGACTTGGAAGTACCGACGGGGTGAATGGCTGAAACGTTCAATCTGATTGGTTATGCCTGAGCGCTTTGGGGCTGCTGCGCAGCCCATCGCCGGCAAGCCGGCTCCCACCCGGGCCGCGCGGTTCTTGAGCTGCGCGCTCGACCTGTGTCAGCCGGCCTGCCGGCTCTTGCATGGACAGCGCAGTTCTTGAGCTGCGCGCTGGACCTGTGGGAGCCGGGCTTGCCGGCGATGGGCCGCAAAGCGGCCCCATCTTCAAGGCTTCACTCAGCGCCAGGCGGGATACCGTCCTTGTTCTTGTCCTTGAGCCTGGCCTTTTCCTCTTCCGTGGAATGGGCCGGAACCTGGCTTTGTTTCGGGTCTTCGTTGTGCTCAGTCATGGTGCTTGCCCTCAGGGTGATGTTCGTTGGGCTTCCTCGTGACCAGGCAGTTCAAGTGGGATTTACCAACATACCCATCAACACTCGCCCGAGACCCTGCGTGACCCACGCGGCTTCGCCACCAAGTTCTACACCGCAGACGGCAACTGGGACCTAATAGGTAACAACTTCCCGACCTTCTTCATCCGAGACGGCCGCCATGTATGCGGCCATGTTTCAGCGCAAAGCATTGCTCGACGCGCTGACCGCCCAAGGTGCCGATATCGAAGCAACAGATGCATTGGGCAACAGCGTGCAAAGCCTCGAACAGGGTGCGCTCAACGGCGTATCGGCGCACCGCTGAGGGCTGTGCAGTGTGTAACGCCACTTGCCAGCACACGGCCAAAGGGCTGCGATAAGAAAATTGGATATCTCGTTAAGATAATCCCGCAGGCGCTGCCTGAACCGTGGGATTACAGTCGCCGTCACGCCGTAGTCCGGCGGGGTGATTTCTGCTGAGCCGTAGCGCTTTCGAAGCCTTACTGGAACCAGACGGAACTCATACCAATACAAGAACAAAGGTGACCACCCATGCTCAAGCCTTCTGTCGATGCCCCTGTCGATGTCAAAGACTGGATCGATAACCGCCCCATTGCTGCCTACCAGTGGCTGATCCTGTCACTGTGTTTCCTGATCGTGCTGTTCGACGGCTTCGATGTTGCCGTCATGGGTTTCATCGCCCCTTCGCTGATGCAGGACTGGGGGCTGTCGCGTACCGCCTTTGGCCCGGTGATGAGTGCCGGCATGGTGGGCCTGGCCATCGGTGCACTTACCGCGGGCCCGTATGCCGACAGGCTGGGCCGCAAGAAAGTGCTGCTGATCGCGGTCAGCGGTTTCAGCCTGCTGAGCCTGGCCTGCGCCTTCGCTCGCAACCCCTATGAGCTGGCCGTGCTACGGCTGCTGACCGGCATCGCCTTGGGCGCGGCCATGCCCAACTGCACCACACTGCTCGCCGAATACCTGCCCACACGCAACCGCTCGCTGATGATCACCATCATGTTCACCGGCTTCAACATGGGCTCGGGCCTGGGCGGCTTTCTGTCCGCCTGGCTGATCCCTCATCACGGCTGGAAATCAGTACTGCTTGCCGGGGGGCTTCTGCCACTGGCATTGCTGCCACTGTTGTTGTGGCTGCTGCCAGAGTCAGCTCGCTTCCTCGCAGCCCGCCAGGCACCGGCCAGCCAGATTGCGGCAGCCTTGGCCAAGCTCGGCGGCCGCTTCGCTGCCGGCACCCGTTTTATCGTCAATGAGCCGACCACCCAGCACAAGGCACCGGCCCGGCAGCTGTTCAGCGAGCGCTACCGGTTCGGCACCCTGGCCCTGTGGCTGACCTATTTCATGGGCCTGCTGGTGATCTACCTGACCATGGGCTGGTTGCCGACCCTGCTGCGTGACGGCGGGCTGTCCATCGAGCGCGCCGCCGCCATCACCGGCCTGTTCCAGATCGGCGGCGCAGTGGGCGCAATCGTGGTCGGCTGGATCATGGACCGACGCAACCCCAACCGGGTCATCGCCATCGCCTACGCCCTCGGCGGCCTGTGCATCGTCTCACTGGGCGCCCTGAGCCTGAAGTCGAGCCTGCTGGTGGTGGGCGTGGCGGCTGCCGGGTTCTGCATGAGCGGCGCGCAGACCGGCCTGAACGCCTTCGCCCCTGGCTACTACCCGACCGAGTTCCGCGCCACAGGTGTAAGCTGGATGCTCGGTATCGGGCGCTTCGGGGCCATTTTCGGCTCCCTCATCGGTGGTGCCGTGCTCAGCCTGGGGCTGGGCCTGCCGCTGCTGTTCACCCTCCTCGGCCTGCCGGCATTCGTCGCTGCCCTGGCGATCCTGGCCAACGGCCACGCCCGGCTGCGCACGACCCCCGCAGTAACCGCGCCGTAACCTGTAACAGAGGACTTTCGCATGGCTCGTATCATTGGTGGCCTGGCCGTCTCCCACACCCCAACCATCGGCTTCGCAGTCGACCACGACAAACAGGAAGAAGCCGCCTGGGCGCCGATCTTCGAAAGCTTCGAGCCGATCCGCACCTGGCTGCAGCAGCGCCAGCCGGACGTGCTGTTCTACATCTTCAACGACCACGTCACCTCGTTCTTCTTCGACCATTACAGTGCCTTCACCCTGGGCGTGGACGAGCAGTACGGCGTGGCCGATGAAGGCGGCAACCCACGGGACCTGCCGCCAGTAGGCGGCCACGCCGCGCTGTCGCGACACATCGGCCAGAGCCTGATGGCCGATGAGTTCGACATGAGTTTCTTCCGCGACAAGCCGCTGGACCACGGCTTCTTCTCGCCCATGTCAGCCCTGCTGCCCTGCGATGAAAGCTGGCCCGTACAGATCGTGCCGCTGCAAGTCGGCGTACTGCAACTGCCGATCCCCACGGCGCGGCGCTGCTACAAACTGGGCCAGGCATTGCGCCGCGCCATCGAGAGCTACCCCGAAGACCTCAAGGTCGCGATCGTCGCCACCGGCGGGGTGTCGCACCAGGTGCATGGCGAGCGTTGCGGTTTCAACAATCCGGAGTGGGACGCGCAGTTCCTTGACCTGCTGGTGAACGACCCGCAGCGCCTGACCGAGATGACACTGGCCGAGTACGCCACGCTCGGCGGCATGGAAGGTGCCGAGGTGATCACCTGGCTGATCATGCGCGGCGCGTTGTCTGCCAATGTTGAGCGCAAGCACCAAAGCTACTACCTGCCGTCGATGACCGGCATCGCCACCCTGCTGCTGGAAAATCGCGACCAGGCACTGCCGGCGCCGGTCAACGAACGTCACCGCCAGCACATGCAGCATCAGCTGGCAGGGGCTGAGCAGCTTGAGGGCACCTACCCCTACACCCTGGAGCGCAGTGCCAAAGGCTACCGTCTGAACAAGTTCTTGCACCGCATGATCGAGCCGCAGTGGCGCCAGCGCTTCCTCAGCGAGCCCGAAGCGCTGTACCGCGAAGCGGGCCTGAGCGAAGAAGAAAGCGACTTGCTGCGCCGCCGCGACTGGCGTGGGCTGATCCACTACGGGGTGATCTTCTTCGTGCTGGAGAAGCTGGGCGCCGTGCTGGGTGTGTCCAACCTGGATATTTACGCCGCCATGCGCGGGCAGAGCATCGATGACTTCATGAAGACCCGCAACCAGCAGGTTCGCTACTCGGTGGCTGGCAAAGCGTCCAGCTAAGCGGCGCAGCCCGCTTGATCCTGTGGCGGCGCGAGCCGCGCTGCCACACCGCTCCCTGATTCAACCTGCCCAGCGCCGAAACGACGCTGGCGGGCAGCGCTGTGCCCATCCCTGGAGAATAAAAATAATGAAATGCCGCACCCTGTACCCGCTCGTCCCCACATTCGCCCTGGCAGCCAGCCTGCCACTGCAAGCTGTGGCCGAAGGCTTCGTCGACGACGCCAAGGCAACCCTGACGCTGCGTAACTTCTACATGAACCGCGACTACACGGGCACGGCAAGCCAAGGCAAAGCCGAGGAATGGACGCAAAGTTTCATCCTCGACTTCAAGTCCGGCTTCACCCCCGGCGTGGTCGGGTTTGGCGTTGACGTGCTGGGCCTTTACAGCATCAAACTCGATGGCGGCAAGGGCACCGCCGGCACCCAATTGCTGCCTGTTCACGACGACGGGCGCCCGGCGGACGACTTTGGCCGCACGGCGCTGGCGGCCAAGATGCGGGTCTCCAAGACCGAACTCAAGGTCGGTGAGTGGTCGCCCACCCTACCCATCCTGCGCGCCGACGACGGCCGCTCGCTGCCGCAAACCTTACAGGGCGCCCAGGTCACCTCCAACGAGCTGGCCGGCCTGACCCTGTATGGCGGCCAGTTCCGCCAGAACAGCCCGCGCAACGACACCAGCATGCAGGACATGAGCCTGTTCACGCGTACAGCGTTCACCTCGGACCGCTTCAACTTCGCCGGCGGCGACTACCGCTTCAACCAGGAGCGCACCTTGGTCGGCGCCTGGTACGCCCAGCTGCAGGACATCTACCAGCAGCGCTTCTTGCAGGTGCAGCATCAACAGCCGGTCGGCAACTGGGTGCTGGGCGCCAACCTGGGCTACTTCTGGGGCAAGGACGACGGCGGCGCCAAGGCAGGCGAACTGGACAACCGCACCGCATCTGGCCTGTTCTCGGCGAAGCTGGGTGGCAACACGTTCTACGTCGGCTTGCAGAAGGTCATGGGCGATGATGAATGGTTCCGGCTCAACGGTGCCAGCGGCGGCACGCTGGCCAACGACGCCTTCGGCTCAAGCTACGAAAGCGCCCAGGAACGCTCCTGGCAGGTGCGCCACGACTTCAACTTCGTGGTGCTCGGCATACCCGGCCTGACCCTGATGAACCGCTATATCCACGGCGATAACGTGCACAACGCCAGCACCCAGGACGGCACCGAGTGGGGCCGGGAAAGCGAGCTGGCCTATGTGATCCAGTCCGGGCCGTTCAAGGCTCTGAATCTCAAGTGGCGCAACTCCAGCCAGCGCCGGGATTGGGGCAGCACCAACAGTTTCGATGAGAACAGGCTGATCGTCAGCTACCCGCTGAGCCTGCTTTAAGGCACCCTGCCGGGCTCATGCCTGCTCAGTGATGACTTGGCGGATACAGGCCATCAGCGCGACTGCCGCCGGTGACTGCAGGCAGCCACTGCGCTGCATGAGACCAATGGCGCGAGCAGTACCGGGCAGTGCCAGCGGCAGGCGTTGCAGTTCGCCGCTGGCAATCTCGTAAGCCAACTGGTGCGCGGATACTGCCGCCAGCATGTCCGAACGCACCAGCAGGCCTCGGATAACCGCCAGATCAGCGCTTTCCACCACTGGCCACGGCGCTGCCAGACCGGCGGCGGCAAAGCAGTTGTCGAGCAGCCCGCGCGCTGGCGAACCGGCGCGCGGCAACACCCAGCGCGCCTGGTGCACGCCCTCGAGCGTGAGGTGTGTGTGCAAAAGCGGGTGCCCACGGCGGGCCAGCAGCACCATTTCCTCGTTGATGAGCGGCTCGCCCACCAGGTCGCTGGCGTAGTCGTGAGGCCGCAAGGCGCCCAGCACGAAGTCCACATCCCCTACCCGCAGCTCGGTTGCCAGCAGGTCGAACGGGCTTTCGTTGGTAACCACCCGAACCTGTGGATGCTGGGCAGTGAAGCGTAATATGGCATCCGGCAGTATGCGCGAGCGGCCCAATGGTAACGCGCCGACGTGCACCACCCCGCGCAGGGTGCCTTGCATCGCGCTCAGGTCGCTGTCCAGGTGGCGCAATTCGTTCAGCGCCCGACGGATGGGGAAGAGGATATCCCGGCTGGCCACGGTGGGCTGCAGGCCTCGCGAGGTACGCACGAACAAGGGCTGCCCGCATCCGCCTTCGAGTACTTTCAAAGCAGCACTGACGGCCGGTTGGCTAAGGCCGAAGTGCCGCGCCACGGTCTGCATGTGCCGGGTCTCACAGAGTTTCACGAACACCTGCAGGCGCCGCGCCTGGAACAGGTACAGGGGCTCGCCCTGGGCGGTGCCCAGCAACCCCGGCACGCTGTCCAGCTCCGCCAGCACGCGCTGGGCACGCGGCAGCAAGCACTCACCATAGTCGGTCAGGCGCATGCCATTGGCATGGCGCTCGAACAACGGGACAGCGAACCGCGCCTCCAGCTCGGCGATGGCGCGGGTGACCACCGACTGAGCACGGAACAACACCTCCGTCGCCCGCGAAACGCTGCCCAACTCGGCTACCCGGATGAACGCGCGTACTTGCATCAGGTTGGGCAGTTCGACGTTGATCATAAGGCTCCCCCTGCGCTGGGCACGTGACTGGGGCGACTATGCCTCTACCCCGCTTGCCAGGCAATAAATAAAACGCATAGCCGTTGCAAGTGAACGCATTAGTGCCTCGCACAGGCCGATGACATCCTGCGTCAACCCCCACTGCAGGAGCCATCACACAATGAATACCCCACAAAAAGCCGCCTTGGTGGTCAGCGCACATTCCGCCGACTTCGTCTGGCGGGCCGGTGGCGCCATTGCGCTGCACGCAGAGCAAGGCTATGCCATGCACGTGGTTTGCCTGTCGTTCGGTGAGCGCGGTGAGTCTGCGAAACTGTGGCGCAAGGGTGAAATGACCGAAGCCAAGGTCAAGGACGCACGCCGTGAGGAAGCCATGGCAGCGGCCGAAATCCTGGGTGCCAGTGTGGAATTCTTCGACATCGGCGACTACCCGATGCGCGCCGACAAGGACACCCTGCTGCGCCTGGCCGATGTGTATCGCCGGGTGCAACCGGAGTTCGTGCTCAGCCATTCGTTGAAAGACCCCTACAACTACGACCACCCGCTGGCCATGCACCTGGCCCAGGAGGCCCGCATCATCGCCCAGGCCGAAGGCTACAAACCGGGCGAGAAGATCGTTGGCGCACCGCCGGTGTACGCCTTTGAGCCGCACCAGCCCGAACAGTGCGAATGGCGCCCGGATACCTTCCTGGACATCACCCCGGTGTGGGACAAAAAGTATGCGGCCATCCAGTGCATGGCCGGCCAGGAACACCTCTGGGAGTACTACACCCGCGTAGCCCTGCAGCGCGGTGTGCAGGCCAAGCGTAACGTCGGCATCACCAGCGCACGCAACATCGTCTACGCCGAAGGGCTGCAGAGTGTGTTCCCACGCGTGACGGAGAACCTGGCATGAGTGGGTTGATCGGCAAGACCGGCATCGTGGTGCGTCATATCCCGCGCGCTGAGCCGCACATGATTGATGCCCTGGGCCGGCTGGGCGTAGCCACGGTGCATGAGGCGCAAGGCCGCAAGGGGCTGCTCAATACTGCCGTGCGCCCCCTCCAGCAAGGTGTGGCGGTGGCCGGCAGCGCGGTAACCGTGCTGGTGGCCCCAGGCGACAACTGGATGTTCCATGTGGCCGTTGAGCAGTGCCGCCCAGGCGACGTACTGGTGGTGGCGCCCAGCTCGCCGTGCAGCGATGGCTACTTCGGCGACCTGCTGGCGACCTCGCTGCAGGCCCGCGGTGTGCGCGGCCTGGTGATCGACGCGGGCGTGCGCGACAGCCAGACACTGCGCGACATGGGCTTTGCCGTGTGGTCCCGCGCCATCAACGCCCAAGGCACGGTGAAGGAAGTGCTGGGCTCTGTGAACCTGCCGCTGCTGTGTGCCGGGCAACTGATCAATGCCGGAGACATCGTCGTGGCCGATGACGACGGCATCGTGGTGGTGCGCCATGGCGAAGCCCAGGCGGTGCTCGAAGCGGCCACCCAGCGCGCCGACCTGGAAGAACGCAAACGCCTGCGCCTGGCCGCCGGCGAGCTTGGCCTGGACATCTACGAGATGCGCCCGCGCCTGGCGGCCAAGGGCCTGCGTTATGTCGACCACCTCACCGACCTGGAAGGCTGAACATGGGCCAGACCCGCATACCCTGCCTGCTGATGCGCGGCGGCACCTCCAAGGGCGCCTATTTCCTGCATGACGACCTGCCCGCCCCAGGCCCGCTGCGTGACCGGGTGCTGTTGGCGGCGATGGGCTCACCCGATGCGCGGCAGATTGACGGCATCGGCGGCGCCGACTCGCTCACCAGCAAAGTCGCCATCATCCGCGCCTCGCAGCGCGAGGACGCCGACGTCGACTACCTGTTCGCTCAGGTGGTGGTGGACGAGGCGCGGGTGGACTATGGCCAGAACTGCGGCAACATTCTGGCCGGCGTAGGGCCGTTCGCCCTCGAGCGCGGCCTGGTAGCCGCCAGCGGCGCGAGCACGCCGGTACGCATCTTCATGGAAAACACCGGGCAGATCGCCATCGCCCAGGTGCCGACCACCGATGGCCAGGTGGAGTACGCCGGCGATACCCGTATCGATGGGGTGCCGGGCCGTGCGGCGGGGCTGGTGGTCACGTTTGCCGACGTGGCCGGCGCCAGCTGTGGAGCCCTGCTGCCCACCGGCAACAGCCGCGACAGGGTCGATGGCGTGGACGTCACCTGCATCGACAACGGTATGCCGGTGGTACTGCTGCGTGCCGAGGATTTTGGCGTGACCGGTTACGAGCCGTGCGAAACGCTGGAGGCCGACAGCTCACTGAAAACGCGCCTGGAAGCCATCCGCCTGCAACTGGGCCCACGCATGAACCTGGGTGATGTCAGCCAGCGCAATGTGCCGAAGATGTGCCTGTTGTCGGCACCGCGCAACGGCGGCACGGTCAATACGCGCTCGTTCATTCCGCACCGTTGTCATGCATCCATTGGGGTGTTTGGCGCGGTGAGTGTTGCTACGGCCTGCTTGATTGAAGGGTCGGTTGCACAGGGCCTTGCCAGCACGTGCGGCGGTGATCGTCAGCGTTTGGCGGTGGAGCATCCGAGTGGGGAATTTACCGTGGAAATCAGCTTGGACCATGGGGTGATCACCGGGTGCGGGTTGGTGAGGACGGCGCGGTTGTTGTTCGATGGGGTTGTGTGTGTTGCTCGGAATGTATGGGGTGGGCGGCAGTAGTGCTTGCCAAAGCCTCTTCGCCCTTGAGGTCGAGCACCGCCCGCGCGGCGCATTGAAACTCATGAAACAAGCTGCCCTGGTGGCAGAACTGAAGATTTTGGCATACACACGCCCTGTGGAAAGTGAGCAAAAAAACGGCATAATCGCGAAATCTGAAGATTTTGTGAGCTGAATTAAAAAAACACAGCGCTCACGCCCAAACTGAAGGAAAAGGTACGTGCGGGCAGCGGGAGATACTCGGGGCCCGCGAACAATCGCCGTTAGCAGTACCTGTACAGGGTCCCCAAGGCAGTGTTCGACTCTATCGAGTTGACGGCGCAACAGGTGCTTGCCGGCCAGCGCTCAGAGACTCAAGCGCAACAGGCGGCAGCGCGATAGTCGGATGCATAGCGTTGAGTCGAAGAGCGTTTATTCATGGCACGAAAAGCAGGCCACGCAGCCACCCCCGACTGGGTCATCCGCAGCGCTCACCCTGGCAGCGTAGAGCGGATAGAAGCGTGGTTCGGTAGCCATGGCTACGATCCTCACCGTCACGACACCTACTCGATCGGCCGCACCCTCGCCGGGGTGCAGAGCTTTCACTACAAAGGGGCGCTGTGCCACGGCCTACCGGGTAACACGTTGGTCCTGCACCCTGACGAAGTGCACGACGGCATGGCCGGGACTGAAGCGGGCTTTCGCTACCGCATGGCCTACATCGACCCAGCACTGATCCAGAATGCGCTCGGCGGTGAACCTTTGCCCTTCATCGCGGGTGGGCTGTCCAGCGACCCGCGCCTGTACCGCGCCAGTGAAGCCTTCGTGCAGGCACTGGAGCACCCGCTGGAAACGCTGGAGGAACAGGACGCCGTGTATGACCTGGCGATGGCGTTGCGTGCGGTGGGCGGTAAGCCACGCGGCCGCAAACGCCTGGATTACCGGGCGGCCGAGCGCGCCAGGGCGTTCATCCTGGAGCACCTTCACCTGGGCATCACCCTGGAGATGCTGGAACAGGCCAGCGGCCGCGAACAATGGAGCCTGTCCCGCGACTTTCGCGCCCTCTACGGCACCAGCCCCTACCGCTTCGTGACCCTGCGGCGCCTGGATACTGTGCGCAGGCTGATGCTCGATGGTTTCACCTTGGTCGATGCGGCCCTGGCGGCAGGCTTTCACGATCAAAGCCACATGACACGGCACTTCACACGCAGCTATGGGGTGCCACCGCTGCGCTGGCTGGAGCGCTTGCGACCTGCGCGCTGACGTGCAGGATCGTACAAGAACGCCTTGTGGCGGTTCGATAGGCTGGCCACTTCAACCCATGAGGATCCGTCATGTCCAACCCCAGCCCGCAACGCCCGGCATACCCCGTAAACCTGGCCCAGAAAGCTGCACTGATCGAACAGCAGTGGAGCCCGAGAGTGGTCGCTGAGATGAACGACTACCAGTTCAAGGTTGTGCGAATAGAAGGTGAATTCATCTGGCATTCGCACCCGGAAACCGACGAAGCGTTTCTTGTGCTCGAAGGCACCTTGCGCATCGATTTACCGCAGGGCTGCGTTCATGTGAACCCAGGCGAGTTGTATGTGGTACCACGTGGGGTGGAGCACAGGACAGCGGCGCAGGGCGAAGCGAAACTGATGATGATCGAGCCCAGAGGCGTGTTGAATACCGGCCATGAAGGTGGAGTGCGCACTGCCATGAACGACGTCTGGATATGAGGGGTAAACATCACTCATAGCGGATGGTTCGTGGTTTCAAAAGTCCATTGCTACCGCAAGTGCACTGAGCAGCAAACAGAGGCTTGCCACAGCTGTTAAATGGACCCGCATCGGCAGATACCACCCCGGCACAGCTTGCACCAGTTTGCGATCCTGCCAAAGGTGGCCGATAAAACCACAGGTCAGCACCAGACAACCCACTGGCACGGGTAGCAACGTGCCAACCCAACCGATCAGGGCCGGAATAACGCTCCACACGAGCCGCTCGCGACGCTGCTTCGCGAGCAAACCCTGTAACGTCATGGCGAAGCCCCAGTGCAGGGCGCCGACGAAGCTCAGTATCACAGCGCCATAGCTGACCAACATGAGCGAGGAGAAAGATCGATACTCAGCGAAAAAGACGATGAGCAGGGTCAAACCAACGAAGGGCAGCAAGCCACCGTAACCCAGCATCGTGTAGCGGCTTGCAGGTAAAGCAGCAGTGACTGCACTCATTTGGACGCCCCTTCGCGACGGTTCAGCATCGCCTGTCAATTGTGCCGCCCAATGAGGTTAAGGAATTCGTGCCGAGTCGAAGCGGAGTCGCGAAACTCCCCTAACATCACGGAGGAAATCATCACGGAGTTCTGCTTCTCGACCCCGCGCATCATCATGCACATATGCTTCGCTTCAATCACGACCGCAACTCCTGCGGCATCCGTGACTTGCCCAATTGCATGCGCAATCTGCCGCGTCAGGTTTTCCTGTATCTGTAAGCGACGGGCATACATGTCCACCACGCGCGCGACCTTAGAAAGCCCCAATACCCGCCCTGTTGGCAAATACGCGACATGCGCCTTGCCGATGAACGGCAACATGTGGTGTTCGCACAACGAGTAGAGCTCAATGTCACGCACGACAATCATCTCGTCGTTCTGACTTTCGAACAGAGCACCGTTGACGACCTCGTCAAGACTCTGGGCATATCCGTTGCACAAGTACTGCATCGCTTTGGCCGCACGCTGGGGCGTGTCCACCAGCCCTTCGCGCTGCGGGTTTTCACCAACGCCAACAAGGATCTGATGGTAGTGCTCGGCTAACGAATGTGACATTTGGACTCCTCACCGCTACAGCGGTGCCCGGCATCGGGATGTGGTAGCCAGGCCAAGTGTGGCCGCAAACGACAGAACAACCGGTAAAAGACCGAAAACAGGGGGCGTAGCGGGCGCCAGGACAGTGGCGCGACCCACATACCCGCATCGGCAGCACGCCAGGCCCACAAGGTAGCGTCCAAGCCCTTGACCCATTGCCCGTTGGCGAACCGTCCATGCAGGCATGACCTCAGTTGCTCAACCGTCACGCTCAATGCCTCTGCCTCGAAATCGTCATCACTGATATCAACCAGAATGAGCTTCGCCTGGGTCGATTTCCGGCGCAGAAAGGCTATCTCTCTAGCGCACAGGGGGCAGGCGCCATCGAAGTACAGCGTTAGGGGCCACTGACAATACATGTACAACCTCAAATATTTGTACAGGTTTTTGTATAAGTTAGCGGAAACCAAGAAATTCGCAATGGGCATGTGATGGCTTTCCGGCGGTGGCAGCCAAGCGCAATGCCTCGGTTGCCGGGTATGCCTGGACGCAGCTGCCGCTAGGACATGCACACCGGCATGGCCCGAGCGCGGTGATTATGCATGACTGTATACACGCTAGAAGCACTTACAGCGGCAGCTGGACATTACCTGTGGGAGTCCGGTTTACCGGCAATATCGCCAGCCCAAGCAGCTGCAACTGCAGGGAAATCGGACAACGGCAAAAGGGCAGCAGGCGGATGTGCCGTCCTCTCGTTGTCTTACCTCTTGTCAGCCCAAATAAGACGCCGTTCTTCTGGCGAGACTCCTGCGATTCAGCTCAATCTCGTCATTCACGTCGACGCCTCGATAAACCATTGAAGTCTCGTGACGGACGTACTCCCCTTCGCGCTGAGCACTCAGCCAGTTGAATGAACCGACACATAAAAGACTCTGATCGGCCATGACGATCTTGCTGTGTACTTTATTGACGATACGCACGGGAATGCCCCGGGCTTTCAACTCAGCCAAGGTAGCGTTGAATGCCGCGATCTTTTGCGGCTCGCCTTGGGGTTTTCGGGCTGATATTTCAGTATTGAGCTGCAGGTCGGTGAACACTTCGACATTGACGCCACGCTCCACCGTTGCACGCATGTGCTCAAGCGCCCCTGTAGTGAACAGGCATTCCAACTTGACCCACGGCGTAATGATCTGAACCTGGTGGCTGGCCGTTTGCAATGTCTCTTTCAGAAACTCGTCATGCTGGCGCCAATCGTGCAAATGACTTAACCCGGTACTCGCGGTGTACAAGTCTTGCCTAGGCTGATACTCGAACTGCAACTCACTGGCCGGGTCAGCCAGCAGGTACTTCGCCAGCAGCCCACGTGGTTTACTTACAGGCACCTGGCCAATCAAATCCATGTCGCCAAACACCAAGAAGCTGTCCTTAGCCCGCGACACAGCTACATTGAGCATACTTTCGCGTCGATCAATGAAACCGCCATCGGCATGCTTGGAATATACCGCCGAAAAAATCACCAACGGCCGCTCTGCGCCCTGGAACGAATGCACGGTACCGACAGTGATCTGGTCCGCCCCTTTTCCAGCGTTCAGGCCCAATGCCTGGCATGCCTCGGCGATGGCGCGGCTTTGCGCTCCGAATGGCGTTATCACCCCTACAATCTCGTGAAGCGACCTGCGTGGGTAGCGCTGCTTGAGTTCATCTGCGTGGGCATGAAGCCACGCAGCAATGGTCTGCGCCTCTAGCAAGTTTTGGCGGCTGCCATGGCTGTTTTGCTCACACAAGCCATCGATGTGGAGGTAGCCAAGTCCCGGTAAGCCATCTTGCACTGCCTGCCCCCGGCGAGGCAGCAGTTTGCCCTTGTAGCAAAGGGTGTTGCAGAAAGTGATGATCGAGTCATAGCAGCGGCGGTGCTCGTAGAGGTACATCCCCCGGGCAAGGTCTGGGTCGTAGTGATAACGGCTGGTCGACTGGGCGATGGCCATCACGCTGCCACTTGCGGCACTGCGCCCAGCTTTGCAGAATGCCTCGTAGTCTTCCTCGGCCTGGCTGTGCGAAACCAGCCCAGCACTGGTGAGGTTGCCGATATCCACCTTGGCCGGGATCGACCAGATGGGCTCGATCTGTTGGGTGTCGCCGATGACCAGCGCTTGACGAGCAAGGGCAAACGACGCCGCGGCCACCTCCGGCAGCACCTGTCCAGCTTCGTCGACGATCAGCAAGTCAATGAAATCGACCAAGTAGTCGTCTATGTAATCACCGTCGTCGTAGCGTTTACATGAGAGCTCTTTGGGCAGCCTGAAAAAGGTAGAGACCACACAAGGTGTGAGTTTCATCCAACGGCGCCAGTTCTTGATCAGCGTCTTGGCACCGGTTTTCTTGCGTTATCGAGTATTTCCTGCAGCTCCTCGCTGACTTCCAATAGCCAACGCCCTTCCCAGTAGTGAGTAGTCAGCAGGAATATTTCGAAACGCAGTGACGTATCGGCCCAGCGGTCGCATTCCCCTAGCGTGGCCTGGGCCGCAGGTCGGCCGGCCGCATCGGCCAGCGAGCTGATTGCGCCATGCCAGCCGTCCAGCCACTGTTGTTCAGCCTCGAACAGTTGATGAGCGGTTTGCAGCAGTTGGGTGAGTCGCTGATGCTCTTGGCGTGCTCGGGCCTGCCCAGCTTCCAGCCGCGTTTCAATTTCGCCCAAGGTCGCAGCATTCTGTAGCTCCGCATCGGCCCCATCGAGCTGCAATTTGGCCAGGCGAAGGCGCTTGGCGGCAACGGGGCGAATCCAGCTGAACAGGCTGTAGAACAGCGACTCATGTGCCAGGTAATGCTTGAAATCTTTGAGTTGCTTCTGGGCCGCGTTGAGTTGATGCAATTGGTCGAGTTGAGCGGTTTGCCGGGCCTGCAGAGTGGCCTGGGGGTCATCTCCCAACGCAACGCGTAGCGCCTCCCGAGCGAGGCCAAGCGCCGCCCACGCCTGTTCAATATCGGCAAGCTGCTGCTGGCGTGCCCTGATTTGCTGCTGCAATAACCCGACCGCGCGCTCGACATCGAGGTTTTGAACACCCGGGAAAGCCGCTGCCGCTTGTGTCAGATAGGCGTGCTTGGCTTTGTCCAGATAGGCGCAAGACTCCAAATCATGAAAAAAGCTCTTGGTCTGGTAGACACTGGAAAGCTCTGCTTCGGCAGATGCCTTCGGGAAGTAGGCGCCAAAGCTTTTGATGCCTGGCAACCATCGCCCCGCCAATGGCCCGGTGCCCTCGGCAAAGTCTTTGCCGAAAGCCGCGAGGACATTAGTCACCGCCTGGTTATTGGTGGAACTGACAACAATCACCGGAGGCTCGCCACCAGCCACAGCGGCATTGGCCCAAAGCGAGGCGACCACCGAAAGCACGAGTGTGGTTTTGCCCGTGCCTGGCGGCCCATTGACTGCCAGCACATCGCCCACCTGCCCGGCCATCAGATGAGCCAAGGCATCACGCTGGGCAGGTGCCAGGGCGTATTCGTCGCCAGCGTGGCCCAAACGTGCGGCGAAATGGCTGCCCGGGGGCAGACAAGACTCGTCGGGGCTTGGTTCACGCTGGGCGAAGCGCTCGAACAGCGGGGCATCAGGCTTGTGCTGACGCAAATAGTCATAGAGATTGACGATGTTCTTGCTGAAGCCGTCAGGTTTATCCTCCTTGAACAGCAGACTGTATTTTGCCGGCTTCATGCCGTCTTCGGCCGCATCCCAACCCTGACCGACCTCACGGGCCATCCGCAGACAAAACGCGTAGAACTTACGCCACTGCTCAAGATGCTGCTGGACGTCGAGTGTCTCCCCCTCACCCGGCGGCGTGAAAGCGGGCACCTCTTCGACCGACAAAAAGTCATCCAGCGCAGATTGTGCCCCGATGAAGAAGGTGTCCTTGTCCAGCGGCTCAAGAATGTCACGCGGCACGAAAGCGTGTGTGGTCGGGTAAAGACGCCCATCACGGCACACCAATACGGCACAGATCAGCGGTGTTACTGCTGCAGGCAAGCTCGTCCTAACCTTGCCGTGCTCACGCTGTGAAAGGTAAACCCAAGGGCGCAGCGTGATTTTTACGCTCGTAGTGTCTGGTGCCTCATCGGTAAACAGCTTGGCTACAAGCTCTTCTGGCAAGCCGCCCCTCTGTACATGCTCCATACCGACGGGGGTGAGCGCTTCGGCTTGCTTGGAGTTGAGCGCGCCATTGCCGTTTTCAGCATCGGCGAGGGAGGTGCGCCAGTAATTGGCCAGTTTTAAGGCGTAATCGTTCATCGTCCTGATCTGTTACTGACCGGCACTCAATGTTGCGGTCGAAAGCGGGTGGGGGTAACGCTGCGCATCGTCAATCGTGCCTGGGTCTGGATGGTCGTTAGCTAATGGAAGGCTGTCAATGGCTGACTGACATCCATTCTTTGATTTTGTAGCCCATGCGCCTATGCTCGCGCTCGATGTGGCTGCCCGGACGCAGCCGCCGTTATCAAACAAGGACTGGCATGACCAAGCTCACCAAACTTCGAATTGTGCTGACACTCGGCGCGCTCATTGGCATCGCCCCGCTCACCTACTCCTTCATCGGGGCCACGCTGTTTTTAGCGGTCATGCTATTCAAGGTGCCGGAGTTCGTGATACCCGTCTTTCTGATTTCCACGGTCGGCCTGTGGGGTTGCTGGAAGGCCTATGCGGCAGCCATGGCTCGCGAGCCGAAATTACCCCTGGACAAGCGAGTTATCGCTGCAGTCATCATTGCGCTTGTGTGGGGGCTGATCTTGGCAGGGGGATTGGGCTGGGCCAGCGATTCGAGTGGACTGGAGTGGTATTCGCTCTTTGTGGTGTTCTACCCAATACCTGGACTGACCGCAGTGATCATGCTGCTCGTCACTCGCCGAAGGGCGAGCCAGGCTTCAGCCGAGGGTGTTGCAGCAAACGTTGAATGACCCTCTTCAGTTTTCTCGGGCACGGTTGCATAAAAGGGGATGAGGATGAGCTTTGACTGGCATGCCGGGCCGATCACCCGCGCGACCCCGATAGACGACGGCTACCGGAACACGCAGAAGGTTCGGCAGTTCCTGCTGAGGGAATGCGGTGAGGCTTTCAAGTTCGACCGTACCTTCATGGCCTGGATAAAGAGCGGGGCTCCAGCCAACATGGGCGACGTCGCTGATGAATGGCTGCGCACCCACAGTCGTTAGAGCTCTATTGTTCGCGCGCCTCTATGCCAAGGCGAACAGAACAGCCAGGAACAGGTGCCAGCTCTGCTTGGCATTAGCCGGCCGGTAGCGCTAACCAGTTTCATCGAACCCAGCCCATGGTTTGTATCCCGCTGTTCGCCACACTGGTCATTTTTTGCCATGTGGATTTTGACTGCCCGCGGGATACAAGCTGTTACATCGAAAGGCTGAAGAAATCAGATTTAACCCCTTTCCTGTAGGGCATTTCCCAAAGATACTGCCGCCGCCTGTTTTTCGTTGCACATGCCCAACGTGGATTCTAGTCTCGGCCCGTCGCTGCCAATTCAGCGATCGGTTTTGACAGGCCGTCTTCGTTGTCCACATGTGCACACTTTTATGGTGGCTGTACGTGCGGGCACCTCTGGTGCGCCGAGTGCCAACGTCTCGGTCTGTCAACCCGCGTACAGCTGCCACCTCATTGTTTGACAGCAAGACCGTGGTAGCTCCACCCTTCGACGTTGGAGTTTCATCATGCTCAAGATCGTCCCCGATCCGCCTCACAATCCCCATTCCCTCGAAGACACGCTGATGATGGCTGCCGACTACGCGCTCTGCGCCGAGATCGTGGCCCAGCAGGCGATGTTGATGCAGCCGAAAGCACCCGTCTCCGTGATGATCATGACCTCGATGCACGAACTTGATGCCCTGCGCAAGTTGCTCGAGTCAGCACTGGCACAAATACAAAAGCCAGCCGATCCACAAACGCTGCATTAATCCTCATCATGATCGGCCTGGCCTGGCTCTTTCACGGGCTGGCTTCCTTGCACAGCACCGCCGCTGAGTCGTAGACGCCACTCAGGCGCACGGTGAAACCTGTGGGGGGCCGGCTCGCCGGCGATGGGCCGCAAAGCGGACCCAAGGGCTGCTGCGCAGCCCATCGCCGGCAAGCCGGCTCCCACCACGATCGCGCAGTTCTTCAGGCTTGCGCTTTGCCTGTGGAAGCACGGGTCTTGGCCAATTTCTAAAAGTTGGCGCAAATCCAGCCGGCTTGCCGGCGATAGGGCCAGCCCAGGCAGTTACAACTTCAGGGAGATCACACCATGGCCACCGAACACACCGCATTCACCGTGGGCAAAACCGTCTTCTACCAAGGCGAAAACCAGACCCACCCCCTCTTCCGCATCGAGCCCGGCATCCCCTGCCAAAGCGCCCGCGAACAAGCCTCGGAACTGATGGGCTACGCCCGCGACCTGACCCTCGACGGCCTGATGGAAGATAAACCTCAGCTGCTCTGGGCATCGCACTACCTATGCGCCTTGGCCAAGGCCCTGCTGGACGATGCCGAACTGGGCATGATGAAAACCCCGTGAACCCACTCCTTCCTGCTATTAGCCACGCTGGTCATTTTTCGCAATGGACAGCCCGGATTTGGAGTGTCAGTGGGTTACAAGCTGTTACATCGAACGGCTGAAAAAATCAGATTTAACCCCTTTCCTGTAGGGCATTTCCCAAAGATACTCCCGGCGCCTGTTTTCCGTTGCGCACGCAAAAAGTGGACTTTAGTCTCGGCACTTCGTTGATCATCATCGATTGGGTTAGCCGCCCAAAAAACGTCGGACACTACAGCCGTGCATTACCGAGCAATCGGCATTCGCGCCATTATGGCGGCTGTGCGTGGGGCACCTTAGGGTGCGCCGGGTGCCTGACGTCCCGGTCGGCTAACCCGCGTACAGCTGCCACCCACTCGTTTAGCCGCGGTTGGTGGTAGCTCCACTACGACAGGAGCCACACTATGTTGAAGATCGTCCCCGATCCGCCTCACAACCCCCATTCCCTCGAAGACACGCTGATGATGGCTGCCGACTACGCGCTCTGCGCCGAGATCGTGGCCCAGCAGGCGATGTTGATGCAGCCGAAAGCACCCGTATCCGTGATGATCATGACCTCGATGCACGAACTTGATGCCCTGCGCAAGTTGCTCGAGTCAGCACTGGCACAAATACAAAAGCCAGCCGATCCACAAACGCTGCATTAATCCTCACCATGATCGGCCTGGCCTGGCTCTTTCACGGGCTGGCTTCCTTGCACAGCACCGCACTGAGGTCTTAGACGCCCGGTGAAACCTGTGGGGGTCAGCTGGGCCGCAACGCGAAACCAAGGGCTGCTGCGCAGCCCATCGCCGGCAAGCCGGCTCCTACCACGATCGCGCAGTTCTTCAGGCCTGCGCTTTGCCTGTGGAAGCACGGGTCTTGGCCAATTTCTAAAAGTTGGCGCAAATCCAGCCGGCTTGCCGGCGATAGGGCCAGCCCAGGCAGTTACAACTTCAGGGAGATCACACCATGGCCACCGAACACACCGCATTCACCGTGGGCAAAACCGTCTTCTACCAAGGCGAAAACCAGACCCACCCCCTCTTCCGCATCGAGCCCGGCATCCCCTGCCAAAGCGCCCGCGAACAAGCCTCGGAACTGATGGGCTACGCCCGCGACCTGACCCTCGACGGCCTGATGGAAGACAAGCCCCAACTGCTGTGGGCCTCGCACTACCTATGCGCCCTGGCCAAAGCCCTGCTCGACGATGCCGAACTGGGCGCGATGAAAACCCCGTGACCCTACCCCTACCTGCAGACCTACGCCGCCCCTCGCCGGAGCGGCCTTGTGTCGCGAAAGGACCTCGCCCAAGAGGTAGTAAGCCTGGTGCAGTTCGACCACAATCAGGCGCTGAGTCAAACTTGGGACGCACCGCATGCTCACCACCCTCGCCATCGGCAACTACCGCTCCATCAACCACCTTGTGTTGCCCTTGAGCCAACTCAACCTGGTGACCGGCGCAAACGGCAGCGGCAAATCCAATCTGTACAAAGCCCTGCGCCTGCTCGCCGAGACCGCTCAGGGTGGCGTGATCGAAGCGCTTGCCCGCGAAGGCGGGTTGGATTCGACCTGGTGGGCGGGGCCAGAGATGAGTGCGCGCATGAAACGCGGTGAAGTGCCCATTCAAGGCCAGCACCCGAGCGAAGCCAGACGTCTGCGCCTGGGGTTCGCCACCGAAGATTTCGGCTTTGCCATCTCGCTGGGCTTGCCGATACCCCTGCCCTATCCCACCGCCTTCATGCTCGACCCTGAGATCAAGACCGAAGCCATCTGGGGCGCTGGGGCTTATCGCCCATCGTCCTTGCTGGTCGAGCGCAAGAACGCCATGGTTCGTGCGCGGGAGGGCAATGGTTGGACGGTGCTCGATCAACATGCCGACAGCTGCGAGAGCTTCTTCAACATCGTGGGCCGACCACGGCAGGCGCCGGAGATTGGTGAGCTGCGGGCGTTCATCAACAGCTGGCGCTTTTACGATCATTTCCGTATCGACCGCGACGCCCCTTGCCGCCAACCCCAGCTGGGGACCCGCTCGCCGGTGCTGCACCATGACGGCCGCAACCTTGCCTCGGCGTTGCAGACCATCATCGAGATTGGTGAGGTGGAGGACCTGGTAGCGGCATTGGATGACGCGTTTCCCGGTAGCCGCTTGGAGATTGATGCGCCGCCGGGCGGGCTGTTCAGCGTGCGGCTGCACCAGCATGGGCTGTTGCGCCCACTGGGCGGTAGCGAATTGTCGGATGGTACGTTGCGGTATCTGCTGTTGATGGCTGCGCTGCTGACGCCACGGCCGCCATCGCTGATGGTGCTGAACGAGCCGGAAACCAGCCTCCATGCCGACCTGCTGCCCGCGCTGGCGCGGTTGATCGTTCGTGCTTCGCGGCGGAGCCAGGTTTGGGTGGTGTCGCACAGTGCGCCGCTGATTGAGGCGCTGTCAGCCTGTGACGGGTGCAACTTACTGGAGCTGGAGAAGGTTCAGGGGCAGACACAGCTGCGCGGGGTGGGGTTGCTGGATGAACCGCTGTGGCGGTGGGTTGACTGACCGCGATGCACCAAAAGCGCCAACTGCCGAGGCGTGCAACGTAGGAGCTGATCGCTCCTACGCACACCCTGACGCATTGGAGGCCTTGCACGCCCCAGCCCTCGAGCCAGAGCCAGCCCCGGCGTCAGCTCAGCGGGTCGCGGCTGTGCTGGCCGTCGACCAGGCGCTGCACGCCCAACGGGTTAGCGTTTTTCAGGGCGTCGGGTAACAGCGCGTCTGGGTAGTCCTGGTAGCACACCGGGCGCAGAAAGCGGTCGATGGCCAGGGTGCCGACGGAGGTACCCCGGGCATCGGAGGTGGCCGGGTAAGGGCCGCCATGCACCATTGCATCACACACCTCGACGCCAGTCGGGTAGCCATTTACCAACAGGCGGCCGGCCTTGCGCTGCAGCAGCGGCACCAGCGCGGCAAAGCGCTGGAAGTCTTCCGGCTCGGCAATCAGGGTGGCGGTCAGTTGCCCGTGCAGGGCTTGCAGCGCGCGGCACAGTTCCGCTTCGTCGGCCACTTCGACCACCACCGTTGCAGGCCCGAAAACCTCTTCCTGCAACAGCTCGTCGCCGCTTAGCAGCACGCTCACATCAGCCTGGAACAGCTGTGCCCGGGCCTGGTCGCCGACCTGCTCGGCACCGGCCAGATGGCGCACGCCCGGGTGGCGCTGCAGGCGCTGTACGCCGCTGGTGTAGCTGCGCAAGGTACCGGCGTTGAGCATGGTCTGCGCGGGCTGGTCGGCCATTTGCGCAGCCAGTGCCGTGACGAAGGTGTCGAACGCTGCGCCGGCGATGCCGATGACCAACCCGGGGTTGGTGCAGAACTGCCCGCAGCCCAGCACCACCGAGGCGGCCAGTTCCTTGGCCACCTGCTCGCCGCGGGCCTGCAGCGCCGCGGGCAACACCAGCACCGGGTTGATGCTGCTCATTTCGGCAAACACCGGGATAGGCTGCGGGCGCGCCGCCGCCAGATCGCACAGGGCACGGCCGCCCTTGAGCGAACCGGTGAAGCCGACCGCCTGGATCGCCGGGTGGCGCACCAGCGCTTCACCGACACCGGCGCCGTAGATCATGTTGAACACCCCGGCAGGCATGCCGGTGGCCACCACCGCTCGCTCGATAGCTTCTGCTACCTGCTCTGCAGTGGCCATATGGCCGCTGTGTGCCTTGACCACCACCGGGCAGCCGGCAGCCAGCGCTGCGGCGGTGTCACCGCCTGCCGTGGAGAAGGCCAATGGGAAGTTGCTGGCGCCGAACACCGCCACCGGGCCAAGGCCGGTACGGTACTGGCGCAGGTCAGGGCGTGGCAGTGGCTGGCGCTGTGGCTGCGCACGGTCGATACGCGCCCCCAGGTAGTCGCCACGGCGCAGCACCTTGGCGAACAGGCGCATCTGGTTGCTGGTACGGCCACGCTCGCCCTGGATGCGCGCAGCCGGCAGCGCAGTCTCGCGGCACACTGTGGCGACGAAGGTATCGTCCAGCGCGTCCAGCTGGTCGGCGATGGCATCCAGAAACTGCGCGCGGCGCTCTGGTGCCAGCGCATTGTATTCGGCAAATGCCGCTTCGGCGGCCTGGGCGGCGGCGGCCACTTCCTCAGGGGTGGCCTGGGTGAAGACCACCGGCAATGCTTCGCCGGTGCGTGCATCGAAGCTTTGCAGGCGGATGCTGCCGGCAGCGCTGCGCTGGCCGCCAATGAAGTTGCTTGCAGACATGGTTGACTCCTGTAACAAAGAAAGAGGGCTCAGTGGCACATGGCGCCCAGCCCCTTGAGGTTTGCGCGACACCTATGGGCGCTGGCTTGCCGGCGATGGACCGCACAGCGGTCCCGACTTCGTCGACTGGCCGGCAACACACTCAAAGGCTTTTCACTACCCCGGGGCGAACCTGCCCGGACGCTGCGCCAATACCATTGCGCAGCGGCTGGCCAAAGGCGTCGAGGCTGACCTCGAAGGTATCGCCCGGGCGAGCCTGAACGCCGTCGGCAAACGACAGCGTGGCGGTGCCGAAATAGTGCACATGGATATCGCCAGCACGCAGGAACTGGTCGTACTTGAAGTGGTGGAACTCAAGGTTCTCGAAGCTGTGGCACATGTTCTGCTCACCCGACAGGAACGGCTTGCTCCACAGCACCTGGCCATCGCGCAGGATGCGGCTGGTGCCTTCAAGGTGAGCCGGCAATGCCCCCAGGCGCAGCTCCGGGCCGAAGCTGCAGGCGCGCAGCTTGGAATGCGCCAGGTACAGGTAGTTGCGCCGCTCCATCACATGGTCGGAAAACTCGTTGCCCAAGGCGTAGCCGAGGCGGTATGGCGTGCCGTCGGGTCCGATCAGGTACAGCCCGACCAGCTCCGGCTCTTCGCCAGCATCTTCGGCAAAAGCCGGCAGCGGCAGGTCGGCACCGGGGCGCACGACGATGCCGCCGTCGCCCTTGTAGAACCACTCAGGCTGCGCGCCCTCCTCGCCCGCTGCCGGCCGACCGCCCTCCAGGCCCCACTGGAACATGCGCATGCTGTCGGTGACGGCGCCTTCGGCTTGCTGCTGGTGCATCTTGTCGCGGGTGGCGGCGCTTCCCAGGTGGGTCAGGCCGGTGCCGGTCACCAGACAGTGGGCCGGGTCCGGGTGGTCCAGCGGTGGCAGTACGCGGCCTTCGGCCAGCAGTGCCAGGTAGTCATGGCGCTCACCCAGCCCGGCGGCCCGCACTTCGCTGGCCAGGTCACGACCCGCGGCGATGGCCTGCAGAGCCAGCTCACGGGTGCTGCTGGCGCCCAGTACTTCAAGGGCGTACTCGCCTTCCACCACGCCCACGTGGCGGGCGCCGGCGGCGGTTTCGAATTGGATCAGTCGCATGCTTGTGCTCGCTTGTCGGTTGCAAAGGTTAGCGGGAGGCTTCGGCCGCCCGTGAGGAAGCCAGGCGCTGGCGGCGCTCCAGGCGGTTGTAGACCACGCCCGTGAGCAGCACCCCGCACAGCATCACCAGCGCCAGGAAGTACAGGCCCGACGACAGCTGCCCGGTGTACTCCTTCAGCGCGCCGATGCCGAACGGGCCCAGGTAGCCGCCGAGGTTGCCGATCGAGTTGATCAAGGCGATGCCCGCAGCAGCGCTGGCACCGGAGAAGAACCGCCCCGGCAGCGTCCAGAAGATGGCCGTGCAGGAGAACAGCGCGAACGCCACCAGGCACAGCGCGGCCAACTGCAGCACCGGCACCGTCAGCCAGGCGCTGAAGAACAGGCCGATTGCACCCAGGGCGTACAGCAGGCCCAGATGGCCATAGCGGTCGTTCAGGCGGTCGGAGCTACGCGGCACGATCAACAGCCCGATGATGCCGAACAGGTAGGGCACCGCCGAGACGAAACCGGTGACCAGGTCACTGCCGCCAAACTGATGGATCAGCGTTGGCAGCCAAAGGCCCAGGCCATAGATGCTCAGGGTCATCGGCAGGTAGAACAGCGCCAGCAACAGCACCCGGCTGTCTTTCAGGGCATGCAGCGGGTTGCCATGGCGGGTCTGGCCGAACTCGCGCAGGTCGTTGGCCAACTGCTCTTGCAACCAGTTGCGTTGCTCGTCGCTGAGCCAGCGCACCTTGGCAGGGCCGTCCGGCAGCAGGCGTAAGGTGGGCCAGGCCAGCAGCATTGCCGGGGTGCCGATACAGATGAACAACCACTGCCAGCCATGCAGGCCATAACTGCCCTCAAGCCCCAGCAGCGCGCCCGAAAGCGGCCCGGTGATCAGCATGGCAAGCGGCTGCGAGAGAATGAAGAAACCGAGGATCTTGCCGCGATGGCGCACCGGGTACCACTGGGTGATGTAGTACAGCACCCCCGGGAAGAACCCCGCCTCGGCGGCCCCCAGCAAGAAGCGCATCACGTAGAAACCGTTGGGCCCGGTGACAAACGCCATGCCTACGGTAATCGCGCCCCAGGTCACCAGGATGCGGGCGAACCAGCGACGCGCGCCGAAGCGGTCGAGCAACAGGTTGCTCGGCACTTCGAAAAGAAAATAACCGATGAAGAATAGCCCGGCGCCAAGGCCATAGGCCGCGTCACCCAGGCCAATGTCGGCGCCCATGTGCAGCTTGGCAAAGCCTACTGCCGAGCGATCGACATAGGCCACCAGGTAAAGCAGAACCAGAAAAGGGATGAGTTTCAGTGTGATCAGGCGGACGAGCCGCTGCTCCTGAATCATGGCGATGTCTCCAATTGTTCTTGTAATGGGCACAGCACCTGGCCGGGGCTTTTTGGCAGACCGCTAACCTGGCAAATCGATCATATAGTATTACTATTTAAAACAACAACCCTTCACAGATGCCTTTTCAGCCGGTAGAGTCAGCACCACAACGACAAATAGTAATACTAATTAGGTGTTCCGCTTATGTCTGACAACAACCGCCCCCTACGCTCCGCCCAATGGTTTGGTACCGCCGACAAAAATGGCTTCATGTACCGCAGCTGGATGAAGAACCAAGGCATCCCGGACCACGAATTCCAGGGCAAGCCGATCATCGGCATCTGCAACACCTGGTCGGAGCTGACCCCGTGCAACGCCCACTTCCGCAAGATTGCCGAGCACGTCAAAAAAGGCGTGCTGGAGGCGGGTGGCTTCCCGGTGGAGTTCCCGGTGTTTTCCAGCGGCGAGTCCAACCTGCGCCCCACCGCCATGCTGACGCGCAACCTGGCGAGCATGGATGTGGAAGAAGCGATCCGTGGCAACCCGGTGGACGCCGTGGTGCTACTGACCGGCTGCGACAAGACCACCCCGGCACTGCTGATGGGCGCCGCCAGCTGCGATGTGCCAGCGATCGTGGTCACCGGTGGGCCGATGCTCAACGGCAAGCACAAAGGCAAGGACATTGGCGCCGGCACCATCGTCTGGCAGATGCACGAGGCCTATAAGGCCGGCCAGATCGACCTCAACGAATTCCTCTCCGCCGAAGCCGGCATGTCGCGCTCGGCGGGCACCTGCAACACCATGGGCACCGCGTCGACCATGGCCTGCATGGCCGAAGCGCTGGGCACCTCGCTGCCGCACAACGCCGCCATCCCCGCGGTGGATGCCCGCCGCTATGTACTGGCCCACCTGTCGGGCATGCGCATTGTCGACATGGTCCGCGAAGACTTGCGCCTGTCGAAGATCCTCACCCGCGAAGCCTTCGAGAACGCCATCCGCGTCAACGCCGCCATCGGTGGTTCGACCAACGCCGTGATCCACCTCAAGGCCATTGCCGGGCGCATTGGCGTCGACCTGCAACTGGAAGACTGGACCCGCGTCGGCCGCGGCACACCGACCTTGGTCGACTTGCAGCCCTCGGGCCGCTTCCTGATGGAAGAGTTCTACTACGCCGGCGGCCTGCCCGCAGTCATTCGCCGCCTGGGCGAGCACGGCCTGCTGCCCAACCCCACCGCACTGACCGCCAACGGCAAAAGCCTGTGGGACAACTGCCTGGCCGCGCCGCTGTATGACGAAGAAGTCATCCGCCCGCTCGATAAACCACTGGTGGCCGATGGCGGCATCTGCATCCTGCGCGGCAACCTGGCGCCCAAAGGCGCGGTGCTCAAGCCCTCAGCGGCCACCCCGGCGTTGATGCAGCACCGCGGCCGCGCCGTGGTGTTCGAGAACTTCGAGGACTACAAAGCACGCATCAACGACCCCGAGTTGGATGTGGACGCCAATTCGGTGCTGGTGATGAAGTACTGCGGGCCCAAGGGCTACCCGGGCATGGCCGAGGTGGGCAACATGGGCCTGCCGGCCAAGCTGCTGGCCCAGGGCGTGACCGACATGGTGCGCATTTCCGACGCCCGCATGAGTGGTACTGCCTACGGTACCGTGGTGCTGCACGTGGCACCCGAGGCTGCCGCGGGCGGCCCCTTGGCAGCCGTGCGCGAAGGTGACTGGATCGAGCTGGACTGCAAGGAAGGCCGGCTGCACCTGGACATCAGCGCCGAAGAACTGGCTGGCCGCCTGGCCGACCTGCAAGCACCACCCCAGCTGATCAGTGGTGGTTATGCGAAGCTCTATCTGGACCATGTGATGCAGGCTGACGAAGGTTGCGATTTCGACTTCCTGGTTGGCTGCCGTGGCGCTGCGGTGCCCAAGCATTCGCACTGACCAACCCGCAACACCGCCGCGCAGTAGCGGCGGTGTACCGCTTGAGGGCGAAGCCCGCGCCCTTCACCGCAACACTTCCCGCTGACAAATCACCCCGCCCAGCCCCGCCCCACAGGCCGCCCATCGACCACTAATGCTATGATGCCCACCCCGCTCGAAGGACCTCCCGCGCCCCCCATGAACTACCGCCAGCCCACCACGCGCAAAAGCATGCACGCCACCCTGGTCCAGGACCTCGGCCTGCAAATCGTATCCGGCCAACTCGCACCCGGGCAAAAGCTGCCCTCCGAGGCCAGCCTGTGCGAAAGCTACGCGATCAGCCGGCCGGTGTTCCGCGAAGCGATGCGCGCCCTGACCGCCAAGGGCCTGGTCGAAGCGCGTCCGCGAGTCGGCACGCTGGTGCGGCCCCGCCATGACTGGCACATGCTCGACCCCGACGTGCTGCACTGGCTGATGCAGGCCACCCCTCAAAAAGACTTTTTCAATACCCTGTCCAGCGTGCGCTGGGTCATCGAACCGGCCGCCGCCGCGCTGGCCGCCACCAACGCCACCCCCGAGGATGTCGCGTCGATCGGCGAGGCCTACCAGCGCATGGAAGCAGCGCGCACCCATGAAGAGCGCCTGCAACCCGACCTGGACTTCCACGCCCGCATCGCCGACGCCACCCACAACGACCTGCTGGCCTACCTGTGCAACATGTTGTCGATGGCCCTGCGCGAATCGGTGCGCTATTCCAACCAGCGGCCAAACTTCGACCAACTCGCCCTGCCCCGGCACAAAGCGATTCTCACGGCTATCCAGAACGGCGACGCACTGGGTGCAAGGCATGCTTCGCTGGTGCAGCTTGAAGATGCGCGTGTGGCGTTGAGCAAGGTGTTGGGGCAAGACCCGACTAGCTGAGGCAAAGTTTTCGGCTGCCTGCGCGTTATTTTTTTGAGCAGAACGAACTCGTAACGCAGTTCTCGCGTTACGTCATCAAGCTGACGCGGAAACGGGGCGCCGAATCTAGATCACGCGCCCGTGCAGCTCTGAAGCAGTCAAAAAATTGAATCTCCTAGTTGCCTGCTGGGTCAGGAATTATGAACGCAGTAAATCTGACGAGGTAACAGCAATGACTATCGAAGCAGAGACACTCGCTCAACTTGCCGAAGCCCTTCAAGAGCGCGGCATGACTCTAGTAACAGACGTTGCATTTACCAGAGCGCCATACCGACAAAACCACCGCTGGATTTGCACCGTAGAGTAGTAATTCTTTTTGCCGGCGGCTCGGACTAAGACTCCACCGCCGGCCCCCTTTAGTAGTCCTTCTGCAACACCACACCTCCCTTCCCTTCACATCGACCGCATTGGTAGGCGCCAGGCCACCTTTCACGGTGGGTTTGGTCACCCGCGGCTGGCTCCTGGCCGATGCGGTCCTGAGGATCATCAAATGCATAACTGCACTGATACTCAGGCCGTGTGCCGGGGCTGCGGTCTCAAGCTGCGTGGTCCACCTTTTTGGAAAGGTGGTCTGGCCTATCACCTGATCCGAAAGGTGAGGTACTTCGGCGCACCGACCAGCCGGGAACGCCTGTTCATGATCGCCCGCTGCGACGGGCAGCCCATCGTGTGGCCGGATCCGACCCACGCCAAACACCCAGCCAAGGGCCAACAGAAGTGGCGCACCGCTGCCGAGTGCATTGATTGGAGCGTGCCAAGCAAGAGTATCTTCGGCCGGAAGAAAGACTTGGCTGCCGCAACGCTCCGCCGTGTGGCCAAGGGCATGAAGAAGTTCGTGCTGGACAACCCACAGCCCTTCATCGTGCCGATTGCGAACTGGTCGGGCGAATTGGCCCAGTCAGCCCACGAACCGCTAAAAGCCTGGTCACCGTCTTCGTGAAGGGCACCCCGTACGTCATCGTCGATATCTGTCTGCGCATGCTGCAGCCACACGAGCTCTACCGGGCCCAAGGCTTCCCGCCTAGCTACATCATCGACAGGGGCGCCGACGGCAAGCCGTTCACTAAGACCGAGCAGGTGCACATGTGCGGTAACAGCGTGAGCCCGCCACCGATGGCTGCACTTGCTCGTGCTAACGATCCTTGGAGAGTGCACGTCACGAAATCTGTTGCTGCCTGACCCTACGGCCTATGCGAGTGCCTACCTTATGCCCACCTGACAACCGACGGAATCGGAGGTTGCGCAGGCGCGATACTGCCATCCGCGGCAACAACGCGGGCACATCCCTGGCATCTGCCGGATGCCGACACGGCGGCTCTCTGTCCAACCTACGACCGCATCGTTGCCACCGAGAAGATGACAGCACTCATCAAGTTCAACAAAAAAGCTATCAGGCAGACTCGATGCATGCGGCCAACTCTCGCAGTCAGCAAAATGGAACTGGGAGTTAAGCCTCTGTCAGCGACCGATTTGAACGCGAGCTGGAATGAGCCAGGGCCTTCCCAGCGTTTAGAGCAATCATGTAACGAGCCGCGATCGGTTGTTAAATGAGGAAAGGTAATTTTCCGATGTAGTCCATCTTTCCGATCCGAACGCCTTCGTGTCGGAGGATTGCATAGGCCGTCACCATGTGAAAGTAGAAGTTAGGGACTGCGTGCTGGTGGAAATAGTCCTTGCCAAGAAAAGCGCCGGACCAACCGGGAGGAGCGACAATGCGATCTTCCCAACCCAAAAAGTCGCTTTCTTTCATCGAACTGACATAGGTGATCGTTTTTTCAATCAGCGCTTTGAGGTCTTGGACAGTGCTCTCAGCGTTATCGGAGACCGGAGCCGATTTGCCAGTCAGAACTGAGCTGGCGAGCATGGCCGTACCGCACACCATCTGGACTTGGCTCGAGAGTGGCAGCATATCTGGCGCGAGACGGGCGTTCAAAAGAACTTCCGCCTCAAAGCCATTTTCCTCAGCGTGTCGTTGTGCCTTGTCCAAGAGACGGGAAAGGGTGTCTAGCATTTTGATGAATTGCGTAATTTCCGCGTACATTGTGTATTCCCTATATCAGGTTACTGCTTGGGCTGAATTTCAACTGAGCGCACGCGCTCGCTGAGGGCATCTCCGCGTTGCCGGGATCGCGCCGGAGTGCCCGCGAGGTCTGCGATAACGTAAGGGGCGTGGTTGGGAAGCATCACGCCGCCAGCACCCACGCGGATCGTCGTCGTAGCAGCCGCGATGTGAGACACAACGACCGAGGTCGCAGCCGTGCTGACTGCTGGCGAGTTGTGATGCTCGGCCACCCAGATGCGGCGCAAACCCAAGCGCTCTGCATGCTGGCCAAGTGTGCGGGCGTTATCGAGCGCTGTGCGGCGGTCGGATCCTTGCCGAAGGCGTCCGAGTTCCAGAATCGACAATGGGATCATCGTGCGAGGCTCCTGCCAGCCGAAGCGCTGCTGTGTACGGCGCTTCGGCGAATGCCAGCGGTCATATCATCGCGCAACATCGATCACGACCTTGCCAACGTGATTGCCGCTTTTGAGCCGCCGATAAGCGGCCTCGTAATCCGCGAATGGAAAAACCTGGTCCACAACCGGGTGCATCTCGTGCAAGGCCATGGCTCGCAACAGCGCCTCGAAGGTTGCCCGCGACCCGATAGACGTGCCGGCGACGCGAAGCGACTTGCCGAGAATGTCGATTGGCGGCAGCCCGCCACCGAAACCGCTGGTGAAGCCGACGAGCGAGATGTCGCCGCCGTTCCGGGTAGCGGCCGCCGACTGCACGATCGTCTTCTCGCCCGCGATATCGATGGTCTTGTCGACCCCACGCCCGTCTGTGAGAGCCAGAATTTTCTTGTCCCAGTCGGGATGGGACCGATAATTGACGACTGCAGCGGCGCCCAGCGCCCGAAGCCGTTCCGCCTTTTCCTCCGATGAGGTGATGGCGAGCACCTTCGCGCCGAACATCTTCGCCACCTGCAGCGAGAACAGCGCTACCCCGCCAGTGCCCTGAATCAGCACTGTCTCGCCAGGCTGGAGCGGCGATGATAGGTTCAGCCCCGACCAAGCCGTAACGGCAGCGCAAGGAAGAGAGGCGGCCTCAATATAGGTCATGTAGTCCGGCAGATGAACGACGGCGTTCTCGTGCAGCAGAATAGTTTCGGCCAGCCATCCGTCAGTCGTCATGCCCAGGCTGTCCGCATGGTATTCCGGACGCGTGGGTCCGCCGATCCAGTGCTGGCAGCATGATGCTGACACACGGTCGCCGACCTTTGTGCGTTTGACGTCGCGACCGACCGCGATCACTTCACCGGCTCCGTCCGAAAGGGGAACGCCATTAGGCTTTGTCGGACCGCCATATGCACCATCGAGAATCGCTTGGTCGCGGAAGTTCAAGGATGCCGCATGAACCCTGACCACAACCTCGTGCGGACCAGGATTTGGCATGGCTTCATCGTGCAGCTTAAGGCCCGGCCTCTCGTCGGAGGTCCATCGAACAGCTTTCATCGTCTTTATCCTTCTTTGATCAGCATGGCGGGGCCGACTCATAGAACCAGCGGAATCGTCGGTCCCCCCCCTTTTCCAGCAAATGTTTGCGTAGAAAAGAGCGTATCCACTAACATTCTTAACAGCAAGTACACACTATTTTGTGCGTTACTAACCAAAAGGTAAGTTAGATGAAGCGAGACTGGCGAAGCGGAGATCCTAATCAGCAACTCTTCTGGGCGGCCGCGACGAGCGAAACCCTGCGAGTGCTTGAAGGAAAGTGGAAGATTGTGATCATTGTCCAGCTCTTCGCAGCCAAGGAGCCGATTCGCTTTTCAGAGCTTGAGAAGCGGGTTGTGGGGGTGAACCAGAAGATGCTGATTCAGCAGCTCAAGGAACTGGAAAAGGACGGAATCGTCACCCGCAAGGTCTTTGCGCAGGTCCCACCGAAGGTGGAGTATGCCTTGACCGAGCTTGGTCTCGCGCTCGGCCCATCGATTGAGACGCTGATCGATTGGGCATTCCTCAAATGCGAAACTCGGGGCGGAACTCCGCAGGACATTTGATGGCGTATCTCAAGCGGCTGTCCGACTTCCTAGGTGTTAGGCGCTCGATTCAGCCTTTGGATCAGCGCTGCAAGAGATGGCAATGGGCGTAACCCCTTAATTGATTGAACGTAGTATCCGCGCCCGCTGAGCAAGGTTCCCCACCTGCATGCTCAGGCGAAGCCAACCCCAAACCTTGACAACTTCAGCGGGTTACAGCGCAAAGGAACTCATTGGGCGCGGTCTATCTGTAACTCGATCGGCCGTGGATTCACAGTGTATCGCTGCACGTTGAAAACATGAATTAACCGCTCGCGATACTAATTACTTAGCCAAGCTTCACATTCATGGTGATGCGAGCCGTGAAGACTTTCACCCCAGCTTCGTCGAAAATTTCGACCGGGACGATTTTGTCACCCGAAGATTCCCAATCAATTTCGCTACCATCGGCGACCGCGTGAACGGCGGTCTTGGCTTTAGCTAGATACTCGACAGTCATGCCTTTCGGAATCCAACGAGCGCCGCTAGGAATAGATACCTCGGTCATCATCCCGCCGGCAAGCTCAGCAGCGTTACACAGTGCGATGGCATGAACAGAGGCGAGGTGGTTAGTGATTTCTTTGCGGAAAGGGACGTTCACTTCAGCGCGACCGGGAGTCAGCAAAGAGATTTCCGGGGTAATGGTGCTGAAGTAGGGGGCCATTTGGCAGGCGATATTGCTGAAAGCGGAAGCGCCAACGTTTTGGTACATGCTGAGAGTCTGGCTCATTTACGGGGACCTCTGATTTAGCGAATGACAGATTAGAATTATGTTCTAGAACAGTATTCTGTTTAATCCAACCCGTCAACAGCTCGTATGCGCTGCCGGTTTCACTTACCATCGCGTTTTTTGGGCCGGAATCAAGAATGGAACCTGCTGATCTCCTCGAGCGCTGTTACCCCGGGCGACGTGCCGAGTCCAAACGGCAAATTCTTCGCTGTGCACTACGGCTGTTCAATGAGCACGGAATCGACGCGACCACCATCGACATCATCCGAGCCGATAGCGAGACGAGTGTGGGGTCGATCTATCACCATTTTGGCAACAAGGAAGGCGTGATCGCAGCCCTCTACATGGCGGCGCTGGACGACCAGGCGCACCTGCGAGACAGCTACATGAAAGGTGCGGTTTCAACCCGGGAATGGGTGTTCGCGCTGGTCTTCAGCTATGTAGATTGGGTAGTCGGCCAGCCAGACTGGGCGCGTTTTCAATACCAAGCGCGCTACGCCGTCGCGCAAAGTGCCTTCGGTGATCAGCTCAAAGAAGCCAATCGCATCAGGAACGCGCAGATCAAAGATTGGTTTAGCGACCCAGTTCATCGACGTGAGTTGAGGGATCTGCCGCGCGAGCTCATACCCTCGCTAATTATAGGATCGGCGGATAGTTACTGCCGGGCTTGGCTCTCCGGCCGAGTCAAGCAAAGCCCAGACCTCTACAAACAGCTGCTTGCTGAGTCAGCCTGGCTGAATGTGGGGAATGCCGGTTGAGAGAACTGCCCGCTCAAAACCCATGGGCCTAATATGAACGTCCGCTTTTCGCCGATTTCACCGATGACGACGGTCGTTAGGGTCGATGCTCCCTGTCGTCGCCCCTAACACCATGAGCTTGAGGCCGCTGAATTCGGTGGGGAGAAAAGTGGGGGTAAAAATGCGCTCTGAAAAAATCGTGACCCATAAAAAAATCCAGTCACCGCTAAGTGACTGGATTCTTTGGAGTTTTTTGGTCGGGACGGAGTGATTCGAACACTCGACCCCTTGCACCCCATGCAAGTGCGCTACCGGGCTGCGCTACGCCCCGACTACATTCTCATAACCTCTGAGAACGATGAAGAATCTACCCTAACCTTTTGATAAATGGAAGCTTTTTTTCAAAAATTTCCATTCATCGGCTCAAACTCACTTCTTCAACACCACCAGCACATCCTCCAACTCGACAATCATCTGCCGAATCAGCTGCTTGTACTGGCTTGACTCATCCTTCACCTCATCACTGGAGAGCCGCAACCGCGCCCCGCCAATGGTGAACCCCTGGTCATACAGCAGCGCGCGGATCTGGCGGATCATCAGCACGTCTTGGCGCTGGTAATACCGCCGGTTGCCCCGCCGCTTCACAGGGTTGAGCTGAGGGAACTCCTGCTCCCAATACCGCAGCACGTGTGGCTTTACGGCACACAACTCGCTGACTTCACCAATGGTGAAGTAGCGTTTGCCCGGTATGGGGGGCAGTTCGTCGTTATGGCTTGGTTCCAGCATAGGCCTCAACCCGGGCCTTCAACTTCTGCCCTGGACGAAAGGTGACGACGCGCCGTGCAGTGATCGGGATCTCTTCCCCTGTTTTGGGGTTGCGGCCCGGCCGCTGGCGTTTGTCGCGAAGGTCGAAGTTGCCGAAACCGGACAACTTGACCTGCTCGTTCTCTTCAAGTGCGTGCCGAATTTCTTCAAAAAACAGCTCGACCAACTCCTTGGCCTCACGCTTGTTAAGCCCCAGCTCCTCGTACAGCCTTTCGGCCATCTCAGCTTTCGTCAGAGCACCCATGCCGTTATTTCCTTAACGTGGTGTTCAACCTTTGTTCAAGCGAGGTGAGGATATTGTGCAGGGTAGTGTTCACCTCATCGTCGTTAAGAGTGCGCGATGGATGCTGCCAGGTCAAGCCGACGGCCAGGCTTTTTCTATCAGGATCAATACCTTTACCCTGGTAGACGTCAAACAGCCTGAGGTCTGTAAGCCATTCGCCTGCATTGTCACGAATTACTTCAAGCACGGCGCTGGCGGCGACGTCACGGCCGGCGATCAGGGCCAGGTCGCGACGGGTTTCCGGGAACTTGGAGAGTTCGCTGAATTTCGGCAGGCGGCCTTCGACTACATCACCCAATACCAGCTCGAAGACGAACACCGGGCGGTCCAGGCCCAGGGCCTTGGCGACTTCCGGGTGCAGGGCGCCGAGGTAACCGACTTCCTTGCCGTCGCGCTGGATGACAGCGGTCTGGCCTGGGTGCAGGGCGGGGTGTTTGCCGGCGGCGAAGGTGAAGTCGCTCAGGGCGCCCGAGTAGCCCAGCAAGGCTTCGACGTCTGCCTTTACATCGAAGAAGTCGATGCTGTCACGGCCGTTGGCCCAGCCTTCTGGCAGGCGGCTGCCGGTGACGACGCCGGCGATCATCGGCTGCTGCTTCAGGTCACCCAGCTGGCCGACGAAGCGCAGGCCGCTCTCGAACAGGCGCACGCGGTCTTGCTGGCGGTTGAGGTTGTGCTGCATGGCTTTGACCAGGCCAGGCCACAGCGATGCGCGCATGGCGGCCATGTCGCTGGAGATAGGGTTGGCCAGCAGCAGTGGCTCTACACCAGGGGTGAACAGCTCGAACAGCTTCGGGTCGATGAAGCTGTAGGTGATGGCTTCCTGGTAGCCGCGGGCGACCAGCAGGCGGCGCAGGTTGGGCAACTCACCGCGGGTTTCCGGGTTGGCCTTGGGCGCCAGGCGCGCTTGCGGGTAACGCACTGGCAGGCTGTTGTAGCCGTACAGGCGGGCCAGCTCTTCGATCAGGTCAACTTCCAGGCTGATGTCGAAGCGGTGGCTTGGCACCTTGACGGTCCACTCCCCTGCCCCGCTGGCCGTGGTGGTCAGCTCCAGGGCGTTGAGCATCTGCTCGACCTGGGCGGCCTGCAACTCCATGCCGAGCATCTGGGTAATGCGTTCGGCGCGCAGGGTCACCGGGGCGACCTGCGGCAGGTGCTGTTCACTGACGGCTTCGATGATGGGGCCGGCTTCGCCGCCGACAATCTCCAGCACCAGCGCGGTAGCGCGCTCCATGGCTTCGCGGGCCAGTTGCGAGTCGACGCCGCGCTCGTAGCGGTGCGAGGCATCGGTGTGCAGGCCGTATGAACGGGCCTTGCCAGCAACGGCGATCGGCTCGAAGAAGGCGCTTTCGAGGAACAGGTCGCGGGTTTTTTCGGTGTTGACGCCGCTGTGCTCGCCACCCATCACGCCGGCAATGGCCAGGGCACGGGTATGGTCGGCGATGACCAGGGTGTCGGCGCGCAGGGCGACTTCCTGGCCGTCGAGCAGCACGAGCTTCTCGCCCTCTTCGGCCATGCGTACGCGGATGCCGCCATTGATTTCGGCGAGGTCGAAGGCGTGCATCGGCTGGCCGAGTTCGAGCATCACGTAGTTGGTGATGTCGACAGCGGCGTCGATGCTGCGCACGTCGCTGCGGCGCAGGCGCTCAACCATCCACAGCGGGGTGGGCTTGCTGAGGTCGACGTTGCGAATGACGCGGCCCAGGTAGCGTGGGCACACGGCTGGGGCACTGACCTCGACCGGGCGCACTTCGTCGTGGGCAGCCGGTACGGCCGGCACCACAGGGCGGGTAACCGGTACGTTGTACAGGGCGCTGACGTCGCGGGCCAGGCCGGCCAGCGACAGGCAGTCACCGCGGTTGGGGGTCAGGCCGATCTCGATGCTGGCGTCGTCCAGGTTCAAGTACTGGCGAATGTCTTCGCCTACCGGGGCGTCGCCAGCCAGTTCGAGCAGGCCGTCGTTTTCTTCGCTGATCTGCAGCTCTGCTGCCGAGCACAGCATGCCGAAGGATTCGACGCCGCGCAGCTTGGCCTTCTTGATCTTGAAGTCGCCCGGCAGTTCGGCACCGATCATAGCGAACGGGATCTTGATGCCGGCGCGCGCGTTAGGGGCGCCGCAGACGACCTGGAAGGTTTCCTGGCCGTTGCTGACCTGGCAGACGCGCAGTTTGTCGGCGTCCGGGTGTTGTTCGGTGGCGAGGATTTCGCCCACGACGATGCCGCTGAACTGGCCGGCAGCGGGGGTTACGCTGTCGACTTCAAGGCCGGCCATGGACAGGCGGGCGACCAGTTCATCACGGGAGACTTGCGGGTTTACCCAACCGCGCAGCCACTGTTCACTGAATTTCATGCTGTTCTCCTGAAAGTTGCGTCGATTGGGCCTAGCGGAATTGGGCTAAGAACCGCAGGTCGTTGTCGAAGAACAGACGCAAATCGTTGACGCCGTAGCGCAGCATGGCCAGGCGCTCGGCACCCATGCCGAAAGCGAAGCCCTGGAATTCTTCAGGGTCGATGCCGGACATGCGCAGCACGTTCGGGTGCACCATGCCGCAGCCCAGCACTTCCAGCCAGCCGGTTTGCTTGCACACGCGGCAGCCTTTGCCGGAACACATGACGCACTGGATGTCGACTTCGGCGGACGGCTCGGTGAAGGGGAAGAACGACGGGCGGAAGCGCACGGCCAGTTCTTTTTCGAAGAACACACGCAGGAACTCTTCGATGGTGCCCTTGAGGTCGGCAAAGTTGATGTCGCGATCGATCAGCAGGCCTTCGACCTGGTGGAACATCGGCGAGTGGGTGATATCCGAGTCGCAGCGGTAAACGCGGCCCGGGCACACAATGCGGATGGGGGGCTGGGTGGACTCCATGGTCCGCACCTGCACCGGCGAGGTGTGGGTGCGCAGCAGCATGTTGGCATTGAAGTAGAAGGTGTCGTGCATCGCCCGGGCCGGGTGGTGGCCAGGGATGTTGAGCGCTTCGAAGTTGTGGTAGTCGTCTTCGACCTCGGGCCCTTCGGCGATGCCGTAGCCGATGTGGGTGAAGAACTGCTCGATGCGTTCGAGGGTACGGGTGATCGGGTGCAGGCCACCGGTGGCCTGGCCACGGCCTGGCAGGGTCACATCAATGCATTCGGCGGCCAAGCGAGCGCTGAGCTCGGCTTCTTCAAAGGCTGCCTTGCGTGCGTTGAGCACTTCGGTGACGCGCTCTTTGGCGTCATTGATCAGCGCGCCGACTTTCGGGCGCTCTTCGGCTGGCAGGTTGCCCAGGGTCTTCATCACCTGGGTCAGTTCGCCTTTCTTGCCCAGATACTGAACCCGGATCTGTTCCAGGGCATTGATGTCTTCAGCGCGCTCCACGGCCTCAAGGGCTTGGGAGACCAGCGCGTCCAGGTTTTCCATGTACAGACTCCAGATACGAAAATAGGGGAAGAGCTTTGAAGGCTCTTCCCCTATCGATGACGTTTTACACCCGACAGCACAGAGCGCTGCCGGATGATTGTCGTGGGTACTTAAGCCAGAACGGCTTTAGCTTTCTCGACAATTGCAGCAAACGCCGCTTTTTCGTTCACTGCCAGGTCAGCCAGAACCTTACGGTCGATTTCGATCGACGCCTTTTTCAGGCCAGCAATCAGACGGCTGTAAGACAGACCGTTGGTGCGGGCACCGGCGTTGATACGAGCGATCCACAGTGCGCGGAACTGACGCTTCTTCTGGCGACGGTCGCGGTAGGCGTATTGGCCTGCCTTGATGACTGCCTGCTTGGCTACGCGGAATACGCGCGAGCGTGCACCGTAGTAACCTTTAGCCAGTTTCAGAATTTTTTTGTGACGCTTACGAGCGATAACGCCGCGCTTTACACGAGCCATGAGTAACTTCCTCTATCTTTGACCAGAATTAACGAACGCGCAGCATGCGCGCGACTTTCGCGACGTCAGACGGGTGCAGCAAGCTGCTACCACGCAGTTGACGCTTACGCTTGGTCGACATTTTGGTCAGGATGTGGCTCTTGAAAGCGTGCTTGTGCTTGAAGCCGGTAGCGGTCTTCAGGAAGCGCTTTGCAGCACCGCTCTTGGTTTTCATTTTTGGCATGTTGGAACTCCGCATTCGATAAAATTACACATAATCATCAGGCCTGCCGTGCCCGGGAGATTACTTCTTTTTCTTGGGGGCGATGACCATCATAAGTTGGCGTCCTTCCATCTTCGGATGCTGTTCGACGGTGCCGTATTCGGCGAGGTCAGCTTCAACCCGCTTCAACAGCTCCATACCCAGCTCCTGGTGGGCCATCTCACGACCACGGAATCTCAGAGAGATCTTGGCCTTGTCCCCATCGGTAAGGAAACGTACCAGGTTGCGTAGTTTTACCTGGTAATCCCCATCCTCCGTCCCTGGACGAAACTTGATTTCTTTGATCTGGATCTGTTTCTGGTTTTTCTTGGCTTCGTTAGCCTGCTTCTTCTTTTCGAAGAGGTGCTTGCCGTAGTCCATGACCTTGCAGACAGGCGGTACCGCGTCTGCAGAGATTTCAACCAGGTCCAGCTTCGCTTCATCAGCGATACGCAGCGCTTCATCAATCGAGACGATGCCAACCTGCTCGCCGTCTGCGCCAATTAACCGAACCTCGCGGGCCGAGATATTCTCGTTGATCGGGGCCTTCGGTGCAGCACGTTTATCGTTTCTCATTTCACGCTTAATAGTCATTACTCCGATTCTTGGCGACCACGCCGGGAAACCGCATGTGTCAGAAGCTCAACGAACTGGGCGACGGGCATGGAGCCCAGGTCTGCACCTTCGCGAGTACGCACAGCGACGGTTTGCGTTTCGACTTCGCGGTCCCCTATAACCAAAAGGTACGGGACCTTGAGCAAAGTATGCTCGCGGATTTTAAAGCCGATCTTCTCATTTCTCAAGTCCGACTTGGCACGGAAACCGCTACCGTTCAGAGATTTCTCAACCTGAAGGGCGAAATCCGCCTGTTTGTCGGTGATGTTCATGATCACGGCCTGGGTCGGTGCCAGCCACGCCGGGAACACGCCGGCATAATGCTCGATGAGCATGCCGATGAAGCGCTCGAACGAGCCGAGGATGGCGCGGTGCAGCATCACCGGGCGCTTGCGCGCGTTATCTTCGGCGATGTAGCTGGCATCCAGGCGCTCTGGCAGGTTCGGGTCGTACTGCAGGGTACCACACTGCCAGTTACGGCCCAGGCAGTCGCGCAGGGTGAATTCGATTTTCGGGCCGTAGAAGGCACCTTCACCTGGCTGGTATTCCCATTCCAGGCCGGATTCGTTCAGCGCGTCGGCCAGTGCACCTTCGGCACGGTCCCAAAGCTCTTCGGAGCCCACGCGCTTGGCGGGACGGGTGGAGAGCTTCATGGCGACGTCGGTGAAACCGAAGTCCTTGTACACGTCCAGGGTCAGCTTGATGAAGTCGGCGGCTTCTTGCTTCACCTGGTCTTCGGTGCAGAAGATGTGCGCGTCGTCCTGCACGAAGCCACGCACGCGCATAATGCCATGCAGCGCGCCGGACGGTTCGTTCCGGTGGCAGGCACCGAACTCGGCCAGGCGCAGCGGCAGGTCGCGGTACGACTTCAGGCCCTGGTTGAACACCTGCACGTGGCACGGGCAGTTCATCGGTTTTACCGCGTAATCACGGCTTTCCGACGACGTGGTGAACATGTTCTCGGCGTAGTTGGACCAGTGGCCGGAACGCTCCCAGAGGATGCGGTCGACGACCTGCGGGGTCTTGATTTCCGAGTAGCCGTTTTCGCGCTGCACCTGGCGCATGTACTGCTCGAGCACCTGATAGACGGTCCAGCCGTTGGCGTGCCAGAACACCATGCCCGGCGCTTCTTCCTGCAGGTGGAACAGGTCCAGCTGCTTGCCGATCTTGCGGTGGTCGCGTTTTTCCGCTTCTTCGATGCGCTGGATGTAGGCAGCCAGCTGCTTCTTGTCAGCCCAGGCGGTACCGTACACACGCTGCAGTTGCTCGTTCCTGGCATCGCCACGCCAGTAGGCGCCAGACAGCTTGGTCAGCTTGAATGCCTTGAGGAAGCGGGTATTGGGCACGTGCGGGCCGCGGCACATGTCGACGTATTCTTCGTGGTAGTACAGGCCCATGGCCTGCTCGTCTGGCATGTCTTCGACCAGGCGCAGCTTGTAGTCTTCGCCACGGGCCTTGAACACGTCGATGACTTCGGCACGCGGGGTCATCTTCTTGATGACGTCGTAATCTTTTTCGATCAGCTGCTGCATGCGCTTTTCGATGGCGGCCAGGTCTTCAGGGGTGAAGGGGCGCTCGTAGGCGATGTCGTAATAGAAGCCTTCGTCGATGACCGGGCCGATGACCATCTTGGCGGTCGGGTACAGCTGTTTCACCGCGTGGCCGACCAGGTGGGCGCACGAGTGACGGATGATCTCCAGTCCCTCTTCATCTTTAGGGGTGATGATCTGCAGGGTGGCGTCGTGGGTGATCAGTTCGCAGGCATCGACCAGCTTGCCGTCGACTTTGCCGGCCACGGTGGCCTTGGCCAGGCCGGCACCGATCGAAGCGGCGACATCGGCTACGGATACCGCGTGATCAAACGCGCGTTGACTGCCATCGGGAAGAGTAATAGTGGGCATGGCGCCTCCTCTCCTAGTGGTGACCCCTACCAAAGGTCACGTGGGTTGGGATGAGCCAGTACAAGATCCGACCTGCCTTCCTTGAAGGAAGCCTGCCTCACAGTGGCAGAAGCCTTTCGGCTTGCCAGGGGGACCTGAGTGACTGGAAAGTAAAAGATAGCTGCACGCTGCACGTGTGTAGCTGCAAGCCGGGCATGCTAGCACGGGGGTTGCATGGCAGCGCAGAAATATTTGGAATTTACGCGGTAGCGGTGAACTTACACGGAAAATTTCCAATCAGACTTTGGGAAGCAACCTACTCTTGATGAGACCTTAACCCAAGGAGTGTCTGGTTATGCGAGTTCCGTCTCTTCTGGCCCTGGCGGCCGCTGGCGCCCTGCTGCTGCCCATGGCAGCCAACGCTGGCAACTTCCCTGCCGGCAAGGAGGGTGCCTACATGACGCAATGCAAGCAGGTGGCGCAAAGCCAAGGTGTCGACGCTGCAACTGCAGAGAAGCATTGCTCGTGCGGCGCGCAAGCCATCAAAGAAAATTTCACCGATAAGGAGATCGAAGACCTGGACAGTAAGGACGGCGTTGACGCCAAGCTGATGCAGAAGGCACAGACCATCGTGCAAGCGGCCTGCAAGCCGAAATGAGCCATGCGCGGAGGGCTTTCCGGGCTTTATTTGCCCTGGATCAGCATCCTGCGAAGGTAAAAGACGCTACAGGCGCAGAATTAGACTATTATGGTGTCCGTGCTCCGTAGCCTCGGCCACATTGCACCACTGAAAATTAAATGTTCTGGAGATTCACCCATGTCCAATCGCCAACAAGGCACCGTCAAATGGTTCAATGATGAGAAAGGCTACGGCTTCATCACCCCAGCAGGCGGCGGCGACGACCTGTTCGTTCACTTCAAAGCCATCGAATCCGACGGCTTCAAGAGCCTGAAAGAAGGCCAGACTGTTTCCTTCGTTGCCGAAAAAGGCCAGAAGGGTATGCAGGCTGCGCAGGTTCGTCCGGAGTAATTCGGATAGCTGTAAAAAAACCCGCCCTTGTGGCGGGTTTTTTTATGGGCTTTACCAAGGCAACGCACACCTGCCTGCGCAGGGGCGGCCTTGGGGGTGCATCAACCGCAGTTGACGCGGGTCACCTTGCCCTGCTCGTCCACATTCAGGTTCAGACGCTCGGAGCGGTACTCCAGGGTCACCACGTCATGCGGCTTGAGGATACGCGCCATCTGCGAACCACTGGCCTTGCGCGCCTGTTCAAGCAGGTCGGCACTGCCTTGCTTGCCAATGGCGAAATCGGCGCCGCTGGCCTCGCAGCGCCCGTCGTTGCCTGCAGGTGCAGCCGGGGCGCTGCCGCCGTCAGAGTTGCCACCAGTGCTGCAACCAGCCAGCACCGCAGCGACCAGCAAGGTTGCCAGGGAAGCACGGGTACGGAACATGAATCCTCCTAAATAGATATGGGAACTGTCTGTTCCGACAGTTCCACCCTGAATTCGTTGCAAAACCGCCCAAGTCTGCCTGAACTCACCGCGTGTGGCGAAAGGCAATCGTGACCGGATTTTGCACCACGCAGTTGGTTTGCTTGGGCAGGCTTTTTATTCTTAAGTCGAAGAGCCATTGACGCAAAGTGATGATTTACTTTAAGAAGTGCAGGCACAGTGCCTGCTGCGAACGCCAGGGTCAGGTGTTCGCCCCTCCGCTACGGGCCCAAACGAGAGCCTTTCATGAGCCACCACAGCATCGACGCCGACATCAAGGTCAAATGGGCGGAGGGCCAGAGCGCCTACAGCCCCAGTACGCCAGAAGAGCTGGTATTGATCGCCCTGGACCTGCTGGTGCGCGACCTGGGCAGTGAGGCGGCGCGCAGCTTCATCGACCAGGTGTTCGAGCGCTATGCACCGCACGCCGCTATGGCAATCGAGCCAGGCGCGCGCTGAGCAGGTCGAAAAAGCCCTGGGCATCGCCCTCGCCCACCCACATTACATTGGCCGGCTGCTTGAGCACGCCGTACCAGTCGGCGACGGTCTGGCCGAAGCTCGGGCCCTCGCGGCTGTCGACACTCATGTGGATGCGCCGCCCGCTGAACAGCTCAGGCTTGAGCAGATAAGCAATGACGCTGGCGTCATGCACCGGGCCGCCGGGCATGCCGTACAGGTCCATGTCGTGCTTGATGTACGCATTGAGGATGTCTACCACACGCTTGCTGGCCGGGTTGTTCACGGCTGCCAACTGCTTGAGTCGGGCGTCGCTGGTGAGCAGCTTGTGGGTGACGTCCAGTGGCAGGTAGGTCAGTGGCACGCCGCTGGCCAGTACCACCTCGGCGGCGTGCGGGTCGGCGTAGAGGTTGAATTCTGCCACCGGGGTGATGTTGCCGCCGTTGAAATGGGCGCCGCCCATTACCACCACTTCCTTGATGCCTTTGGCGATGTCCGGGCGCTGAATCAGTGCCAGGGCCAGATTGGTCTGCGGGCCGAGCATGGCCACGGTGATGCTGTGGGGTTCGGCAGCGCCGAGGGTGTCGACCAAATACTGCACGGCATTGCCTGGGGCCAGGCGCTGTTTCGGTTCATGCACCGGGACACCGGTCAGGCCCTCTTCGCCATGCACCTGGGCAGCGTAGATCGGCGCGCGCAGCAACGGGCGCCCTGCCCCGGCATACACTGGGATGTCTTCACGGCCGGCCCACTCGCGGGCCAGGCGGGCGTTGCGCGACGTTTTGTCGAGCCGCACGTTGCCAGCGACGGTGGTGATGGCGCGAATGTTGAGCTCGTCCGGCGAAGCCATCGCCAGGAACAGCGCGACCACATCGTCGGCGCCGGGGTCGGTGTCGATGATCAGGTCGCGAGGTGCGGCCTGGAGCGTGGTGGTGGCAGCTGCGGCCATGAGGGCGAGTCCTTGTAGCAGGGGTTTGAACATGGGGCACTCCTGTTGCCTTGTGGTGAAACGGTTGGGGCCGCTTTGCGGCCCATCGCCGGCAAGCCGGCTCCCACCTGGAATTGCGTCGGCTTTGGGCAAGCCGGTGACTTGCACAGGTAAAGCGCAGGCCTGAAGAACTGCGCGGTCGCGGTGGGAGCTAGAAGGTCACCCCGGCGATAAGGGCGATATTGCTGTAGGGCTGGCACTCGCCGGTACGCACCACGGCGCGGGCGCTGCGCGACAACCCCTTGAATTGCTCATGGCTCAGCCACTCACGCTTGCCGAGCTTGCCGCGCAGGCGCTCGATCTCGACCAGGCCGGGCGGCACGACCTTCTGCATCTCTTCGGCCAGCACATGGCGCTCCACCTGCATCTCGCTGAGCACGGCGCGCAGCACGCTGGCGAAATCGGGAATGCCCGGTGTCAAGGCCAGGTCGATCAGCTCGACCCCAGGCGGCACGGGCAACCCGGCATCGCCGATCACCAGGATGTCGCCATGACCCAGCCCGGCAATGGTGCGTGACAGGGCAATATTGAGCAGCGCGGTCTTTTTCATGGGGCCAGCTCCGCCAAGGTCGGGATCGAGGGCTGCGCCCCGGCGCGAGTGACGGACAGCGCCGCAGCGCGCTGGCCAAGGGTGATCGCATCGTCCTCCCCCAGGCCACGCACCAGCGCGGCTGCAAAACCGCCGACAAAAGTGTCGCCCGCTGCCGTGGTGTCCAGCGCTTTGACCTGCGGCGCAGGGAAGTGCCGGCTGCCGTCACGGCTGACGAACAACGCGCCCTGCGCGCCGAGGGTGACGATGACCTTGCCGGCCCCCATCTGCAGCAGGCGTTCGCCGGCACGGCGGGCGCTGGCCAGGTCGTCCACTGGCGCGCCGGTCAGTGCCTCGGCCTCGCTTTCGTTGGGGATGAGGTAATCAATATGGGCCAGCCACTGGGCGGGCAACGGGCCGGTCGCCGGGGCCGGGTTGAGCATCACCGTCTTGCCCAGCTCACGCCCCCTGGCCAGGGCCCAGGCCACCGTGTCGGCAGGCACTTCGAGCTGGCAGATGATCACCTCGGCAGCCTGCAGCAGTGCGTCGAAACGCTGCACGCTTGCCGGCGTCAGCTGGCCGTTGCCGCCGGGGATGATGACGATGCAGTTCTGGCTGGCGGCATCCACGGTAATCAGCGCCACGCCACTGGAGACGCCCGGGCACGCGCTGACTGCCTGGCAGTCGATGCCTTCTACTTCCAGGGCCTGGCGCAACTGCTGGCCGTAGGCGTCATCGCCGACGTTACCGACCATCGCCACGCTCGCGCCCAGGCGGGCTGCGGCCACCGCCTGATTGGCGCCCTTGCCGCCCGGTACGGTGAAAAAGCTTTCGCCGGCCACTGTTTCGCCTGCACGTGGCAGCCGCTCGGCGCGGGCTACCAGGTCCATGTTGAGGCTACCGACCACCACTACCTTGGCACTCATGGGCATTCCTTAGCGGTAATCATTGAACAGATCCGGGCGCGGCCCGGTGGACTCACGCAGCACAATGCGCGGGGCGACGATGCGTTGCTCTGCGCCTTCGCGCCGCGGTGCGGCGATACGCGACAGCAGCAGCGCCGCTGCACTTTCACCGAGCTCACGGATCGACTGGCCGACGGTGGTCAGCGGTGGGTACACATAGCGACTGAGCTCGATGTCGTCGAAGCCGATCACCGACAGCTCGCCCGGCACGCTGATATTGCGCTCGGCAGCAGCACGCAGCACGCCAAAACCGATCATGTCGTTGCCGGCGAAAATCGCTGTGGGCCGCTGGCCATCGAGCAGTTGCGCGGCCGCCGCATGGCCACCGGGGCTGGTGAAATCGCACTGCAGGATGTGGGCACCGTGCACGGCCACCTGCGCCTCGGCCATGGCACGGTGGAAGCCGGCCAGGCGCAGTTGGCTGACGCCGGTCGCGGCCGGGCCGCCGATATAGGCGATGTCGCGGTGGCCAAGCTCCAGCAGGTGCTGGGTGGCCAGGTACGCGCCCTGCTCGTGGTCGATGCGCACCAGGTCGGCGTCGACGCCTTCCAGCGCGCGGTCGACGATGACCATCGGTGTACGCACGCAGGCCAGGCTCTGCAGCAGGTCACTGTCCTCGCCCACCGAAGCCACTACCAGGCCATCGATGCGCTTTTCCAGCAGCACGCGCAGGTAGCTGCGCTGCTTCTGTGGGTTGTCATCGGAGTTGCAAAGGATCACGCAATAGCCGTTGCGCTCGCAGGCATCTTCAATGCCGCGCGCCAGCTCGGCGAAATATGGGTTGACGCTGTTGGGCACCAGCAGCCCGATGGTGGCCGTGGTGCGCGCCTTGAGCGAGCGCGCCACGGCGCTGGGCACGTAGTCGAGCTCGACGATGGCCGCTTCGACCTTCAGCCGCACCTGTTCGCTGACCGGGCGGGTCTTGTTCAGTACATGGGACACCGTGGTGTAGGAAATACCCGCGAGTGCCGCGACGTCTTTGATGGTTGCCATGTTTTCAGTTCCGCCGGCCTGCTCGCCGGCTACGGTAGGTGTCGAGCACCACGGCGATGACGATGACCGCCCCGGTGATGATGCGTTTGGTGGGTTCTGAAGCGCCGATCTGTGCAAGGCCTGCGGCCAGCACCGAGATGATCAGCACGCCGAAGAACGTGCTGATGACCGAGCCGCGCCCGCCCATCAGGCTGGTGCCGCCGATCACGACAGCGGCGATCACCTGCAGCTCCAGGCCGGCGCCGGCATTGGGGTCGGCGGCCTCCAGGCGGGAAATCTGGAACAGCGCGGCCAGCCCAGCCAGCAGGCCCATCAGGGCGAACACCAGCACCTTGTAGGGGCGCGGGTCGATGCCGGCCAGGCGCACGGCCTCTTCGTTGGTGCCGATGCCGATCAGGTGGCGGCCGAATACGGTCCGGGTCAGCACCAGCTGGGCCAGGATGATCACCAGCAAGGCAATGATGAAGGCCGGCGAGATACCGTAGGCGATGGGGTTGGAGAACCAGGCGTAGGCATCGCCGATGTAGGCGGTGCGCGAGTCGGTGAACTGGTAGGCCAGGCCGCGGGCCATTTCCAGCACGCCGAGCGAGACGATGAACGAGGGTATGCGCCAGGCCACTGTGACCGCCCCGGTGACGCTGCCGGCCAGCGCGGCGACGGCCATGCCGAGCAAGGCGGCCGGCAGCACGCTCCAACCCCAGCCGAGGATGGCCACGCTGACGGCCGATGCCGCCAGCGCCAACACCGAGCCCACAGACAGGTCGATACCGCCGATGATCAGCACGAAGGTCATGCCCACGGCCAGCACCATCAGGTCAGGGATCTGGTTGGCCAGGGTGCTGAAGGTGGCGTATGACCAGAAGTGGCTGCTGAGCAACGAGAACAGCACGATCATCGCCAGCAAGGCGCCCGCCAGGCCCAGGTAGGTGCCGAGGCCGAAGTAGGTGCCGCTGCGGCGCACGGGGGCGCCGGCCTGTGTGTCGAGAGGTGTGGTTTTCATACATCCATCCTGGGCGCTGCGTCGTGCAGCAGGGCGTCACGTTTCTGGTAGCCGGCGAAAGCGGCGGCAAGGAGCTGGTCCTGGCTCCAGTGGTCGCGCTCGAAGGTGTCGATCAGGCGGCCGGCCGACAGCACCGCGATGCGGTCGCAGATCAGCATCAGCTCGCGCAGGTCGCTGGACACCACCACCAGGGCCTTGCCCTGGCGCGCCAGCTCGGCCAGCAAGCCATAGATATCGAACTTGGCCCCCACATCGATGCCGCGGGTGGGTTCATCGAACAGCAGCACCTGGCAGTCACGCTCCAGCCAGCGGCAGATCACCACCTTTTGCTGGTTGCCGCCGGACAGCTCGCCGACCACCTGGGCGGCATTGGCGCTGCGGATGCGCATGGCGGTGATCTGGCGTTCGGCCAGGGCCTTTTCGGCGTCGCCGTCGACCACCCCGGCGCGGGACAGCGCAGCGAGGTTGCCCAAAGCGATGTTGGCGCTGATCGATTGCGTCAGCAGCAGGCCTTCGCCTTTGCGGTCTTCAGTGATGAGCGCGATACCGGCCTCGACCGCTGCCTTGGGCGAATCGATGGTCACCGCCTTGAGCGGCTGGCCGATTTCGATGCTGCCGCTGTCGGCGCGGTCGGCGCCGAAGATCAGCCGCAGCAACTCGGTGCGGCCGGCACCTATCAGCCCGGAGATGCCGAAGATCTCCCCTGCCCTGACCTGCAGCGACACCTCTCGCACCTTGTCGCCGCGGCACAGCCGGTCGACCTTGAGCAACGGCGCGCCGATCTGGCGGCGGCCCAGGTCGATGTGTTCGCCCAGCTCGCGGCCGACCATCAGGTTGACCAGCTCGGCACTGCTGTAGCGCTGGATCGGCTCGTCGCACACGAGTTTGCCGTCGCGCAGCACCACGATGCGCTGGGCCACGCGCTGGAGCTCCTCCAGGCGGTGCGAGATGTAGACGATGGCCACGCCGCGCTGGCGCAGGCGCTCGATCTGGGTGAACAGCAGTTCCACCTCGCGGGCGGTGAGCATGGCGGTGGGTTCGTCGAAAATCAGCACATGGCAGTCGCCGATCAGGTTGCGTGCGATCTCCACCATCTGCTGGTGGCCGATGCCCAATTCGCCCACCGGGGTATCCGGGTCGATGGCGTCCAGGCCGACCTGGGCCATGGCGGCCGTGGCCAACTGGCGCAGGCGCTTCTGGCTGATCCAGCCGAAGCGGCTGGGCAGGTTGTCGAGGAACAGGTTTTCGGCCACGGTCAGGGTCGGCAGCAGGTTGAGCTCCTGCATGACCATGCGCACGCCAAGGCGCTCGGCGGCGCTGCGGCTACCAGGTGCATAGGGCTGACCGCGGAAGGTCATGTGCCCGGTGGTGGGTGTTTCCAGCCCGCTGATGAGCTTGGACAGGGTGCTCTTGCCCGCGCCGTTCTCGCCGGTAAGGGCCAGCACTTCGCCGGCGCGCAGGGCCAGGCTGACGTCGCCCAGCACCGGTTGCGTGTAGCGCTTGCCCAGGCCGCTGGCAGCGAGCAGCACTTCATTGGCCGTTACAGGCATGGCCATGTCTCCTGGCCGTCAAGGCTTGGTGATGAGTTCGACCGGGGTCTGGATGACGTTGTCGGCGTCCACGTTCGGCTTCTGGCCTTTGAGCATCTGCAATGCCGCCTGGATGCCGTACACCGCCTGCTGGCTGGCCGCCTGGTCGAGGGTGGCGAGTACGCGGCCGTCCTCGAGCATGGGCTTGATGGCGTTGATGTTGTCGTAGCCCACCACTTGCACCTTGCCGGTCTTACCGGCCGCGCGCACGGCCGATACGGCGCCCAGGGCCATGCTGTCGTTACCGGCCAGCAGTGCCTTGAGGTCGGGATATTCGTTGAGCATCGCGGCGGCGACGTTGTTGCCTTTGTCGATTTCCCAGTTGCCCGATTGCACCGAGACGATCTTCATCTGCGCTGCTTCCATGGCATCCTTGAAGCCGGCGGTGCGCTGCTGGGCATTGGTGGTGGTCGGCACGCCTTCGATGATGCCGACCTGGTCACCGGCCTTGAGCTTCTCTTTGGCCAGGTAATCACCTACCAGGCGTGCGCCCTTGCGGTTGTCGGGGCCAACGAAAGGTACGCTGAGGTTCTTGCTCTTGAGTACGTCAGGGTCCAGGCGGTTGTCGATGTTGACCACAGTGATGCCGGCGTCCATGGCTTTCTTGATCACAGGCACCAAGGCTTTGGAGTCGGCCGGTGCGATTACCAGGGCGTTGGCGCCGGTGGCGATCATTTGTTCGACGATGCGGATCTGGTTGCTGGTGTCGGTCTCGTCCTTGATGCCATTGGCCACCAGGTCGAATTCGTTGGCGTGGTCTTTCTGGTAGGCCTTGGCGCCATCTTCCATGGTGCGGAAGAATTCGTTGGCCAGGGACTTCATCACCAGAGCGACCTTGGGTTTGTCTTCCGCATGGGCAGCGCCGAGTGGCAAGGCAAGCGACAGCGAGGAAATGACGGCGAGCGCCAGCAGACGACCGGGGAACGGCAGTTTCATGGGAGATGACTCCGAATCTTGTGGTTTTTATCGGATCGCAAACGTTTGCGTTGGCTAACTATGGAAACAGGACGAGGTTTTGTCAAATCCGTTTCGCTGGCGATGGCAAGTTACTTATGCCGCAGATTATCTGGGATTTTTCCGATAAACCGAACAGCTTTTCTTATTTTTGTTCGGATTTCCGAACCAAGGGGCCCGCCTGCGGCGCCTTGGGGTTAATCCCAACCCACAGCCACCGCGGCGCGCAGAGAATTACCGCGCCCAGCCAAGGATGGTACGAAAACTGCCTTGCACCCTGTGCGACACAGCAAAATCTCATTTAGGAAGAGAGAACAATAATTATGAATGCTGCACTGAAGTCCTTCGCACCCAGCGCCCTGGCGCTGCTGCTGATTCTGCCAACCACCGCTTCGGCCAAAGAAGCCCAAACCCAGCAGCAGCTAGCCAACGTGGTCATCCTGGCCACCGGCGGCACCATTGCCGGCGCCGGCGCCAGCGCTGCCAACAGCGCCACGTACCAGGCGGCCAAGCTGGGCATCGACAAGCTGATCGCCGGCGTGCCGGAGCTTGCGGACATTGCCAACGTGCGCGGCGAGCAAGTGATGCAGATCGCCTCCGAAAGCATCAGCAACGACGACCTGCTCAAGCTGGGCAAACGCGTCGCCGAACTTGCCGAAAGCAAGGACGTGGACGGCATCGTCATCACCCACGGCACCGACACCCTGGAAGAGACCGCCTACTTCCTCAACCTGGTAGAAAAGACCGACAAGCCGATCGTGGTGGTGGGCTCCATGCGCCCGGGCACGGCCATGTCGGCCGATGGCATGCTCAACCTGTACAACGCCGTAGCCGTGGCCAGCGACAAGCAGTCCCGGGGCAAGGGTGTACTGGTGACCATGAACGACGAGATCCAGTCCGGCCGCGATGTGAGCAAGGCGGTCAACATCAAGACCGAAGCCTTCAAGAGCGCCTGGGGCCCGATGGGCATGGTGGTGGAAGGCAAATCGTACTGGTTCCGCATGCCGGCCAAGCGTCACACCGTCAACTCGGAATTCGACATCAAGCAGATCAGCAGCCTGCCGCAGGTCGACATCGCCTACGGCTACGGCAACGTGACCGACACGGCCTACAAGGCATTGGCACAGAACGGCGCAAAAGCCCTGATTCATGCCGGAACCGGCAACGGGTCGGTGTCCTCGCGCGTGGTGCCGGCACTGCAGGAGCTACGCAAGGAGGGTGTGCAGATCATCCGCTCGTCGCACGTCAACCAGGGCGGTTTCGTGCTGCGCAACGCCGAGCAGCCGGATGACAAGAACGATTGGGTTGTAGCGCACGACCTTAACCCGCAAAAGGCGCGGATCCTGGCGATGGTGGCAATGACCAAGACCCAGGACAGCAAAGAGCTGCAGCGGATTTTCTGGGAATACTGATCGCGGCATGACTGGGGCCGGCGGGCTGGCTTAGCCGGCCCTTCAACCGGCTTCATTCCCCATGTATCGGCCACCCGCGGTCCTCCGCTTTTTTACCTTACACGCAGTTGCGAAATACCCTACAGTGAAATACTGTATGCGCATACAGCAAAACAAGGAAAAGCCCCGTGGCCAGTACCGCCCCTGCAACGCCGAGCAGTTATGAACTGATGGGTACGCGCATCCAGAAGATCATCAACAGCCCCATCGCTCAACGTAGCCGCGCCGCCCTGATCTTCCGCCTGGAGCAGGAGTCGCCCGACGATTGGGAAACCCTGCTTGAGGAGATCGCCGAGAACGACAACGTCACCCTCGCCCACCGCGATGATGGCGGCGTGCAGATTTTCTGGACGGTGCCCAAGGACGACTGACTCGCACGGGCCTGGGCGATGCGAATCTGGGCCTAGGCCAGCGCCTGCAGGTAAGCGCTGGCCTGCTGATAACGGGCCAGCCGCCTCAGGTCGGCCGGGCCTGGGCGGGCGATGCGTGAAAGGTCGCTATTGTCGGCCAGGTCGGCCATTTTGACGGTACGCGCCAGTGGGTCGCAGCCCAGGCGCACCACGAAGTCCTCGTAGCTTTCGCCATCACGCCGGCTCAAGGCCAGCAACGCGGCCAGGATCTTGAGCGTGAAACCCTCGCGGGCCAGGTCGGAAAGCGTAAGCGGCGTGTCTTCGATCACATCGTGAAGCACAGCGACGATGCGCTGCTCGGGCGTGGACACCCGCATCATCACCCGCAACGGGTGCAGGATATACGCCGCACCGCCTTTGTCGTATTGCCCTTCATGCGCCCTGGTGGCCACCAGGATGGCCCGCTCCAGTGTAGACATGAGGCCCTCCCCGCTTCAAACCGTCTCCCAAACAAGCATAGACCGGTAGGGTTACAGATGACAGGCGTCTGTTCCGGCGCTTTCACAGGCACTGACAAGGGGCGGCTCACCCCTGTACAGGCCAGGCGACTCGATGCATGGCAGCGGCTGGCCCGGTGCTCGCCGGCGAGCCGGCAGCCACCGAGGCCATGCTACGAAGGGTGCGGTACGCTGTTATCAGCGCTGCGCGCCGTGCTGGATGACAACCGAATCCGTACCCAGCTTGGCCATGACCTCTGCCTTGCGTGCCTCGGCTTCCTCTTTGGTGGGGAACGGCCCCAGCAGCACCACCGGCTTGCCATTGCGGTATTCGACCGAGGATGGGATGCCCTTCTCGATCAGGCGGGCGGTCATGTCGCTCAATGCACCCATGTTGGCGCCCTGGATCACCTCGACATCCCAGCCTTGAGGGGCAGGCTGATCGGCAAGGGCCTCGGCGCGGCGCTGCAACTCAGCGCCCCCGCACATTTCGCGAATACGCAGGTTGTTGCCATTGTCGTCGACGATAATGTCGTACTGGCCATCGTCACCCTTGATGGCGACGTAGCTGCGGTAAGCTTCGTACTGCCCGGCATCGTCCTTGCCACGCACCTGGCCGCAAATGGTGCCCTTGGTGTCGATCCGCACGTTGCCGAACTTGGCGGTGCTGGGGTTGTGCAGGTGCTCGGCCACCTGTTTGTGCACACCTTCAACCTCATTCTCACAGCCCACCAGGGCCAGCACTGCCATTACCACTGCCAGTTTGCGCACGCGTGTATCTCCCGTTTCGAAGCGGCGAATTCTAGCATGGCGACCCATGGCCCGGACCGCGACCATACGTTACACCTTGCTACATACCGGCCACCTGCGAGAAACGCATAAATGCAAAAAGGGCGACCCTTTCGGATCGCCCTTTCTGATGTTTGGTAGGCACAATTGGACTCGAACCAACGACCCCCACCATGTCAAGGTGGTGCTCTAACCAACTGAGCTATGTGCCTGTCGTGTGGTGCGCATATTAGTCACCGAATGCGTACCTGTAAAGCGTTTTTTTCAAAAAAATCAAAAACTTTCAGCAGCCTGCCGGCCTGGGTGACGCGGCCGCCCATAAAAGCGAGACACAAAAAAGGCGACCCTTTCGGATCGCCTTCTCTGATGTTTGGTAGGCACAATTGGACTCGAACCAACGACCCCCACCATGTCAAGGTGGTGCTCTAACCAACTGAGCTATGTGCCTGTCGTGTGG